>JANLPN010000450.1:0-19671 GCA_031367285.1 Betaproteobacteria bacterium | reverse complement strand
CAACCTTGAACCATTTACCGCTCATGTTCAAGGCCATGCCGTGCGTCAGATGGCCGCCCTCGGCCAGACTCATGCCCATGATGGTGTCGCCGGGTTTCAGGAAAGCCAGGAAAACCGCTTCATTGGCCGATGCGCCGCAATGCGCCTGCACGTTGGCGGCCTGCGCGCCGAAGATCTGCTTGACCCGGTCAATGGCCAGTTGCTCGGCCACGTCCACGTGTTCGCAGCCGCCGTAATAACGCTTGCCGGGGTAGCCTTCGGCGTATTTGTTGGTGAGCTGCGTTCCCTGTGCCGCCATCACCGCCGGGGAGGCATAGTTTTCACTGGCGATCAACTCGATGTGTTGCTCCTGCCGGAGATTCTCCGCCTGTATGGCTGCCCACAACTCGGGGTCGGTTTGTTCAACGAGGATATTGCGGTTGTACATGAAAGTCCTGGAACGCAAAAGGGCTCGATGATAGCCTGCCCGAGGACGGCGAAACGGTGGCGACGCGACGTCCGCCACTCCGAAGCCGACACTCAGGATTGGACCAGCGCGGCGATTTTTTCTGCTTCGCTGGATTCCCGGCCCGGGCCTGCAACAGGGGCAAGCTGGGCCGGGGTGATCGGCACCGGCCGGCCCGACGCCACGGACTGGATGCGGGCGTGTTCGGCCATCACCTTGCCCGCATAACCGCTATCGCCTTCCAGATTTGCCGCGCCCACATAGAAGCGCAAGCCACCCTCCAGCGAACCCGCGCGCGCTATACATTCCTGCAGCACCTTGACTCCGACCCGCAAGTTGGTCATCGGGTCGAAGGCGGCCAGGTTGCCGCCAAAGTTCTCGTATTTGTCACCGTGGATTTTGGTCATCACCTGCATCAGGCCCTGGGCACCCATCGCACTTTGTGCAAACGGGTTGAAGCCGGACTCTACCGCCATGATGGCGAGAATCAGGGTCGGATCGAGTTTGGTCCGGCGTCCGATATCGTAGGCTTCGGCAACCAGGGCACTGAGTGGCTCGGGCGCGACGCGGTATTTCTTGCTGAGCCAGAACGCCACGCTTGCTTGCTGTTTGGGCAACTCCTTGGGGTCGGCCGCCGTTGCACGCTCAACCGCCTCGGCAGGGGGTTCCGTCACGCCCAATGAGACCTGGCGGGCCTGCAGCCAGCCCATCAGTTCGGTCTCGCCCAATTCACGTATCTCGGGGCGCACGGTCAAGGTGACGGCTGCAAACATCACGGCAAGTCCGAGCATGGCAAATCCGTTGTGCGTGATTTCAAACAGTCCCTGGGCAATATCCGAGACAAACGTTCTCACACCATTGACCATTGTTTTTGACGCTGTCATAGCTCTTCCTTCTTGGGCGCGGACCCGGTGTCAAAAGCACTGCAGGCAGCGTCTGGACCCGGGCACATCGTTTGGGTTGGTACGCCTTCAACATTCTGCCCCCGTCTGCGGGAACGCGTATTCTGTTGAATATTGCCGGATTCGGCAGCGATTCGGGTTAACCCTAGTCTTTTAGGGTTGGCTGGATTCTAGGTTCAACCAATATATCCGGTCAACCATAAGAAACAAGATCAATATGCAAGTTATCTTCGGGAATTTCTGCCGATGTGTTTCGCCAGCCGAGCCTGCTTTTGCAAGTGCCGCTGACCATCTTCAAGCCGTTCTTGCTATTACGCTCCGATTGAAAAATTAGCTTGTGTTTCGCGCTTGCCGGGCCTAGACTGGCCGTGTCTGAGCAATCAGGCACCACGTCGGCAGTAGCCAGTCCCTATCCTCGGGTAGTGTTGATAAAGCGGCCCCGGCGAACCATGGAGGCAATCTCTTGCCGCCATAGCACGGTGGGACTTCAATCTCCCATTTTGCAAGCAAAGACGGCATGGACCTCGTGTCAGCCGTCGAGCCCGACGGGCAGGCGTTTCGCCAGTTCGCCGGGCTTTCTTTTTGGCCGTCGGCTTCTCCGTCCGTTGGTTTTTTGCATTTCGCGCCATTGACGTTTCACGCGCCGCATTGAAAACTCTTCCCATGCAAATTTCCTCGACGTGGGCCCAAAAATGGTTGCGGCGCGTGCTCTGGCTGCTTGGCGCCGTTTTGTTTCTGTGGGCGCTGGCCTGGGTGGCGGTGCCACCGCTGCTAAAAAGCCAGCTTCAGAAGATCGCCGGCGAGCAGCTTGGGCGCACCGTGAGTGTCGGACAGATCGATTTCAAGCCCTGGACGCTGGAACTGACGCTCAGTGACCTGGCCATTGCCAGCCAGGACGGCGCATCAGCGCAATTCAAGATCAAACGGGTGTATGCGAACGCGGAACTCGAGTCGTTGCTGAGGCTGGCGCCGGTTGTTGAAACCTTGCTGGTCGAGGGGCCGCAGCTCAAGCTGACCCATTTGGGGGCCGGCAAGTATGACGTTGACGACATTTTGGCCCGGCTGGCCCAGCCCGGCCCGGATCGACAAACCAAGGCGGAGCCCTTGCACTTTGCGTTATTCAACGTGTCACTCAGTGGCGGCGCACTCGACTTTGAAGACCGAGCCGTCAACAAGACCCATGTCGTGCGCGACCTGAGCCTGAGTGTTCCGTTTTTGAGCAATCTGGAGTCCAGGCGCCAGGTAAAAGTCGAACCCCGGCTGGCTTTTGTTTTTAATGGCAGCCGTTTTGATTCGGCGGCACAGGCCACGCCGTTCGCGCCCAGCCAGAAGACCGACGCCAGCATCAGCCTGCGTGGCATGGATCTGGCGCCCTACCTTCCCTATATCCCCGCCAGCGTGCCGGTCCATCTGCAGCGGGCGGTACTGGCTGCCGATCTCAAGCTCTCGTTCGAACAGGCTGGTAAACCCGTGGTGCGTCTGAGCGGGGCGCTGGAGCTTGCCGGCGCCAAGCTTGCAGACAGCAAGGCGCAGGATTTGCTGGCTTTCGACGGGCTCAAACTCACGCTGGAAGACGTTCGCCCGCTGGAGCAGGTGGCAAAGTTCAGCTTGATCGAACTCAATGCGCCACAGCTGTTCGTCCGGCGCGACGGGTCAGGGCGGATCAATCTCGATCTTGCCCCGGCGGCCGGCGCTGCCAATGCTGCCACTGCCCAGGCCCAGGCTGCCTCAGCCCCTGCGGCCAGCGCTTCGCCGGAGAGCTGGAAACTGGAGGTCGCGAAATTTGCGTTGAACAACGGCACGGCGAGTTGGTCCGACGCGGCGGTTTCGCCCCATGCCGATCTGCTGGTGCGTGAGTTGTCGGTTGAAGCTACGGGCTTCGTATGGCCTCTGACCAAGCCGCTGGAGTTTCGGGGCTCGGCGTCCCTGGCCGGAAAAACAACGACCGCCCCGGCACACTTGGCATGGAGCGGCTCCGCAACCGACCAGCAGGCAAACGTCAAGGTCGCACTCGATGGCGCACCCCTGGTTTTGGCGGCACCTTACCTGGCACAGTTCATCGAACCTTCATTGCGTGGCAACCTGAGTACGGAGCTGGAGTTGCTCTGGAAGGCCCCCGATCTGCAACTGGCCATTGCGTCCCTGACGCTGGGTGATCTTGCGCTGGGTGGCCCATCCGGGCTCGGCAAGCCGGACCTGGCGGCCGTCAAGAAGGTTTCGCTGTCGCAGGCTCAGATCGATCTTGCCAAGCGCAGCGTGGTGGTCGGCAAGCTGGCCATTGAGCAACCCCGGCTGGCCGTTCTGCGCGCCACCGACAAACGCTGGATGTTCGAGCAATGGCTCAAGCCGGCCCGCCCGGCCGGCGGTGCCAAGATGCCTGTGCCGGCCGGCAAAGTCGTGAAAGGCGTGCCCTCGGCCAGCGCGTCCGCGCCGACGTGGACGGTGTTGGTAAATGATCTGGCGCTGGAAGGTGGCACGGTCAGTTTTGAAGACCGGGCTATGGCCAAGCCGGTGGCGCTGGAATTGTCGGCGCTCAAAGTGCTGGTCAAAAACGCCAGGGCAGACGGAACCCAGGCCTCACCCGTGCAGTTATCGGCCCGCATCCGGAGCACGGGCGGCGAGCCGGGCCAACTTGACTATCGCGGCAGCCTGCAGTTGCAGCCGCTGGTGGCGCAGGGCAGCGTGGTGGCGACACATATTCCGGTGCACCTGTTGGAGCCCTATTTCGGTGACGGACTCAATATCGAATTGCTGCGCGCGGCTGCCGGTTTCAAGGGCGAGCTGCGTTATGCCGCGCTGGCTGGAGGGCCGTCGGTCAAGGTCAGTGGCGATTCGGTACTCGAGGAGTTCCGCGCCAACAGTCTGGCCGCCAACGACGGTGGCCTGCAGATTGCCGAGGAGTTGCTGAGCTGGAAGACCCTGAGCCTGCGTGGCATGGAACTGGCCGTTGTGCCTGGCAATGCAACGACGGTGGCGGTCAAGGAGACCACGCTGAGCGACTTCTTCGCGCGTGTGATCATCCATGAAAACGGGCGCATCAATTTGCAGAATCTGGTCAAGTCGGCTACTTCGGTCGACGCGGCCGGACCGGTGGCAGCCGCCAGCGCGCCGGGTGGAGGCAGCGTGGCCGCCGCATCCCCTGCATCCGCTGCGACGGGCGCCACGGCGTCGGCCGGGCAGGTGGCAAGTGCCAGTGGTCCCGAGCCGGTAATCAACATCGGGCCGGTCAGCCTGATCAACGGCAAAGTGCTTTTTTCCGACCGTTTCGTCAAGCCCAACTACTCGGCCAACCTGAGTGAGCTGACCGGCAAACTCAGCGCCTTTTCTTCCCAAACGCCACAGGGCCCGCCGCAACTGGCCGACCTGGAGTTGCGTGGCCGGGCAGAAGGTACCGCCTCGCTTGAGATATTGGGCAAGCTCAATCCGCTGGCAAAACCGCTGGCCCTCGATATCAAGGGTGTGGTGCGCGATCTCGAACTGCCACCGTTGTCGCCGTATTCGATCAAGTACGCAGGCTACGGCATCGAGCGCGGCAAACTCAGCGTGGACGTTGCCTACCTGGTATTGCCCAATGGCCAACTTACGGCCAGCAACAAACTGGTGCTCAACCAGTTGACATTCGGGGAAAAGGTGGAGGGTGCGCCCAACAGCCTGCCGGTCAAGCTGGCGGTGGCCCTGCTGGCGGACCGCAACGGCGTGATTGACATCAATCTGCCCGTGAGCGGTTCCCTGAACGATCCGCAGTTCAGCCTCGGGCCCATCATCTTCAAGGTCATCGTCAACCTGATCGTGAGGGCCATTACGGCACCTTTCAGCCTGCTGGCCAGCGCCTTTGGCGGAGGTGGGGACGAACTCAGCGTGGTGGCCTTCGCGCCCGGATCCGCCGCGCTGTTACCCGATGCCAAGCTGGGTCTGGACAAAGTCGCGAAGGCGCTCGCCGAGCGCCCCGCGCTCAAGATGACGGTCGTGGGCACCGCCAGCCTGGAGGCCGAACGCGAAGCCTACAAACACGAACGTCTGAACGCCTTGTTGCAGGCGGAAAAACGTCGCACCCTGGTGACCAGTGGCGCGGTGGGCGCAAGCCAGGAGGCGGCCGTGCTCCTTGTTGTCAGCGACGAGGAAATGCCGGCGCTGCTGAAAGAGGTTTATAAACGCGCCGACATTGCCAAGCCGCGCAACCTGGTCGGCATCTCCAACGACCTTCCGGCCAGCGACATGGAGGCCTTGCTGCTGGCCAACATTCCGGTCACGGAAGATGCAATGCGCGAGTTGGCGCTGCAACGCGGCGTGGCCGTGAAGGACTACCTGAGTGGCCAGAAGTTGCCGATTGACCGGCTGTTCCTGGGCGCCGTAAAACCAGTGGCCGCCGACCCGAAATGGTCGCCGCGCGCCGAACTGAGTCTGGCCAATAACTAGCAGAGTGGGGCCGCTTCTGGCGGCGCCGCGCAAATACATCCCGGGCGTCTCCCAATACCGACGAAAATAGCCGGTTTCCGAAAACACCCCTACCGGTCCCTTACCCACTGTGACGATGACTGCATCCCCCAAGAACAACGACATTCGAAAGCTTGATGAACTCACGGCGGGCGCGTTCTCCGCTCCCACGTCGGGTGAGCGCGGGACACGGATACGCGCCTGGCTCAGCCATGATCCGGGCCTGGAGCAGCTGCAGGAGGTGTTCCGCGAACTGGGCGCGCGCGACAAGGGAGCGGCCCGGCCGGTGCGCGAGCGGCTGGACGAAATCAGGCGTGCCAAGGGGCAGGAGTTGGCGGCCGCGGAATGGGCCGCCAAGGCACGAACTCTGTTGTCTTTGCCCAAGCTCAATATTGCGGACGCGCTCGCGTGGCAGCGTGATGCCGCCAAGGCCGGTGCACCGCTCAGCAAGGAGCCATTGCTCACCCACAAGAGTGAGTTGGCGGAGCGCGTGCGGGTGATCGAGGACTTGCAGCACCGGGTGCAGGTGCAGCGTGAGGCGGCGGTTTTGCTGGCCCAGCGCATCGAGGTGTTGTCGACCAAGCCGTGGGCTGCGGCGCAGGCGGTATGGGACGGGTTGCGTGCGGATGTGGCGCACTGGCAGGACCAGGCCGCCAGCTTGCTGGCAGACACCAACTGGCCCAGTGTGGACATGAAGTTTCCGCCGCTGCTGGATGCGTCGCGCGGCCAGTTGCTGGTGGTGTGGGATGCGTTCCAGAATGCCCTGGCCCAGGCCGTTGCGGCGGCCGGCGACCCGGCTGCGCCGCTGCCCCCGGTCCCGCTGTGGGCCAACGAATTGCGCATGGCGCGCGGCGTGCAGGCGGAGGCGGCGCCCAAAACGCAAAAGCCCCGCATCGACCCTGAACTGCGGCAGCAGGCCACGGCCAAGGTGGTCGAGGTATTGGCAAAACTGGAGAGCGAGATTGCGGAAGGGCATGGCAAGGCCAGCGCCGGTGCGGCGACCGCGCTGCGCAACGTACTGAAAGACTTTGGCAAGATCATTGACGACAGCCTGGAAAACAAGGCACATGCGGCCCTGGCCGCCGCCGGTGAAATGGAAGGCTGGCAGCGCTGGCGTGCCGACCAGTTGCGCGAGGCCCTGGTGGCCCAGGCAGAAGGCCTGCTGACGCGTCCGCCGGGGCAGGCCATTGGTGGACGAAAGATGCAGGAAACCCTGCGCGCGTTGCGCGAGCAATGGAAACAGACCGATCAGGGAGGCGTACCCAACCACGCCATGTGGAAGCGTTTTGACGAAGCCTGCAACGAGGCGCACAAGGTGGTCGAGTCCTGGCTGGACAAGGTCAAGGCCGAGTCAGCCGAACACCGCGCCCAGCGGCTGGCGCTGATCGAGGAGGTCAAGACCTGGGCGGCCGCGAACACCACGGCGCTGGATGATGACTGGCGCGGTTTTGCCCGTGTGCTGAACCAGTTCGTGGACCGCTGGCGTGATGGCGGGCACGTGGGCGAAAAGATGTTTGCCGAGTTGCAGCCGCTGTGGAAGGCCGCGATCGACGCAGCCGCGGCGCCGCTGGAGGCCTTGCAGCAGCTTAGCCTGCAGCAGCGCCAGGCCATGATCGAGGAGGCCGTGGTTCTGGGCGCGGCACCGGTGCTGCGGGTCGATGCGGTGAAGGCCCTGCAACAACGCTGGCAGGCGGAAGCCCATGCCGTGCCCATGGACCGCAGGCAGGAGCAGAAACTGTGGGACGCGTTTCGCAAGCCCCTGGACGACGCGTTCGAGCGCAAGACCGCCGAGCGGCAAAAGGCCGAAGCGGCGCTGGGTGAACATGATCGCCTGGTACTGGACGCCGCCAAGGCGCTGGACAGTGCCAACGCATCCGGCGATGCGCCCCTGATTCGCTCCGCAATGGCTGCGCTGGACGCGGCGTTGCGCGGCCAGGCCATGGCGCAGGGCGTGGTGCAAACGGCTGCTGCCGAACCACAGCTTGCAAAATCCGACGCACTGGTGGCCGAGCCGTCCGCCGGACCTGTGCCGATTCCCGCCGCCGTCCCGGAAGCGGTGGAAACGGCAGAAACGGCAATGGAAGCGGTACCGGCTTCAGCACCTGCGCCGGTACCGGCTGCGAAAGCAGCACCGAAACCGGTGGTTGCGGTGCGCGGTGATGACCGTCCCGGCATGAAAAAGTCCGAACCCGCTTCCGCCGCGCGTGGTGGCAAATTCGGTGACCGGAAAGATGGCCCGCGGGCAGGTGCCGGGCGGGGTGAACCGCGTACCGGTGGCCGGGGTTTTGAGCGCGCGGATACGCGTGATGAGCGCACACCCCGCCCCGACTGGCAACCCACGCCCCGGCTGGGCGACGCCGCTTTTCGGGCCCAGCGCGACGCGCTGGAACGCGCGCAACTGGCGCTGCGCAAACTCGCCTCCCAAGCCCATGGCGAGGCCCTGACCCAGTTGCTGGGCGCCTGGGAAAAGCGCGACCCCGCGTTGGTGCCCAATGCCCAGGAGCTGGGCGCACGCGTGAATCCCGCTGCGCGTGCCTCCTGGGCGCAGGCCCTGGGAGCGGTGAGCGGCACCGACCCTCAAACCGCGCTGCTCCGGCTGGAGATGGCCGCCGAAGTGCCGACCCCCGCGGAACACCTGGACGCGCGGCGCATGTTCCAGCTACAGTTGCTGACGCGGCGCAACGATCCGCCACCGGCGCAGACCTGGACCCGCGACGTTGGCCAGGTGCTCGCCGGTACTTTTGATGAACGGAATGAACATCGCCTGCGCAATGTGCTGAAAGTGCTGCTCAAACCGTAGTCTGAAGTCCCGCGGCACATGCCCTGGACCACCAGCCGCCGCCGCGTTTGATCCCTGCCACAATGTTGCATGACGGACGGGAAAACGCCGGCGCCGTGCACAACCTGAAAGGGGCTGACATTGGACTCCGTAGATGACCTTCTTCGTCGGCTTGAGCAGCTCAACGAGATTGGCGCGTCGCTGTCCAAAGAGCGCGACATTACGCGTTTGCTGGAGAGCATCCTGCTGGCGGCCAAGGCGATCACCAATGCGGACGGCGGTACGCTGTACCGTATGCTGGACGACCACCGGGCTTTGCGGTTCGAGATTCTGCGTACCGATTCGCTGCGCATCGCGATGGGTGGTACGTCGGGCAATGCCATCAGTTTCCCCAACCTGCCGCTGCTCGATGAAAGCGGGGCCCCCAACGACTCCCTGGTAGCCGCATATGCCGCCATCCACCACCAGACGGTCAACGTCGCGGACGCCTACACCGAGCCCAACTTCGACTTCTCGGGCACGCGCCGTTTTGACGAGCGCACTGGCTACCGTTCCAAGTCCTTTCTTGCCGTGCCCATGCGGAACCACGAGGGCGAGGTCATCGGCGTGCTGCAGCTTATCAATGCGCAGCGCCCCGGGTCCATCGAGGTCGTGAGCTTCTCGTCCTCGGACCAGAGTCTGGTTGAGTCGCTGGCGTCGCAAGCCGCGATTGCTCTGACCAACCGGCTGCTCATGACCCAGCTGGAGGAACTGTTCGAGTCCTTCATCAATCTGATCAATCTGGCCATCGACGAGAAATCGCATTACACCGGTGGCCATTGCCAGCGCGTGCCTGCGCTCACCATGATGCTTGCCGAAGCCGTGAACGCCACCACCAAAGGCCCGCTGGCATCGTTCACCATGGACGACCGGGACCGTTATGAACTCAAGATTGCCGGCCTGCTGCACGACTGCGGCAAAGTCACGACACCGGTGCATGTGGTGGACAAAGCCACCAAGCTGCAGACGCTGTTTGACCGGATCGATTTGATCGACACGCGTTTCGAGGTGCTAAAACGCGACGCCGAGATCACTGCGTTGCGCCAGCAGCTGGAATTGCGCAGCAAGGTCAGTCCGGAGGCCGAGACCGCCATTTGGGTCAACTACCGTGCCGAGATGGACGCACTGGAAGCCGACCGTGCCTTCCTGCGCACCACCAACGTGGGCTCCGAAACCACCCGCGATGAGTCCCTGCAAAGGGTGCGCCAGATCGCCGGCAGCCGTGTGTGGCGCAACGTGGAAGGCGTCGAGACCGAGTTCCTCACTTCGGACGAATTGGAGAACCTGACCATACGCGCCGGTACGCTCACGCAGTCGGAGCGCAACACGATCAACCACCACATCGTCGCCACCATCAAAATGCTCGAGAAGCTGCCCTGGCCCAAACACCTGCGCAACGTGCCGGAGTACGCGGGCGGCCACCACGAACGCATGGACGGCAAGGGTTACCCCAAGGGACTGACGCGTGACCAGATGTCGGTGCAGGCGCGTGTGATGGGTATTGCCGATATATTCGAGGCGCTAACCGCCAGCGACCGGCCCTACAAACCCGGCATGAAGTTGTCGCAGGCCATGGGCATCATGCAGCGCTTCAAGCAGAACGGGCACATCGACCCGGACCTGTTTGACGTGTTTGTGGGTGAGCAGGTGTACCTGCGTTACGCCGAACAGTTCCTGGACCCGTGGCAGATCGATAGTATCAACCTGGCTGCGGGTTGAAGAACGCGTCAAACATGGTGACCAGTGCGGGAAAATCGCGCGCGAAATACTCCGGGCTCACGAAGTAGGCCTCGCTCGCGACCGCAAAAAACTCGCCGATCGAATGCGCGGCGTAGGGGTCGAGCCATGGCTGCTCCCCGCCGAAGCGCTCGGCAATGCTGAGCTTGTCGCAGAAGTTCTCATAGTGGGTTTGCAGGGCGGCGCTCCAGGCTCGCCGGGCTGCCGCGGCCGATGGCGCACCCATGAAGCCGGCAGCCAGCGCGGGGCAAGCGTCGGCAACGCCGTTGCGCATGTCGATCTTGTGTACGAACTCGTGAATCACCACGTTGTAGCCGCTCTGCGCCGAACGTCCGGCGTCCGCCACGTCCTGCCAGCTCAAGGTTACCGGCCCGTCCTGCATGGCTTCACCGGTCAGTTCCTCGTCGTAGGAGTGTACGATGCCGGCGTCGTCCATGGTCTCGCGCCGTGCTCGCACCGCGCCCGCGTGAACCACGATGCCGACGAAGTCGCTGTACCACGCCAGCCCGCTATGTGGTGCGGTGATATGCAGCACGGGGAGGCAGGCCTGCGCGGCAATGGCCACGGCCATTGCATCACTGATCTGCAGACCTCCGGCGCCGTGGAACTCCTTCTGGTCCAGAAATTCCCGCGTCAACCGGCGCAGGGCCGGCAGGGATACGGCGCCGTACCGCGCAAGAAAAGGGAAGCTGACCAGGGTGTCCTGCCACATGCGGTCCGGAATGCAGGAGGGCCGGGTCTTCGCCCCGCCGCGCAATGCCCTAAGCCACTGCAGCACGGATCGTACCCGCCTCATGAGAAAACGCCGGGCCGCTCCCAAGTTTTCTTGCACCCCCTCGGGGGGCCTGGCGGAGCCAGGGCTGGGGGCGCTCTCAAGCGGCGTCCAGCGGCAGCCGCTGTACCTGCGCGGGTGCACCTGGCGCAAGCGTGCCTATACGCAGTACCTGGGCGCGCGGCGGGATGGCGGCCAGGTCCCAGTCGCTGAGCACGGTACGTTGCAGCTTGTTGCCCAGGTCATGGTCGGCAGGGCGGTGGGTATGGCCATGGATCAGGGCCGTGCAATCGGCCGCCCGCAGCCAGGCCACGGTGGCCTGCGGGTCCACATCCACCATGACCGGACGGGAACGCTTGTGTTCTTCGCTGCGCGCACGCAGGCCACGCGCCAGCGCCTTGCGTTGCTCCAGTGCTTGGCCCAGAAATTCGCGCTGCCAGGCGGTACTGCGCACCATCTCTCGAAACTGCATGTAGTCGGTGTCCGCCAGGCACAAGGCATCTCCGTGCGACAGCAGCCAGCGCTGACCCGCGAACTCCAAAATCGTCGGGTCATGCAGCAACTGCACATCACATGCGCGGGTGAAGGCCTCGCCGACCAAGAAGTCGCGGTTGCCGCGCATAAAAAAAACGTCCCGTTGCGACGCGCTACGTTTCAGGATCAACGCGCAGCGGTCTTCGAAACTGTCGCCGTCAGACGGTCTTGACGCGACCGTAGCAATCACATCGTCGCCAACCCAGGCTTCAAACAGATCACCGAGTATGAACACCGCCTGCGCGGTGGTGTGCTGCATGTAGTGCTGCCAGGCGGCGAAGGTCGCCGGTTCCGCGGCCTGCAAATGCAGGTCGGAGATGAAGTCCACGCACCGCCATGAAGGCGGCGCGTCAAGCTGTGGCCAGTCGCTGGTATCGACGGCCTTCATCGCGGTATCAGAGTGCCACGGCTTTTTCGATCACGACATCTTCGTTGGGCACGTCGTCGTGATAACCCTTGCGCCCGGTCTTCACCATCTTGATCTTGTCCACCACGTCGGTGCCCGCCACCACCTTGCCAAATACCGCATAACCCCAGCCTTGTCCCGAGGGCGCGGTGTGGTTGAGGAAGCCGTTGTCGGCGACATTGATGAAAAACTGCGCCGTGGCCGAGTGCGGATCATTGGTGCGCGCCATGGCCACCGTGTAGTTGAGGTTCTTAAGGCCGTTGGCGGCCTCGTTGGGGATCGGCGTGCCGCTGGTTTTCTCTTTCATGCCGGGCTCGAAACCGCCGCACTGCACCATGAAGCCCGGAATCACACGGTGAAACACGGTGTTGTTGTAGTGACCTTTGTTGACGTATTCGAGAAAGTTCGCCGCCGACACGGGTGCCTTGGCCATATCGAGCTCAAGCGTGATGACGCCCAGCTCGCTGATGTGCAGTTCGACTTGTGGATTGCTCATGATTTATTTCACCAAAGTAGCGGAGTTGATAAGAAGGGTTGTCTTGGGGACATCGGAGGGGAAGGGGCCGCCGGCCGCGGTGGGCACGGATTTGATGGCCTGGATCACGTCCATGCCGCTGATGACCTTGCCAAACACCGTATAGCCGAAAAGCTGCGGCGCGCTTAACAGATTGGCGCGCGGTGTGTTTTCGTAAACGCGCCCCTGGTACTCGAAGCGAGGCACCGGGTCGCCGGGCGGGATGAGGGTGGGGTCGAGGAAGGCGTTGTCCTTGACGTTGACAAAAAACTGCGCGCTGGCCGAATTGGGGTCGTTGGTGCGTGCCATCGCCACGGTTCCCACGACGTTGCGCAGGCCGCCTCTGGACAAGGCTTCGCGTCCTTCGTGGACGACGGGAGGCCGTGTCTTTTTTTCGACGTAGCGCGCGTCGTAGCCACCACCCTGCACCATGAAGTTTTCAATCACCCGATGAAAAATGGTGCCGTCGTAGTGCTTGTCCTTGACGTACTGCAGGAAGTTTTCAACGGTCTTTGGTGCCTTGTCCGGGTACAACTCGATCACGAAGTCGCCCGCCGACGTGCTGAACCTGACCTTGGGAGCCTCGTCGGCCAGCGCGCAGGGTGCGGCGACCGCGAGCACAATGGCCAGCAGCGAAACGCGGCGGCTGATGGAATGGCGGTACCACGTCACGGATGTTTCCTTCAAAAATTGTTTGCCACCATCGTGGTGCCGCTGGCCTGCATTACTTTGCAGCGGAAGCGGCCGGACGGGGAGGCAGGGTCTTGTCGATGGCAGCTCCACTTCTGGCCGCTGCCGGACTGCCTATCAACTGCCGGATCAGCGCCAGCTTGGGTGGCAGCGCCCTGTTGCTGCCATCGAGCGCCAGCGCCTGGCTGTAGGCCTGGCTGGCCAGGCGGGCATACACGTCCCCCAGGTTTTCATGCGCAACCGCGTAGCTTCTGCTGGCGCGCGTAGCCATCTCCAGCGAAACGCGCGCCTTCTCGAACTGGCCTTGCGCGGCATAAAGCACGGCCACATTGTTGTAGGGCTCGGGCAACTCGGGGTAGTCTTCGATCAGCCTCGTGTAGGTGGCAATCGCCTCTGCCTGTTTGCCGGAATCCTGCTGGATCAGGCCCTTGAGAAAACGCATCTGCGGGTCGCGCGGGTTCTTGGCCAGGTACTGGTCGGCCTTGACCATGGCCTCGGCGAACTGCCCGTCACGCAGCAACTGGTTGACCGGCGTGTAGTCATCCGCGAAAGCGGTCGTGGCCATTACCGCCACGGCCAGCAAACCCAGGCGCATGCACCGGCCGATGCCAGGGCGTTTTTGCATTAAGAAGTCTCCTGAACCAGGCGCATTGCAATCCCGGACACCGGGGCTTTATACTGCGTTTGATTGTAGCCCAGCGGTGCCGTTCACCGGCCTTGCCAACCCCCACACTGCACCCTGTCTGCCCATGCCCGCCGAGTCCGTTGCCCGCCCGTCCAGTCCGTCGAACACGCCTCCGCGCCACCCATGAGTCTGCGCATTTACAACACGCTGTCGCGTGGGCTGGAGTCGTTTTCGCCTTTGGCTGCGGGCCACGTGCGGATGTATGTGTGCGGCATGACCATCTACGACCTGTGCCACATCGGCCATGCGCGCATGATGATGGCCTTTGACGTGGTGCAGCGCTGGCTCAAGGCTGGTGGGCTGGAGGTGACCTATGTGCGCAACATCACCGACATCGACGACAAAATCATCAAGCGCGCCGTCGAGCGTGGCATCTCCATCCGTGCGCTCACCGATGAAATGATCGCGGCGATGCAGCGTGACATAGGCGCGCTTGGCATCGAGGCGCCGACGCTGGAGCCGCGTGCCACCGAGTTCGTGCCGCAGATGCTGCGCATGATCAGCCGTCTGGAAGGCAAGGGGCTGGCTTACCAGTCCAGCAATGGAGACGTCAACTTTTCGGTGCGCAAGTTTCCCGGATACGGCAAGTTGTCGGGTAAATCACTGGACGAGTTGCGAGCCGGTGAGCGTGTTGCCGTGCTGGACGGCAAGCAGGACCCGCTGGACTTTGTACTGTGGAAGTCGGCCAAGGCGTCCGAGCCCGAAGACGCCAAGTGGGCGAGCGATTTCGGCGTGGGCAGGCCGGGCTGGCATATCGAGTGTTCGGCCATGTGCGGGGAGACGCTGGGCGAGACCTTCGACATCCATGGCGGCGGAATGGACTTGCAGTTTCCGCACCACGAGAACGAGATCGCGCAAAGCGAAGGCGCCAACGAAAAGCCGCTGGCCAGGTTCTGGGTGCACAACGGTTTTGTGCGCGTGGACAACGAAAAAATGTCCAAGAGCCTGGGCAATTTCTTCACCATTCGCGAAGTGCTGGCCAAATACGATGCCGAGACGGTGCGCTTCTTCCTGGTGCGGGCCCACTACCGCAGCGCCCTGAACTACAGCGACCTGCATCTCGATGACGCACATGCCTCGCTCAAGCGCTTGTACACCGCGCTGGATCTGGTCAGGCCGGACGTTGTGAACATCGATTGGGCCGACCTTTTCGCGTCGCGTTTCAAGGCCGCCATGGACGAAGACTTCGGCACACCCGAAGCCGTGGCCGTGTTGTTCGAGCTGGCCACCGAAGTCAACAAGACCAGGTCGGCCGCGCTGGCGGGTCTGCTCAAGGCGCTCGGTGGTTGCCTGGGTTTGCTGGGCTCCGACGCCAGCGCATTTCTGAAAGGCCGGAGGCCGGAAGACCTGGGAATCGATGGTTTGATCGCCGAGCGCGCGGCGGCCAAGCTGGCCAGGAACTTCGCGGAGGCTGATCGCATCCACAACGCGCTGGCCGACCTGGGTGTGGTGCTTAAAGACTCGGCCGCCGGCACGACCTGGGAGCGGGCCTGACATGGCAACCAGCAAGGCGCCCGTGGTGGTGTACGTCAAGCCCGGTTATTGGGACGAGGCCTGTAAACACCTGACCCGAAAAGACCGCGTCATGAAACGGCTGATCGCGCAGTCCGATGGCGCCTGCCTGCAAACGCGCGGCGATGCCTTCACCACGCTGGCGCGCAGCATCGTGGGCCAGCAGATATCGGTCAAGGCGGCGCAAACCGTGTGGGACCGGTTCGCCCTGTTGCCGCGCAAGATGACAGCCGCCAACGTGCTCAAGCTCAAGGTCGACGACATGCGCGCGGCCGGCCTGTCGGCACGCAAGGTCGAGTACCTGGTTGACCTGGCGCTGCACTTCGACAACGGTGCGATTGACGTGGCCGCGTGGGATGTGATGGAAGACGAAGGCATCATCACCGAGCTGGTTGGCATCCGCGGTATCGGGCGCTGGACGGCCGAGATGTTCCTGATCTTCCATCTGATGCGCCCCAACGTATTGCCGCTCGATGACGTAGGCCTGATCAACGGCATCAGCAAGAATTATTTTTCGGGCGACAGCGTGAGCCGCAGCGATGCGCGCGAAGTGGCCGGCGCGTGGACGCCGTATTGCAGTGTGGCGACTTGGTATATTTGGCGCTCGCTCGACCCGCTCCCGGTGGAGTACTAAGACGGTGAATGGAGCTTTCGGTGGCTAAAAAAACTTTTCTCGATTTCGAACAACCCATTGCTGAGCTGGAGTCCAAGATCGACGAGTTGCGCTACGTGCAGACCGAGTCGGCGGTGGATATCTCGTCAGAGATCGACCAGCTCAGCAAGAAGAGCCAGCAGCTCACCAAAGACATCTACAGCGATCTCACGCCGTGGCAGATCACCAAGATCGCGCGCCATGCCGAGCGGCCCTACACGCTGGACTACGTGGGCGAGATATTCACGCATTTCGTCGAGATGCATGGCGACCGCCATTTTGCCGATGACCTGAGCATCGTCGGCGGCCTGGCGCGTTTTAATGGCATACCGTGTATGGTGCTGGGCCAGCAAAAAGGCCGCGATACCAAGGAGCGTGCCTTGCGCAACTTTGGCATGTGCAAACCCGAGGGCTACCGCAAGGCGCTGCGTCTCATGAAGACGGCCGAGAAGTTCAAGCTGCCGGTGTTCACTTTTGTCGATACCCCGGGCGCCTACCCCGGCATCGACGCCGAGGAACGCGGCCAGTCGGAGGCGATAGGGCGCAACATCTTCGAGATGGCCCAGCTTGAAGTGCCCATCATCACCACCATCATCGGCGAAGGCGGCTCGGGCGGCGCGCTGGCCATATCGGTGGGTGACCAGGTGCTGATGCTGCAGTACTCCATCTATTCCGTCATCAGCCCCGAGGGCTGTGCCTCGATTCTCTGGAAAACGTCGGACCGGGCAAAGGACGCCGCCGATGCGCTGGGTATCACCGCGCACCGCCTCAAGGCCATGGGCCTGGTGGACAAGATCGTGAACGAGCCGGTGGGTGGCGCGCACCGCGACCACAAACAGATGTGTGCGTTTCTAAAACGTGCGCTGGCTGATGCCTACCGCCAGGTGAGCGACTTCAAGGTGAAAGACCTGCTCGACCGCCGTTACGAGCGCTTGCAGAGTTACGGCCGTTATACGGACACCAAAGCCGATGCGAAAGCCGGCGGTAAATAGGGCAGTTCCCACGCTGCCTGACGCACTCGCGTCCTCCCTCGCGGCTTTTCTTCCGGAGCTGCCCCTGGCTGTTGCCTTCAGTGGTGGCTCCGACTCCACGGCCTTGTTGCTGGCCTGCGCGCACAAGTGGCCAGGCCAGGTTGCGGCCATCCACGTGCACCACGGGCTGCAGGCAGCGGCGGACGACTTTGTGCGGCATTGCGAAGCGTTTTGCGATGCCCTTGGAGTGCCGCTTGCCGTGCAACGCGTGGACGCACGCCATGCCCCCGGCCAAAGCCCTGAAGAGGCCGCACGCGGCGCACGTTACGCGGCCATCCGCGCTGCGATGCAGGAGCCCAACGGCGGGTTGGTTTGCCGCAGCGTAGCCGTGGCCCAGCATGCCGATGACCAGGTGGAGACCATGCTGCTGGCCTTGAGCCGCGGTGCCGGCCTGCCGGGCCTGGCCGCCATGCCGGCGCGCTGGGAGCGCGATGGCGTCATCTACTACCGGCCTTTGCTGGCAGTGCCCGCCGCCGTTATTCGCGCCTGGCTGGCACAAGGCAAGGTGGCGTTTGTGGAAGACCCCACCAACACCGACCAGGGCTTTACGCGCAACCGCATTCGCGCCAGGCTGCGGCCGGTGCTTGAAGAGACCTTCCCCCAGTTTCGCGCCACCTTTGCGCGCAGCGCCCAGCATGCCGCGCAGGCGCAGCAGGTGCTGGACGAGGTGGCGCGCGAGGATGCGGCCGGCGCCACCCGGCCTGCCGACGGTGCCTTGCTCATCAAAAAGGCCCAGGCCCTGTCGCGCCCACGCCAGGCCAATATGCTGCGCCATTGGCTAAAAGCCGGCTTTGGCGCCACACCTAATACCGCGCAGTTGCAGGAACTGCTGGACCAGATCGCGGCCTGCACCACACGTGGGCACCGTATCCACATCAAGGTGGCCAACGGGTTTGCCGAGCGCCGTGGCGAAGTGTTGGCTTGGTACAATGCACACCCCGATCCAGCCTTGCCTGGCTGAGGCCCCCGGCCCCAGGCGAAGGCATGTCGCACACGCCGCAAATCACACTTTCCCATGGCATTGATAGTTCACAAATACGGCGGCACGTCGATGGGCTCCACCGAGCGCATCCGCAACGTCGCCAAACGCGTCGCCAAATGGGCGCATGCCGGCCACCAGATGGTGGTGGTGCCCAGCGCCATGAGCGGCGAAACCAACCGCCTGCTGGCGCTGGCCAAGGAGCTGGCACCGAGCAAACCTACCGACGACTACAGCCGCGAACTCGACATGCTGGCCGCCACCGGCGAGCAGGTGTCGTCGGCCCTGCTGGCGATTGCGCTTCAGGCCGAAGGCATGGAGTCGGTCAGTTACGCCGGCTGGCAGGTGCCGATACGCACCAACAGCGCCTACACCAAGGCCCGTATCGAATCGATAGACGACAAACGCGTGCGTGCCGACCTGGCCACGGGCAAGGTGGTGATCGTCACCGGGTTCCAGGGCATGGACGAGCTGGGCAACATCACCACGCTGGGGCGCGGCGGCAGCGACACCTCGGCCGTGGCCGTGGCCGCCGCCATGAAGGCGCAGGAGTGCCTGATCTACACCGACGTGGACGGCGTCTACACCACCGACCCGCGTGTGGTGCCCGATGCCAGGCGCCTGCACACCGTGAGTTTCGAGGAGATGCTGGAGATGGCCTCCATGGGCTCCAAGGTGCTGCAAATACGCTCGGTCGAATTTGCCGGCAAATACAAGGTGCCGCTGCGCGTGTTGTCTAGTTTTACACCCTGGGACATACCGATTGAAGAGGAAGCCAGGTCGGGCACCCTGATCACTTTTGAGGAAGACGAACAAATGGAACAAGCCATCGTGTCAGGCATCGCCTTCAACCGCGATGAAGCCAAGATCTCGGTGCTGGGCGTGCCGGACAAACCGGGCATTGCGTACCAGATACTGGGCCCCATCGCCGACGCCAATATCGACGTGGACGTGATCATCCAGAACCTGAGCAAGGACGGCAAGACCGACTTCAGCTTTACGGTCAACCGGGGCGACTATGCCAAGGCGGTGGACCTGCTCAAGTCCAAGCTCATGTCCGGCCTGGGCGCGCACGAGGTGGTGGGTGACACCCGGATCTGCAAGGTGTCCATCGTGGGCATAGGCATGCGCAGCCACGTGGGCGTTGCCAGCCGCATGTTCCGCGTGCTGGCCGAGGAGGGCATCAACATCCAGATGATCTCCACCAGCGAGATCAAGACCTCGGTCGTGATAGACGAGAAATACATGGAGCTGGCCGTGCGCGCCCTGCACAAGGCCTTTGACCTGGACCAGATGCCGGCGGACAGGCCCAACCACTCGTGACATAATCGGACCGGGCCAGAGTTAACAGGAAACGTGACCGAGCGGCCGAAGGTGCTCCCCTGCTAAGGGAGTATGGGGTGTAGAGCCTCATCGAGGGTTCGAATCCCTCCGTTTCCGCCAGTAGTAGGTTTTAGGACATCCAAGGAAGTCCAAAAAGATTGCCCCCCCGTATTTCAATGCGTTGTGGGGGTTTTTGGTTTCTGGGCGTCCCGCATCGCGCGTGTCGGCGAACGTCGA
>JANLPN010000447.1:0-2486 GCA_031367285.1 Betaproteobacteria bacterium | reverse complement strand
CCGACTTCGAACAACAACTGGACACCTTTCTGCACCTCGCGGGCAGGAAGGCCTTCGGCAACCCTACACCCGAGGCCTTTGCGGAGTGGTTTATGGAGGCAATGCCCAAGGTTCTGCCGTCATTTCTGGAACAGATTCCGTCTGGCCCGGCGGAAGTCGAGCGTTTTTCGCGCGTAGCTTCGCGCGGCCTGTACGGCGAGTTGCCCATGCCAGCCCACGGTCTGGTGGCCGTGGGCCAAGCGAAACAGGGGCGCAATGATGCGTGTGCATGTGGATCAGGGCGCAAGTTCAAGCATTGCTGCGGCGCGGTGGTCAGCCCCCCACTGTTCGGCAATTTGAACCTGCTGCGTTATGTGCTGGACGCTTGCCCCAAGGCCAGACTGTCTGACGTAGCGTCCAGCAAGGCCGGCATCGATGCCGTAGCCGACACCGCTTACCAATGGTTCGAGGAAGGTGACCACGCCCGTGCCGCCGCGTTGCTGGAGCCCTACTTTCGAAAGCCGGGTCCGCTCGGCGCCAAGCTGGCGCCACTGTTCAACCTGTTGATGGACACCTGGCTGGAAATGGGCCGCAAGAGCAAACGCGAGCGCCTGATCGACGACATCCTGCTGCGTGGCGACAAGCTCTTGCGCAGCGACGCGTTGCAACGCCGCACCACCATGCTGGCCGACGGTGGCGACCACGCCGGCGCCTGGCGTTCGTTCAAAGCCGCCGGTGAACTCAATCCCAACGACCCGGCGCTGGGTTTTCTGGAGGTGGCCACCCTCGTGAGCGAGGGACGATTGGCGGAGGCCCAAGGCCGGGCCCAGTGGTGGGCGACCTTGCTGGCCAAGCGGCGCGACCCGGAATTGGCTGAATTGGTCGAACGCCTGCGCGAGATGGCCAAAGACCCCCACGCCGGCCTTGTGGGGGTCGCAATGCAGGCCAACGACCAGTGGCGGCGCCTTGACGAGTTGTTGCTTGCTGCCCCCGCGCCCACCGTGCGGCACCAGTTCGACGTGTTCACCGAAGAGGATGAAAACGGGGCCACGCACCAGGTTGCCGCCGAGTTGGTGCCGGACGCGGAACTGGCCACACTGGAAGCGCTTTGGGGCCAGACTTTTCAACAGGCCAAGCCCTCCATGACAAGCCTGCAAAACGGCGACCAAGAAGTCTGGGGCAACGCCGGCGACTGGCTCAACTTGCTGCGGAAAAACCCGGGCCTGTGGTTCAGCTTCGACGTGCTGGATGACCTGGTGATGGCGGTGGACAGCATTGCCCGGTCGGGTAGAGCGCAACCCTTGCTCGCGCCGATGGCGGAGCGCGCGGCCGGGCAACTGCGCATCACGCTCGAATCCAAAGCCATGGGCCCCATCGAATGCCATTGGGGTGTGTGGCCGAATCGTCCCGCGTTGCGGCCGGTGGCGCATCTGGCCTACATCTGCAAGGACGCGGGCAACTGGCAACGCTTCATGGAGCTGGCGCACTGGCTGGTGTTCGAGCTCAACCCCAACGACAACCATGGCCTGCGCGCCGACCTGTCCAGTGCCTATGTGCGGTTTGGGCGTTGGAACGACGTGCTCGTTATCGACGGCCGTTACGCGGACGATATGAACCCGACGCTGCAGCTGAACGCGCTGCTTGCCACCTTCGCAATGGGCGAATCAACCATCGCCAGCCAGAAGCTGAAGCAAGCCGCAAAAGACCACCCCATAGCCGTGAAGATGTTGCTGGAGCGCGCGCCCAAACCCGTCAAGCCCGACAGCGGCTACGGCATTGCCGTGGGCGGCAAATACGAGGCCTGGCTGTATGTGGACGAGATGCGCCAATACTGGGAGCAGCACAAAGCCCTGGAATGGGCGCGTGCGGTGTTGACAAAGCCGGGGAGCATCACCAAAGCCTCGCCGCCAGAGCAGAACAGTCTGTTTTGATGCGGCCAAAGAGTAGCGCCGGCACCAACCAATCCAGCATGCCCCAGACACCCGAGGATCTGCTGCGTATCGCTACGCGCACGCTGGCGCATTACGACAGGAACGCACAGGTGTTCTGGAAAGGCACGCGCGACCACGACGTGCGCCAGAACATCGATGCGCTGCTGGGGCATATCGAGGCATCGCCGCCGTTCGACATTCTCGACTTTGGCTGCGGGCCCGGCCGCGACCTGATGGCGTTCAAGGCGCTCGGCCACCGCGTGATGGGCCTTGAGGGGTCGGCGCAACTGGCCGCATTGGCACGCGGGAACAGCGGGTGCGAGGTGTTGGAGCAGAGTTTCCTCGCGCTGGACCTGGTCGACAGCCGCTTCGACGGCGTATTCGCCAACGCCGTGTTGTTCCACGTCCCGAGCCAGGAACTGCGACGTGTGCTCAGGCAATTGCATGGGGCGCTGAAACCAGGCGGCGTATTGTTCTGCTCGAACCCGCGTGGTGATGGCCAGGAAGGCTGGAACGGCGACCGTTATGGCGCCTACCACGATTGGCCAAGCTGGCAAGCCCATGTATTGCCGGCCG
>JANLPN010000444.1:0-3182 GCA_031367285.1 Betaproteobacteria bacterium | reverse complement strand
CGACTTGCTCGAAAAGGAGCAGGCTAGGTTGTCGCCTTCGCAGCGCGATCTGGAACTGGAGCAGATCATGGCGCCGCTGGAGCGGGCCATAACACTCACGCCCATCCTGGCCGAACTGGGCTACGACGAGAAGCATTCCTTCAACGGCTTGTTGCAGGTCACCACCGATGGCAACCCCTCGATCGGCGAGTCGTCCAAGGTAAGAGGCTTGTGGTACGCCGAAGCCGTATGGGTGAAGGACGCCCCGGGCGTGGGCAAACTTGTCGCCGACTGGATGACCGATGGTGTTACCCATCTGGACCATGCCCGTATCGACGTGGCCCGCACCTATCCGTACCAGCAGGACGAGAAATACATCCACGACCGCTGCTTTGAAGCCGCCTTCAAGATCTACAACCCGCCGGTGCACAACCGCGAACCCTACAGCGCTGGGCGGGGCGTTTTCAAGAGCCCGTTCTACGAGCGCGAAAAAGCACTCGGCGCTTACTTCATGGAGCTCTCCGGCTGGGAACGCGCACATGGTTATGCCAGCAACGAGCATCTGCTGGAGGTCTACGGCGACAAGGTGCCGGTGCGTGCCAATGAGTGGGACAACCGCCACTTCTGGCGCGTGTCGAATGCCGAGCATTTGAAGATGTCGGAAGACGTGGGCATGATCAACGTCTCGCACTTCGCCGAGATCGATGTGGTCGGCCCGGATGCGGCAGACCTGCTGGAATACATCTGCGTGGCCAAGGTGGGCGGCGACACGCCGGTGGGCAAAGGCGTATACACCCACTTCCTGGACGCCAAGGGTGGTGTGCGCGCCGACCTGACGGTTCTGCGCCTGGGCCAGGATCACTACCGCGTGGTCGACGGCGCCGATGCCGGCCACCGCGACCTGACCTGGATACGCCGCATGGCACAAGACCGTGGCGCCAAAGTGACCGTGACCGACACCACCACGGAGTACGGTTGCCTGGGGCTTTGGGGCCCCAACGCCCGTACCACCATCCAAAAAGTTGCCGATGAGCCGGAGGCATGGACGAATGAGAACTTCCCGTTTGCGGCGTTGCGCAACCTGACGATCAAGGGCGTGCCGGTGCTGGCCTTCCACATTTCGTATGTGGGCGAGCAAGGCTGGGAACTGCACTTCAAATACGAGGATGGCCTGGCCCTGTGGGATGCGCTGTATGCCCTGGGTGTCACCCCGGTGGGCGTGGAAACCTACGCCAACAGCCGCCGCATGGAAAAGAGCCTGCGCCTGCAAAACGCCGATCTGCTGACCGAATACAACCTGATGGAATGCGACCTCGCCCGCCCCAAGGTGAAGGCCGCCGACTTCCACGGCAAAGCAGCCCACCTGAAATTCCGCGAACGCGACCACCAGCCGGCCACCCTCTGCACCCTCGTCATGACCAGCAACATCGACAGTACCGGCGTGGCGCGTTATCCGCTGGGCAACTTGCCGGTAATGGACCCCTCAACCGGTGCCACCTTGATCGACGCGCTGGGCCGTCGCTCCTACACCACCAGCATCGCCTTCGGCCCGACCATCGGCAAGAACATCGCCCTGGCCTACCTGCCGCATGCGTATGCCGAAGTGGGGCGCGAACTGCGGATCCAATACTTCGCGGATGTCTATCCCGTCAAGGTCGAGGCGGTGGGTTACCGTTCCCTGTACGACCCGGAGAACATCAAGCCACGGTCCTGACGGCGGCCATCAGAGAGCCCAGGCGCCATGGGCTGCCCGGCTATTTGACTATTCTTCTTGCTTTGAGCGGAAGAAGTTCCTGCATCACGGGCAACGGTTTGAATTCCGGGTCCTTGTGCAGCAAAACAGCGCCTTGCTCCGCGGCGCATGCGGCAATCCAGGCGTCTGCAATCGATAGCGGATACAGGGCTTTGTATTCGGCGGACTTTGCCAGCAATGTCTCACTGTTTGACATCCACTCTATAGGCAGGGCCAAGCACTGCTGGTAGGCCAGTTGTCCTGCTGCCCGGTCTTCGTCCCGCCATACGCGGTAGTAGACCTCCATCAGGGTGATGAAGCAACCAAAGCATTTGGCCTTGCCGCCGCTGGCAAGGGCTAGCACCTCAGCAACGCGGTCGGCACCAGCCTCATCGTCACGCAAGGTCAACAGGGCCGAAGTATCCAGCAAGAATCGTTTCATTCCTGCGCCAAATCCTGTTTGCGGCCGCTAAGCAGCCGCGCAGTTGCGCCACCTTTGCCCTGTCCCCTGAAAGCGTCTATCGGGTTGGATCGCACCGGCACCACACGGATGCCACCGTTGTCCAGTATCCATTCCAATCGATCAGCGGGGCCCAGGTGGAGTTGGTTTCGTATCGCAGCGGGCACAACGGTTTGCCCTCTGGAGGTGATGGTGCTTTGCATAGGAAGTTCGCTTTGGTTGAATTACTAAAGTTTCTTAATTGTAATTCAGTCACTAGCTGACTCTCAACTGCAAGCGCCGAGGGTTCTGCCCATCATGCGGTGCACGCCGGATGTCGCGGACTGCGGCGTTCCTGGGCGCGCGGCTGGCCGCCCTGGTTGCGCGGCCACGGCTGCACCTGATCCGCTTCCATGGCGTGCTGGCCCCGAACGCGAAGCCGCGACCGCGGGCTCGGCGCACTACGAGCGCCACCTACATTGCTTACCTCAAACAGCACGCCATGGCGCAACTTGCCATCGCCGCAACAGAGTTGTACATTTAGCATGTAAATATCAAAATTTGATAAATGAGTGCTTTATATTCTCCGTCCGAAAAAGGCTTCGACGAGCGCCTGACCGCCATCGACCGATGCCAGGTCGCATTGCTGCGCGAGATCGTTAGCCAGTATGGCCCACGTCTGATACTCAAGGGCGGCATGGCTATGCGCGCCGTTTTCGGGAGCATGCGGCTGACCAAGGACATGGACTTTGACCGCGAACCCTCGCTTTCACTGGAGAGCGCGAAGAACGGCTTGCCCAAAACAATCGTCCGGGCCGCATCCGTCGCGGGCATTCGCCGGCCGCAAGCCGAGGTGACCAAGCTCACCGCCACAACCATACGCGTGCGCCTGGCCGGAGAAACGAATGGCGGTGTACCGCTGCGCTTCGAGGTCGAGGTCTCCGGCAGGGGCAAGCTTGCCGCAAGCGAAAGACGGAAGGAAACGGTGGTCCCACCGTCTTCCTATGGCATGGCGCCGTTCCTGGTGGAGTC
>JANLPN010000434.1:0-3294 GCA_031367285.1 Betaproteobacteria bacterium | reverse complement strand
TCGCCGCCAGCACCTGTTGCCAGCCGTCGTATTGCTGGACTTTTTCCGTATGGTGGCTGAGCTTCTCCAGGCATTCGCTCAGGTCGTGTTGCAGGTCATTGCGCACCATCACTTGCGAGCCCCGGTCCCAGTCGCGGGACTTGGGGCTGCGGTACTCCAGCACGATCTTTTCGTCGATCTCCAGCCCCTCGGAGCGGATGGTGTTCATCACGGCTATGCGCTTGGCTTTCCACCAGTCCAGCCGCTCCTGGTGGAAGGCCTGTTTTTGGGTGGCGGCTTCGGACAGCTTGGATGCGGTGTAGTCAAAACACCAGTCTTTTCTGAGCATGAAACTTTCCGGTTCGGTATCCGTCAAAAGCGACGTGCCACCAGTATGGCAGTCGAGTGGCTCATAACTTGAGCCTGGCACTTGTGGGTTGAGGAGTTGGGGGTGAATGTGGCTGGATTGCCTGCACCGTATGCCGAACCTGCTCGCAGGATCGGGTCGGCGGGGCGCTCGGCGCAGCGGCATAAAGAAGGAGTCGGCGGCCATAGGCCGACACGGGTGACAGCCGCGGAGCCGAGTGCGCCGTTGGCCTGATCCCGTAGCCTTCGTCGAGCGTCTTCTCCACGGTGGAGTGTTTGAATAACGGTCGTACAGCACGGGCACGCTCATGCGGTCCCGCAGGAGATCCAGAACCGTGGGTCAGAATTCACTACATGTGGCACCGTCTTCAGTCCAGCACCGAAATCCCGTGCTTCTCCACCACCGACAGTAGTTTGGCGGCGAGTTTGCTGGGGCGTTTTTGCCCGGATTCCCATTGATGAACAGTCGAAGGACTGACGTTCAGACGCCTGGCAAACAGGTTTTGGCTGACCCTGGTTTTGTTGCGAAGTCGCACTACGTCGGTTGATGTGTATTCAGGCACCGACGTGAGGCACAGCGCCTCGTAGTCACGCATCGTTGTTTTATCGATCACACCGGACTGATGCAAGCCCTGCGCTGCGCTCAGGATGGACGCCATGGCGCTGCTCTTGGACTTTCGGGTTTCACTCTTGGCTGTCATCACATATCTCCCTCAATGATCCATTTTGCTTCGCCACCTCGATACCCTCGATCCCGCCATTACCGAAGTCCTTTGCCAGCTTCTTGAAGCCCCGCAACTCGTCAACGGCGAGGTTGTCCTTATCCTGCTTCTCGAAGATATGCACAAAAATCCAGAAAAATTTCGGCTTGGTCAGAACGATGGCGCGACTCAAGTTGTTGTTCAATCGCTTCTTCCAGACATTTCCGCCCAGGTTGTCACCCTTTCCTTGATCGAGTTCGGCGACTGCCTGACACAACTCCGCATCTGGAATACCTTGCTTGCCAGCCGCTTTGCTGAAGTGCAAGGTCCTGAACGCCCTTGACATAACAACGGCAGCGGACTCTGAAGCTGACTTGGTTGATGTTCGAGACACGTTTCAATGTAACACCTGGTGCAATACAAAGCAAGGCAAAAAATGGGAGTGGTGCGTTGGTATGACCTACCACAAGAAAGTATGTTCCGGCGTGCCTTGTCTTTTCATCCAGAGTTGACTGACAGTCGTCTGTCGGTGTCTACGCGCTCGACTTGCGGCCGGCATATTGACCAACCGCCTGCTTCAACCCCACCAGCAACTTGTCGCGCAGCGTCACCGGCGACACCACGCGTACATCGGCACCGTGGCGCTGGATGTCCATCAACAGCTCGGCATCGTGGGTGTACGGCAGCTTCAGCTCCAGCGCGCCATCGGGCAGCGTGCGTGATTTCTGGTCCGGGTGCCACTGCTCGGGCGCAACCCAGATCGCGGATTGCGGGGTAAACACCAGCGTGGCCCAACGAAGTTTGGTACCGGCATAGATGCCGTAGCCCTTGTCGAGCGTTTTCTCCACGGAGGACAGCGCTACTTCTTTGGCAGGCCTGTCCAGAATATGGGCGGCACGAATGGCGTCCAGCGCAAAACGTTTCAGGCCTTTGCTGGTATGGCACCACGCGTCCAGGTACCAGGTATTGCGGTGGTGTACCAGCCGCTGCGGCGACAGGGTGCGGGTGCTTTCCTCGTTGCGGCTGCGCGTAAAGTAGGTGACTTGCAGTCTATGCCGCTGGGTCAGGGCCAGGCCGACCAGTTCGAAGAAGCGGCTCGGCACTTCGCGGCGCGCCGCGCCGATAATGCGTACCCGGCGTTGCAACTCCTGCGCCTGCATATGGGTGCTGCCCAGCATGGTGTTCAGACGCTGCAGGATAGGTTGCAGATGGCGCTGCAACATGCCGGCCGCGTCCAAGCTGGCAATTAGCTGGTACATGGTCAGCAAGGCAATGATTTCCTGCTGGTTGAACCAGACACCCGGCAACTCCTGCCGTTCACTTGGGCCTTTGCCCGCAGGCTGCCTGATGGCGTAGGTGTTGGAAAAGCGGTCGTACAGCACTGGCACATTCATGCGGTCCCGCAACACCGCCAGATAACGTTTCAGTGTGGCGTACGAAATTTCCAGTTCACGAAGGAGCGTATCCCGGCCCAGTGACCGGCGGCTAAGCAACAGGCGCTCCAATTGGTACAGGCGGTCAAGCTGGTTCATAGGCGAGCATTGTTGCCCGTTTTGCCAGCACTGTCGCATGTGGTGAGCAAGAGGTCTTGTTGCCGCAGTAGAGACCAAGCCAGTTGAGGCCGTGAGTTGGGGGTAGATGGGCGCCGGTCTGTTCGCGTTTGCTACAGCGGCAGAGTGCTAACCATCTTGTTGACGCAGTAACGCTGGCGCACCAGAAGCAGACGCACGCGAGATGATCCGGCGAACAGTTACCCACGGCTCACGGCCCTGCCCACCAAGTCTCCGCATTAGTTCTCGTCAGAGAAGCAGCCACACCGATAAGCGCTTCCGGGTCTAACGGGCGAAAGAAGCCAGGAAGCTTTGCCAGGCTGATGCCGGGGCACAATACTTGCCATGACGCAATCTCAAACCGTAAAAATTGGTGGCCATCTGCTGGTCGAGTGCCTGGTGGCCCAGGGCGTGACGCATGCTTTTGGTGTGCCGGGGGAAAGTTACCTGGCGGTGCTGGACGGGTTCCATCAACATGCAGGGAAAATCCAGTTCGTGATCAACCGGCAGGAGGGCGGGGCGGCGTTTATGGCCGAGGCACACGGCAAACTTACCGGCCGGCCCGGTGTGTGTTTTGTGACGCGCGGGCCCGGCGCCACCAACGCCTCGATCGGTGTACACACCGCCTACCAGGACTCCACGCCCATGGTGCTGTTTGTGGGTGATGTAGCGGCCGAAACGCGGGACCGCGAGGCTTT
>JANLPN010000427.1:0-4356 GCA_031367285.1 Betaproteobacteria bacterium | reverse complement strand
CAGGCTAGCACGCGACAACATCGCCTGGAGCAAACCGTTCACGCGCACGCTGGACGAGTCCGGCGCACCGTTCTACAAATGGTTCGATGACGGGGAACTCAACGCCAGCGCCAACTGCCTGGACAAACACATGGGTACGCCGGTCGAGAACAAGACGGCGGTCATTACCGAATCCGACGATGGCACGGTTACGCGCACCAGCTACCGGGAACTGCTGGCGCGGGTAAGCCAGTTTGCCAACGCGCTCAAGGCCGAAGGCATCAGCAAAGGCGACCGGGTGCTGATCTACATGCCGATGACGATTGAGGGCGTGATTGCGATGCAGGCCTGTGCCCGTATCGGCGCCACCCACAGCGTGGTGTTTGGCGGCTTCTCGGCCAAGGCCTTGCAGGAGCGCATCATCGACGCCGGGGCCGTGGCCGTGATCACCGCCAACTACCAGATGCGCGGCGGCAAGGAACTGCCGCTCAAGGCCATTGTGGACGAGGGCCTGGCCATGGGCGGGTGCGACACGATTCGGGCCGTGTTGGTGTATGAGCGCACCCAGACCGCCTGCAATATGGTGGCCGGCCGTGACAAGACCTTTGCGCAGGCGCTCGCGGGTTTGAGCACCGACTGTCCTCCAGTGGCCGTGGGGGCGGAACACCCGCTGTTTATCCTGTACACCTCGGGCTCAACCGGCAAACCCAAGGGCGTGCAACATTCCACGGGAGGTTACCTGCTGTGGGCCAAGCTGACCATGGACTGGACCTTCGACCTGCAAAGCTCCGATGTGTTCTGGTGTACGGCCGACATCGGCTGGATCACCGGCCATACCTACGTGGCTTACGGCCCGCTGGCGGCAGGGGCAACGCAGATAATTTTCGAGGGTGTTCCGACCTATCCGAACGCCGGGCGGTTCTGGCAAATGATAGAGCGCCACCAGTGCAGCATCTTCTACACCGCACCCACGGCGATCCGCTCCCTGATCAAGGCCGCCGAAAGCGACGCCAAGGTGCATCCGGACCGCAGCAACCTCAAGAGCCTGCGTATCCTGGGCTCGGTGGGCGAGCCCATCAACCCCGAAGCCTGGATGTGGTACCACCGGCACGTGGGAGGTGAGCGCTGCCCGATTGTGGACACCTTCTGGCAGACCGAGACCGGTGGCCACATGATCACGCCGCTGCCTGGCGCGACGCCGCTGGTGCCGGGCAGTTGCACCTTGCCGTTGCCGGGCATCATGGCGGCCATCGTGGACGAGGCCGGACATGACATACCCAACGGCACCGGCGGCATCCTCGTGGTCAAACGCCCTTGGCCGTCCATGATCCGCACCATCTGGAACGACCCGGAGCGTTTCAAGAAGGCCTATTTTCCAGAAGAGATGGGTGGCACGCTGTACCTCGCCGGGGACGGCGCGGTGCGCAGCGCGGATCGCGGCTATTTCCGTATCACTGGGCGCATAGACGACGTGCTGAACGTGTCCGGGCACCGCCTGGGCACCATGGAAATCGAGTCGGCCCTGGTGTCGCACGCGGCGCTGGTGGCCGAGGCGGCGGTGGTGGGGCGCCCGGACGACATGACAGGCGAGGCCGTGTGTGCGTTTGTGGTGCTCAAGGGAGCGCGGCCTACCGGCGATGCGGCCAAGGCCATGGCCAAGGAGCTGCGCGACTGGGTCGCCAAGGAGATCGGACCGATTGCCAAACCCAAGGAGATCCGTTTTGCGGAGAACCTGCCCAAGACCCGTTCCGGCAAGATCATGCGCCGCCTGCTGCGCTCGATTGCCAAAGGCGAGGCCGTCACGCAGGATACGTCCACACTGGAGAATCCGGCGATCCTGGACCAGTTGGGCCAGGCCTGGTGAAACAGGCCCGGCTGGAATGCCGGTGTCACTCCAAAAAGACAAAACCCGCTGCCGCGGGTTTTGTTTTGGGAGACTTGGCGACGCACGCGCCAGGTAAGGCTACTTGAGTGACAACACCCACGCAGCAAGTTTTTTTGCTTCTGCCTCGTTGACCTGGGTATTGGCCGGCATCGGGACCGGACCGTACACACCGGAGCCGCCCTTGATGATCTTGGCCGCCAGCTTGTCCACCGCGTCTTTCTGGCCTGCGTATTTGACGGCTACTTCCTTGTAGGCCGGGCCAACCAGTTTTTTGTCCACCGCGTGGCAGGCCATGCAGTTTTTGGCAGTGGCCAGCGCCTGGTCGGCGAATGCAGGCGCAGCCACCAAAACCGCGACGGTTACCGCCAACCGGGCAAAAAAAGCGTTTTTCATGTTTATCCTCGTGCTTGGGTTACAGTGCTTCAACGCGATTGTAATGATGGCCGTTGACGGGTTCTTGTCAGCAAGTGTGTCGATTTTTTGGGAGACTGTTATGTATTTTCTGGGTCTTGGAGTCATTCTCTTGGCCATGAAATATCTGGAAATCGGGCCGGTTGCCGCGTGGGATTGGTGGGTCGTGCTGGCGCCGTTTGGTTTGGCTGTCGCCTGGTGGGCCTGGGCCGACGCCAGTGGCTACACCAAGCGCAAGGCCATGGAGCGTGAAAACGAGCGGCGCCAGGACCGCATCGACCGCAACAAGACCGCGATAGGCACGCTTCGGAAAAAGCGCTGAGAGCTTGTGAAGCTTTCGCAACCCCTCGCGTTATCAGTAGCTGTCCAGCACGGCGCCTTTGCTGGCGGATGACGCGTTAAACGCGAACTTGGCCTGCACGCCACGCCGGTAACGCGGCTCGGGCGCGGTCCAGGCAGCACGGCGGCGAGCGATTTCTGCGTCGTCCACATTGAGTTGCAGCAGCAACTGGTGCGAATCAATCGTTATCGAGTCGCCTTCGTGGATAAAGGCGATGGTCCCCCCTGCAGCGGCTTCGGGCGCTATGTGGCCTACCACCATGCCCCAGGTGCCACCTGAAAAACGTCCGTCGGTTATCAGGCCCACGGATTCGCCCAGGCCCTGGCCGATGAGCGCACCGGTGGGGGCCAGCATTTCCGGCATACCCGGGCCACCCTTGGGCCCCAGGTAGCGCAGCACCATCACGTCGCCAGGCACGATTTTCCCGGCCAGGATCGCGGCCAGTGCGGACTGCTCGTCGTCGAAAACGCGCGCCGGCCCCGTCATCACGGGCTTCTTGAGGCCGGTGATTTTTGCCACGCAACCTTCGGGCGAAAGATTGCCTTTGAGAATCGCCAGGTGGCCCTGCGCATACATGGGGTTATGGATGGGGCGGATCACGTCCTGGTCGGCACGCGGCACATCGGGCACGTCTTTCAGCACCTCGCGAATAGTTTGCCCGCTGATGGTGATGCAGTCACCGTGCAACAGGCCCGCGGCCAGCAGCGTTTTCATTACCTGCGGAATACCACCGGCCCGGTGCAGATCCACGGCCAGGTACTTGCCGCTGGGCTTGAGGTCACACAGCACCGGCGTCTTGACCCGCATGCGTTCGAAATCGTCGATGCTCCATTCCACGTTGGCCGCATGCGCAATCGCCAGGAAATGCAGCACCGCATTGGTTGAGCCGCCCGTGGCCATGACCACGGCGATGGCGTTTTCAAGCGATTTGCGGGTCACGATGTCGCGTGGCTTGAGGTCGCGCTTGATCGCTTCCACCAGCACCCTGGCCGACTCTTTGGCCGAGTTCATCTTCTCGTCATGCGGGTTGGCCATGGTGGACGAGTAGGGCAACGACAAACCGAGCGCCTCGAATGCCGACGACATGGTGTTGGCGGTGTACATTCCGCCGCACGACCCGGTGCCGGGAATCGCGCGCCGCTCGATCTCCAGCAGGTCCGCGTCGCTCATGTTGCCAGCGGCGTTCTGGCCCACCGCCTCGAACACGCTCACGATATTGAGGTCCTGGCCTTTGTAGCGGCCCGGCAGAATCGTGCCGCCGTAGACATAGATCGCCGGCACGTTGGCGCGCAACATGCCCATCATGCCGCCGGGCATGTTCTTGTCGCAGCCACCCACCACCAGCACGCCGTCCATCCACTGGCCCTGTACGCAGGTTTCAATACAGTCCGAGATCACCTCCCGGCTCACCAGCGAATATTTCATGCCTTCGGTGCCCATGGCCATGCCGTCCGAGATGGTGGGTGTGCCGAAAACCTGGGCGTTGCCACCGGCCTCTTCAATACCGGCAATGGCCGCGTCTGCCAACTTTTGCAAACCGCTGTTGCAAGGCGTGATTGTGCTGTGCCCATTGGCCACGCCTACCATCGGCTTTTTGAAGTCGCTGGCTTCGTATCCCATGGCGTAATACATCGAGCGGTTGGAGGCACGTGCCTTGCCTTCGGTGATGTTTTTGCTGCGGGGGTTGAGGATGATGGGGTGGGTGGACATAGGAAGTAATCAAGGTGAGGTCAAAACAAAT
>JANLPN010000423.1:0-2142 GCA_031367285.1 Betaproteobacteria bacterium | reverse complement strand
TTTTTCGCCGTAGTAGTTGTCGTTGCGCTCCAGCGTGACGATCTCGTTGGCGCGCCACTCGCGCAGTTTCATCGGGCCCGAGCCGGCGTAGTTGGTCTTGAGCCAGCCGTAACCCATGTCGCCACCGGTCTCCTTGGACATCACCAGTTTCTTGTCGAGGATCGACGCGACGTTGGCGGTCAGGCAGTTGTAGACGAAGGTCGGCGCGTAGACCTTGTCGGTTTCCATCGTCAGTGTCAGCGGGCCGGTCTGCCTGACCTTGTCCTTGACGTTTTCCTTGGTGAAACCGAACTGGGTCAGGATGAACGCCGGTGTCTTGTCGAGCAGCACCGCGCGCTGCAGCGAGAACACCACGTCTTCGGCCGACATCGGGTTGCCCGAGGCGAACTTCAGGCCGGGCTTGATTTCAAAGGTGTAGGTCTTGCCGTCGGGCGACACGTTCCACGACTTGGCAATATCGGGAATCAGCTTGGACGGGTCGTTCACGTCGTAGCGGATCAACCGGTCGTAGGCGTTGCCCATGATTTCGCCGGCCGAGATTTCGAACGCCTCACCCGGGTCCATGGTGATGATGTCGTCGATGGCCCAGGCTACTACCAGAGTGTCCTTGGGCGTGGCCGCCAGCACGGACACCGGCAGCGCAAACGCTGTTGCAACCGCCAATGCGGCAGCGGTTCGGATAAACAAAGCTTTCACGGGGCTCTCCTAATGGATGGGAATGACAGGGAATCAGCAGGAATGATGTTACCCCACGGGGTTCGCCAATGGGCTTGCACCACGAAGGATTGGCGCGCACCGAAAAGCGGCGCCAAACCCGCTGCCGGCACCAAATTCTGTTCCCCCGGCGTGGGTGGCGCCATCGGTGTTTACCAGTGGCGCCGGCAGGACTTGGCTGCGCGGGAATCAGTGCATGGGCGCGAGCTTGAACACCGGCTTGCGCTCGCCGACTTTCAGCCCCCGTGCGTTGACGATGTCCTGCGCGCGCCAGACCTTGAGTTCTTCGCGCTGGGCATCGTCGAGCCAGCCCAGTTGCTCCAGCACCTCCACCGCCGCCGCATACAGCGCCGGCTTGTTCGCGTCGATGATCTTGAGCGCGAAAGCCTCGCCGCGGCTCTTGCTGCCCACTACCTGCACGCCGTCGGCGCCAATCTTGGTGACCCAGTCGCCGCGCCCGGCGCGCATAAAGGCCAGGTCGTTGCGGCCGGTGCCCGACACCAGGTCCGGGTGCTTCGTCATGGCGGCGGCCAGCAGCGCGAAACTGGCGCCGAATTCGCCATCCTGCACGCCGCTGGCCAGTCGCGCATACCCCTGCGCCAGGTTGGCCAAAGGCAGGGCGTAGTTGGGCGCCGAGCAGCCGTCTATACCCATCTTGAATTTGTCGGGGTCCATGCCGGTGGCGCGCGCCACGTCGCGGCGTATCGCCGCCTGCAAGGGGTGCCCCGGTGACTCGTAGTCACCCAGGTTCAAGCCATGCTGCACGCAGTAGGCGAGGAAGCCGGCGTGTTTGCCGCTGCAGTTGTTGTAGCGTTCGTCGTAGCTAGCGCCCGCCGGTGGCGCCGTGCCGGTGGCCTCGAACAGGCCAGGCACATGGCAGCCGCAACGCAGGGCACGGGTCGTCAGGCCGGCTTTCTCCAGCATGCCCTGGGTCTGCGCCACGTGTTTGTCTTCACCGTTATGGCTGGCGCACAACATGGCGATCTGCTCGGACGCATAACCGAACTGTGCCGGCCCCTGCGCCTCCATGAAAGGCAGCGCCTGCAGCGCCTTGAGGGTCGAGCGCGAGAAGGTCAACCAATGCGGGTCGCCCGCATGGGCGAGCACTTTGCCGTGCCGGTTGACAACGGCTACGGCTCCAAAGTGAACACACTCCAGAGTGCCACCGCGCTCAAGTTCGATCAGAGGTACAAGGTTCATGCTGGAATTATCTCCAATTGGCGGCTGTCCCGGGCTTGACCGTTTTGGCTGCGGGAACTGCCGCAAAATCGGCGGATGCAAGAAATCCGTTCTCCGCTACAGGCCCAGCTTGTGTCATGGCAGGTCGCGGCCGGCGACACGGTTCGCTCGGGCGATCTGCTGGTGGTTCTGGAAGCGATGAAGATGGAACACGAAATACGTGCCGCCAGCGGCGGGCATATCGCGGAG
>JANLPN010000417.1:0-3778 GCA_031367285.1 Betaproteobacteria bacterium | reverse complement strand
CACACGGTAGACACCCGCATATTCCGGCAACTTGTCGGGTGCCAGTGCCATCGCCTGGCCACTGACCGGGTAGCGGCTGGCGGTGACTTCGCGCGCCATGTCCCACATCGGTGCCTGCCGGTTGCTCACCAGCACGGCCATCACCTCCGCGGTGTCCGCCGACAAACTCAGCAACGCCTGGAAACCCCCGGTCTGGCCGTCATGGCTGTAAGTGCGCCGGTTGGGTGGCCCGCTCACAAAAATTGCATAACCGATCTCGCCGCCGCGGTAGCTACCCAAGGGGGTGACCAGACGTTCGGCCGCGGCGCCCAGCGGCCCGCTGCGCCCGGCCAGGATGGCACGGCCAAACAGCACAAGATCGGATACCGTCGAGCGCAAAGCGCCCGCACCTGCAAAGGCTTCCATATCCCAGGGTGCAGCGGACACCTTGCCATCGAAAGCCGCCTCGAATCGCGCGGCCTTATCTCCGAGTTGCTGCACCGTATCGGACATGCCCAGCGGCGCCGTGATGTTTTCGCGCACCAGTTCATTCCAGGGTTTGCCATAACGTTCCGACAGCAACTCTCCTACCACAGCCATGCCAAAGTTGCTGTACAGCGCCGGGCACGGGCCTGTGCGCGGCAACTTCTGGCTTGCCAGCGCGGCCCATAACGCTGCACGGTTGGCGGTGCGGATCTGCGCCACGATGGCCGGGCCGTTGCGCAGTTCCCCGAACTGCCGTGGCAGGCAGGAACCATGTGTCACCAATTGCCGCAGGGTGATGTCGGCCACCTCACCCGACGAAAACTCGACCTTGCCTTTTAGCAGTTGGCCTAAGCTATCGTCCAGGCTCAAGTCGCCCTTCTCCACCGCCTGGGCCAGCAATACGCCGGTAAATACCTTGCTGATGGAGCCGATCTCGAACAGCGGCAGGGCTTGTTCCGTTGCCAGTTGGGTAGGCGCGGCAGCATCAGGCGCACGGCGCACCGTCGCGACACCAAGTTTGCCTTCGCGCCATACGGCGACACTTGCGGCACCGGGCTCCGCGCCCAGGACCGCGCCGGCCAATACGGCGGGCTCGCTGCTTATGCTGAGTGTTTGCGCGTGGGCGTTCCAGGCCAGCACCAGGCCCAGCAAACCGGCAATCGCCGCACGCATCACACTGCGCCGCCCAACAACTGCCCGAAGCGCTGCAAGTCCACATTGCCGCCGCTGACGATCACACCCACACGTTTGCCCTGCACCGGAACGCCTGCGTGGCACAGGGCGGCCAGACTCAGGCAGCCGGTGGGCTCCACCACCATCTTCATGCGTTCGGCGTAAAAACGCATGGCCTCGATGAGCTGCGTGTCGGTGGCGGTGAACACATCGTCCACGTCGCGGCGGATGATGGCAAAGGTGATGTTGCCCACTGCCTGCGTCTGCGCGCCGTCGGCAATGGTTTGGGGGGTGGCGATACGCACGATGGCGCCGCTGCGAAACGATTGCTGGCCATCGTTGCCGGCTTCGGGTTCGACCCCGAACACTTTGCATTGCGGCGACAAGGCCCGCGCGGAAAGCGCCGAGCCGCTGAGCAGGCCACCACCTCCCATACACACAAACAGGCAGTCAAGCGCGCCCACCGCGTCAAACAATTCCTTGGCCGCCGTGCCCTGCCCGCTTATTACATCCGCGTGGTCGAACGGCGGGATCAGTGTCATGCCGCGCTGCGTGGCCAACTCGCGTGTCAGCAGCTCGCGGTCCTGCTTGAAACGGTCAAACAGAATCACCTCGCCGCCATAACCACGGGTGGCATCGATCTTGGCTTGCGGCGCGTCGGCCGGCATCAGTATCACCGCCGGAATATCCAGCAACCGGGCCGACAACGCAATCGCCTGCGCATGGTTGCCGCTGGAAAACGCAATCACCCCGGCCTTGCGCTGGGCCGCGTCAAAACGCGACAAGGCGTTGAAGGCGCCGCGGAATTTGAACGCCCCCATGCGCTGGAAGTTCTCGCATTTGAAAAACACCTCGGCCTTCAGGCGTTTGTCCAGCGTGCTGGAGCGTAATACCGGGGTGTGGTGGGCATGGCCCTGGAGCCGATCGGCGGCGGCAACAACGTCCGCAAAAGTGGGCAGGTGAGCTGGATTCATAAAAAGCGTGCCAAATATTCGTCAAATGAAAGTACGAGCAGCATAATTCATGCAGCCGGTGGTTTCCCGCACGGGGCTCGGGGCGCCAGCGATGTCGATTCCGCAATTGCTCCCAAGGAGACAGATCATGAAGTCTGTAGTCCGTGCCATCGGCGTTTTTTGCCTGGCCTTTGCGACCCTCACCGCGTTTGCCGGAGTGGACAACACCTGGGACTGGAAAGGCGGCAAACGCACCCTGAAGGTTTTCTACGACTTCGACGCAGCCACGGCCGACCTTGGCGACCAGAAGCTCAAGGACACCATGGATGCGGCGATCAAGAACTGGAACGCCGTCAAGGACGACACCGGTTGGACATTGGTCAGTGGCGGCACCAGTGCCGACCATGACATCCGGATCAAGTACAACAACGAGTTCAAGGACAGCAATTCCGCCGGCGCAACAACAGGCGGTTTCCCTGGCAACGGGAACGCGTCGCGGGAAGTGACGGAGCTCACGATTACCTTCGATAGAGAGCCCGGATTCAGTCGCGAGCACACTTTCCCCTGGGATACCGCCAGCCGCAACAAGGACAGCACGAAAAACCCGGTGAGCGCCGCGATGCACGAGTTGAGCCATGCCTTGCGTCTGAGCCACCAGGGTGGGGTAAGGTCCAAGAGCCTGAGAATCGCCGACCCGTCGCGCAGGGGCGTCGGTGTGGGCGCCACCGTGGACGATGACGTCGTGGAGGTCTCCAAGAGCGACAAGGAGGATGCGAAAAAATCTTCCACTGCAGCGGTGGTGACTCCATCCGCCCCCTCGGGCCCGGGGACGAAACCCGACTTGGTGGTACCGGGCTTTCCGCTCAATCTGCCCGTGCCCGTGCTAACGCCGGACGCCATATTGTCTTTGCCGGATTCCGCTTTCCTGAACAATGTCGTTACCACCTTCAGCCTGACGTCGCTGTACTCCATGCCATTGCCGTTCAATACGCCGGCCGGCATAGACCGCATGGTCAAGGGCGTGCATATCGACGTGACAGGCGACACCGAGGCACCCATTGCCACCCCCCAGTTTTTCTCGCTCTCGATACCGTATGGCGACGGCAGCGGGGGAGAGGCTTCCCTGATCGATATTGCCGACCCCGAATACCGCGTTATCAGGGAGTCCGACCTGCGGCCGTTCTTCTATGACCCGGTGACGCAGTCCTGGAAAGCCATCGATCCATTGGCGTATGGGGGGTCCTACATGCTGGATACCGCGGACGACGTCGCCTTGCTCAGTTTGCCCGTGGATTTGCTGTACCGCTTTCCAGACCAGAACGATGCCCGCACCGGAACCTTTTTTATCTCGCTGGGTGCGGCTTCCATTCCCGAGCCGCCAAGCCTGTACATCGTCATGCTCGCACTGCTGGCCATGGCGGTGACCGTGGCGCGCCCCCTGCCTATACTGGCTGGTGCTCGCGCTGCTTAAAACCTTCTCCTGGCAGGAGCTGCTGCACCACCCCTGGCGCAATGCGGCGGCCATGGTGGCGGTGATGCTGGGCGTTGCGCTGGCGTTTTCGGTGTCATTGATCAACGCGTCGGCGCTGTCCGAGTTTTCGCAGGCAGTACGGTCCGTCAACGGCCAGCCCGACCTGGAGATTCGTGCGGCGCAAGGCAGTTTTGACGAAGCGCTGTACGCGCGGGTG
>JANLPN010000404.1:0-5243 GCA_031367285.1 Betaproteobacteria bacterium | reverse complement strand
CCGGGCTGCGCAGGAAGCCGAAGCCGTCGGGCAGGATTTCCAGTACGCCATCGGCAATGATCTGCTCACCGGTTCGCGCGCGCTTCTTGATGATCGCGAACATCAGCTCCTGCTTGCGCATGCGGCCGGTGTTTTCAATCTCAAGCTCTTCAGCCTGCTTGAGGACTTCCGACACGTGTAGTGCCTTGAGTTCGTTTAAGTGCATGGAGTGACCCGAAGGGGTGAGTGATTAGGACTGGGCGAACAAAAAGAGGGGGATGGGGGCAGGGGCAAGACGGGGGGCCCCAACCACAGTGTTCAAAACCGGGAACTCGAACCGGCCTTGGTTGGAGGCCGGTGAACAGCTTTGATTATGACAGGAAAAAAACAGCCGCAAACAGGTTTGCGGCTGCTGTAGCTTGGCGCGCACAGCGGGCAGCTGCAGCGCCATTCCAGGGAGATCAGGCCAGTTGCTGGTCGATGAAGGCGGTCAATTGGGACTTGCTCATGGCGCCAACCTTGGTCGCCGCCAGTACGCCGTCCTTGAACAACATCAAGGTCGGGATGCCGCGGATGCCGAACTTGGCCGGAATGTCGCGGTTCTCGTCGACGTTCATCTTGGCCACTTGCAACTTGCCTGCGTAACCGGTCGCGACTTCGTCCAGGATAGGGGCGATCATCTTGCACGGGCCACACCACTCGGCCCAGTAGTCAACCAGCACCGGCTGCTTTGATTGCAGTACCTCGGCTTCGAAAGAAGCATCCGAAACATGTTTGATGAGTTCGTTGGCCATGGTGTTTCCTCTGTTGGAGCGGTACAGGTAAAGTGGGGAAATTGTGACAGAAACCAACCCCTCCCGTTGTGGGCCCTGGCGCTATGGATGACATAGCAAAAAACCATCAAGCCATAAGGTCCTGGGACCGGGTCATGGCCGGCATCGAGCGGGAGATGGCGCAGCGCAATGTGCACCCGGCCCGTACGGTGGTGCTGGTGCCGTATGCGCAGTTGATCCCGGTTGCGCGCAACGCATGGGCGCGCGCCAGGCAGACGCGAGAGCCGCGTGCCTGCTTCATGCCCCGGTTCGAGACCACCATGAACTGGACCAACAGCCAGGGCGGTTTCGAACCCTCCGGCGACGACCTGCGCATGGACGCGGCACACGACGTGTTGACAGCGGCATCCCTGCTGCAACGCGCAGGTCTGGATACGAGTCACCAGGCTCTGGCAGGACGCCTGATGGAGTCGGCCTGGGGCCTGGCCAGGCTTGCTGCCGCGGTGCCGCCCGATCAGCGCAGTGCGTGGGGGGCGCGGCTGGCCACCGCACTGCAGACGCAGGCACTGGCGCCGGTGCTGGAGATCGAAGCCAGGCTGGGCCGTATCGCCCTGGCCTGGGTCACCAATTCGGCCTACCGCACCGACAGCCTGTTTGCGGCCCAGGCCGATCTGCTGGTGTTGCTGCAAGGGCTGCAGGCCGAACCGCTGCATGAGGCTTTGCGACTGTTGTGGGGAGACCGTGCGCTGGTCGTGCAGCTTGACGATGCGGGTGAACCCGGCACCATGGCCCTGCACCGGGCGCTGGATCTGGAGGACGAAGCCGAACGCGCAGCCGCCTGCGTGTTGGCCCATATCGCGCTGGGTCGCGCTCCGGTGGCACTGGTGGCGCAAGACCGTGTACTGGCCCGGCGCGTACGGGCGCTGTTGGGGGAGCGTGGTGTAGCGTTGCGTGATGAAACCGGTTGGACCCTGTCCACCACACGGGCCGCCGCCGCCGTGATGGGTTTGTTGCGCGCGGCGGTCTGGGACGCCTCCACCGACGTGGTGCTGGACTGGGTCAAGAATGCCCCTGCCTTTGACGCCCGGGCCGTGGCGCAGCTGGAAGCCAGCTTGCGCCGCAACGGCGTGCGCGAGTGGCGGCAGGTGGCGTTGGAGGATGGGCTTGCCGGGCGGGTTGAAAAAATGCGCCAAGCCTTGCGGCAGCCACGCACCCTGCCGCTCTGGCTGGCTGCCGTGCGCGCGGCGTTGCAGGATGCAGGGCAGTGGCAGCGTTTGGTGGACGATATCGCCGGCCAGGCCGTGTTGGACGCCTTGTGCCTGGGCGCAGGCGCGGAGCAGGAGTTTGCGGACCTGCCACAGCGTTTTAACCAGAGTGCTTTTATTGGCTGGGCTGCGCAGGCATTGGAGGCGGGCAGCTTCCAGCCGCCGCATCCAATGCTTGCGCAGGTGCTGATTCTGCCTCTGAGCCAGTTGCTCGGGCGCGTGGTGGCCGCCGTGGTGCTGCCGGGCTGCGACGAAATCCGCCTGCCGGCGTCCCCGGAGCCGCCCGGTATGTGGACCGCGGCACAGCGTGAGTTGCTTGGCCTGCCATCGCGCTCCGTGCTGGCGGCTGACGCGCGCGCTGCCTGGCAATACGCCTTGCGCTCGCCGTTTATCGACATCCTGTGGCGTGGCAGCGAAGAGGGTGAACACCTGATGCCCAGCCTGTTCGTGCAGGAACTCTTGTTGGACGCGCTGCCTCTGTCGGTCGATACCCGGGTACCCAGGCCACTGCTTTCCGAGCCCGGCCATATGCCGCGGCCAGTCGGCGCAGCTCTGCCGCTGCTGCGCCTCTCGGCCAGCGTGTATGAAGATTTGCGCCGCTGCCCTTACCGGTTTTTTGCGCTGCGTCAGCTCAAGTTGCAGGAGTCGGATGAGCTGGACACCGAGCTCGGAAAACGGGAGTTCGGCAACTGGCTGCACATGCTGCTCAAGCACTTTCATGAGGCTCTGCTGGCTGCGCCGACCGCCGACTTGCAGGTGCGTGGGGCCGTGATGGACGCGGCCGCCGCACGCGCCACGCAGGACCTGGGGCTGGCCGAGAACGAGTTTCTTCCGTTTGCCGCGTCCTGGCCCAGGCTGCGTGCCGCCTATCTGCAATGGCTGGGCGAACACGAGGCGCGTGGTGCCCGTTTTGTGCAGGCCGAGGCCTGGAAGGAGATGCGCCTGGGCCGCCTGACGCTGGCCGGCCGCATCGACCGTATCGACCGGCTGGCCGATGGCAGCGCCCTGGTGATCGACTACAAAACCGAGGCCCGCGGCAAAACCAGCGAACGGCTCAAACATCCGTCCGAGGACACACAACTGGCGTTTTATGCAGCCTTGCTGGAAGACGATACGCTGGCCGCGTTGTACCTCAACATCGCGGAATCGGATGCAACCCGTGCCTATCCGCACCAGCAGATCGTGGCGTCGCGCGACCAGTTGCTGCAGGGCATACAGGACGATATGCAGCGAATTGCGGACGGAGCGCCCATGCCGGCCATCGGCGAGGGCCTGGCCTGCGATTTTTGCGCCGCGCGCGGCTTGTGCCGCAAGGACTTCTGGGAAACGGACAAGCCCTTGGACAAGGCCTTCGACAAGGCAAGCACGGATGTCTGACCGGTCCGCCCAGCCCGCTTACGAACACAACGGCAAAACAGTCTCCGCCGAAGAGTTCTATGCCGTCGCCTGCGACCCGCGCCGCAACGTGGCGGTGGAGGCCTGCGCCGGCGCGGGCAAGACCTGGATGCTGGTGTCGCGTATCGTGCGTGCCCTGCTCGATGGCGTGGACGCCGAAGATGGCCATCTCGGTGTGGCTCCGCATGAAATCCTGGCCATCACCTTTACCAAACGCGCAGCCGGCGAAATGCGGGAGCGCCTGCTGCAGTGGTTGCAGGAATTTGCCGTCGCCCCGGACGAAGTCCTGCAGAAGGAGCTGCAAGACCGTGGCGTGCGCAGCCCCCAGGGTGCCGGGCGTTTGCAGGCCCAGGCCGTTTTGCAGCGGCTGTCGGGTTTGTACCGGGCTGTACTCGCGAGCGGCCGGCAAGTGCAGATACGCACTTTCCACAGCTGGTTCGCTGCCTTGTTGCGGGCTGCGCCGTTGGCCGTGTTGCAGCAACTGCAATTGCCGTTGGACTATGAGCTGCTGGAAGATGACGAAGAAGCCACGCGACTGGTCTGGCGCCGTTTCTACCAGGCGCTGCTGGAGCGGCCAGACACCAGGGCGGACTTTGAATCGGTGGTGCTGCAGCATGGGCGTTTTCAGACCGAGAAGGCCTTGGCGGTCGCGCTGGACAAACGCATCGAGTTCACGCTGGCCGACCGCGCCGGAGTGGTGGACACGTCGGTGCAGCATTTCAGCAGCTTTTTCCCGGCGCTGGCGCAGTGGGATGAACCGGCCGCGGCCTTGCAGGCAGGCGCGGCACAAGCACGCTGGCTGGTCCGCGCGCGGGCCCTGGGCCAGGAGGGCAACAAGACACCGCAGAAGGCCGCGACCGCCGTGCTTGACGCCTTTGCGCCGCCGGCCGAAGCAGACTCGGTGGACTGGCCGCGGCGTCTGGCGATGTTGCGCAAGGCCTTTTTTGTGGCGGATGAAAACCGCCTGACCCAACACCTCAAGAAGTACCCGGCGGCGCAGGAGGCGGAGGCCGAGCTGGTGGTGTTGTGTGCGGCGGCACAGCAGCATGAAGCCTGGTTGTACCAGCAACGCATGGCGCGTCTTACCCGGATACTGGTGGCCGAATATGCCGCGCTAAAACGCGAGCGCGGCTGGGTTGACATGGCCGATGTGGAGAGTGCCGCCCTGGTGCTGTTGTCCGACCCGGTGCTGTCGGGTTGGGTGCAGGAGCGGCTCGATGCGCGCGTGCGGCATTTGCTGATCGATGAATTCCAGGACACCAACCCGCTGCAGTGGCAGGCCTTGTCGTCGTGGCTGGGCAGTTATGCCGGCGCGCGCGGGACGGCGCCCAGCGTATTTATCGTGGGTGACCCCAAACAAAGCATTTACCGCTTTCGGCGCGCCGAACCCCAGGTGTTTGTCGCAGCGCAGGAGTTTGTGGCCCAGGGCCTGGGCGGAGAGCTGTTGGGCTGTGACCATACACGGCGCAACGCCACGAAGGTCATTGACACCGTCAACGCCGCCATGGGCCAGGCGCGTGAGTTGGACCACTACGAAGGTTTCAGGGAACACACCACCAGCTCCAGAGAGCGCGGGCTGGTGTGTAGCTTGCCTCCGATACCGCGCCCGGCCGCGCAAGACGTGTTGGGCGAGGAGCCGGGTATCGAGCCGTGGCGCGACAGCCTGACCACGCCGCGCGAGTTGCCGGAGGAGACCTTGCGCAACCTCGAAGCGCGGCAGGTGGCGCACTGGATCGCACAACAGATCGATGCCGGCCTGAGCCGCAGGACGTGATGGTGTTGTCGCGCCGGCGCGGCGGCCTGTTGCCGCTGCAGCTTGAATTGCGTGGCC
>JANLPN010000398.1:0-3484 GCA_031367285.1 Betaproteobacteria bacterium | reverse complement strand
ATCGAGCCGCCGAAGCGCGCGACCGAATCGAACACCACGGTATTGATGTGTTCCTCGTGTTGCGCCAGGAACGCCTCACCGTCCGCCCCGACCGGTGCCTGCACGTTGTAATGCAGGTTGCCGTCGCCCAGGTGGCCGAAGTTGATGATCCGGATGCCGGGCACGGCGCGTTCCAGCAAGGCGTCGGTTTCGCGCACGAAGTCGGGAATACGCGAGATCGGCACCGAGATATCGTGCTTGACGTTCAGGCCTTCGGAAGACTGCGCCAGCGGAATACGCTCGCGGATCTCCCACAGCTGTTGCGCCTGCGCCAGGTTGCTGGCCACCACGGCATCGGTCACGCAACCCTGCTCCAATGCGTTTTCGAGCAAATGCTCGAACTGTTGGCGTGCATGCTGTTCCGATTCGTTGTCGGAGTTCTCCATCAGCACGCACCACGGCGTTGACTGGTAAAGCGGTACCGTCTGCTGCGGAAAACAACGCGCCACCAGGCCCAGCGGCAGCTGTCCCATGACTTCAAAACCGGTCAGGCCGGCACCCAGTTGCCGGTGCGCCATGCCCAGCAATACAAGCGCGTGTTCCATCGACGGTACCGCCGTCCAGGCGGTAAGCTGCACGGCCGGCAGCGGCATCAGTTTCATGGTGGCTGCCGTAATGACGCCCAGCGTGCCCTCGGAGCCTATGAACAGATTGCGCAGGTCGTAACCGGTGTTGTCCTTGCGCAGACCACCGAGCCCGTGCCAGACCTCGCCCTGCGCCGTCACCACTTCCAGCCCCAGGCACAGGTCGCGTGTATTGCCATAACGCACCACCTGGGTTCCACCGGCGTTGGTGCCCAGGTTGCCGCCCAGGGTGCAACTGCCCTCGGCGGCCAGACTTAGCGGAAACAGGTAGCCGGCGTCGCGCGCGATGGTCTGCAGGTTTTGCAGCACACAGCCGGCCTCTACCGTCATGGTCAGGTTGTCGGCGTCCATGCCGCGCACGGCGTTCATGCGTAGCAGGCTCAGCACAACCTGCTTGCCCGAGGTATCGGGCGTGGAGCCCACCACCAGCCCGGTATTGCCGCCTTGCGGCACGATGCTCACGCCCGTGTTGCCCTTGTGCTGGGCGCACAAGCGCACCACGGCTGCAAGCTCAGCGGTGCCGGCCGGCCGCACCACCGCCAGTGCGTGGCCCTGGCTGCGCTTGCGCCAGTCGTTTTCCCAGGCACTCAGGTCGGTGCCCGGTTCGCCGTGGGTCAATACATGGTGTGGGCCGACGACGCCGCGCAGGCCGTCGAGCAGGATGTCAACACTGGTCATCGCGGTTTTCGAAGCAGTTGTTTATGAAGCCACGGCGTTGGCCGGGTTGCTCAGGCGCAGCCGCACATGCAGCGCACAGGCGGCAAACAGCGATGTGCACAGCAGCACCTCCACCATCGCCAGCCAGTTTCCGGGCGGCCGGTCGCCCCAGGCCCGCACCACGCCCTCGATAAAGTACAGCCACACCATCAGGCTGACCCAGCGGTAGGTGTACATGCGGTTCTTGAGCAGGCCGGCCAGCGGTATACACAGCGGCAGCACCTTGAGCGCTACCCAGGAGCCACCGGGGCGCAGCGGCGCCAGCCACAACTCCCAGGCCAGGCCCAGCGCGATCAGCCCCAGCAGGCTTGCGACCGCAAGAAAACGCGAGAGGCGCACCATCTTGTCGTGTGTGTTCATTGCAGTGGCATCATACCGGCCATGCCAGCACCTTTGGATATTCGCGCGTTCGTCAAAAGCCTGTCCGGCTTTCCCTGGAAAAGCACCGCCGTGACCTTGCGCGAGCGCTTTCGCGAAGACCGCCTGGGTCTGACCGCCAGCAGCCTCACCTTCACCACCACGATTGCGCTGGTGCCGCTGGTGACGGTGGCGCTGGCGGTGTTCTCGGCCTTTCCGATGTTCGGCAAATTGCAGGGCGTGTTGCAGAAGTGGCTGGTCGACAGCCTGGTGCCCGACAACATCGCGCGCCAGGTGCTGGGTTACCTGACCCAGTTTGCCGGCCAGGCAAACCGGCTTGGGTCGATCGGCCTGGTGGTGTTGTTCGGTACCGCACTTGCGCTTATCTTGACGATTGACCGCACGCTGAACGGCATCTGGCGCGTGCGCCAGCCGCGCCCGCTGGCGCAACGCATGCTGGTCTACTGGGCCGGCATGACCCTGGGGCCCCTGCTGCTGGGCGCGAGCGTGACCATGACCTCGTATGCGGTATCTGCCTCCAGGGGCCTGGTGGGCGGCATGCCGGGGGTGGGTTTCCTGCTCGACCTTGTGCAGTATGTGCTGCTGGCGGCGGGCATGGCTGCGATGTACCACTATGTGCCCAATACCAGTGTCAAGTGGTCCCATGCATGGGTGGGCGGCCTGTTTGTGTCCACCGCCATGGAGCTGGCCAAGAAGCTGCTGGTGTTTTACCTGGGCAAGGTGCCGACCTATTCGGTGGTGTACGGCACTTTTGCGACCGTTCCCATCCTGCTGGTCTGGATCTACCTGTCCTGGGTGATTGTGTTGCTGGGCGCCGTCATCACCGCCTACCTGCCCAGCCTGAAGTCGGGTGTGGTGCGGCGCAATCTGGGAGCCGGCTGGCGTTTTCAGCTTGCGCTGGAAACCTTGCAGTTGCTGTACCGGGCCCGCACCAGCACCGACAAGGGGCTGGCGGTGGACCAGCTGGCCGCCGGGCTGCAGGTCAGCCACCTGGGCATAGAGTCGGCACTCGAGGTGTTGGTAGAACTGGACTGGGTGGCGCGGTTGGAGCCCGGAGACGCACAGCCGGTGGTGCGTTATGTGCTGCTGGCCGACCCGGACAGCACGCCCATGGAGCCGTTGCTGCGCACGCTTTTGCTGCGCCGCACTGACAGCACCGAAAAAATGTGGACCAGCGCGCGCTGGTCCACGCTGCGTTTGCGCGAGGTGTTGTAGGCCGTCACGCGGTCAGCGGTATCCTCGCTCAGTTCCAGTCGTCCCCGCCGGCGCTGGAGGAGCCGCCATCGTCCCAGGACGAGCTGTCATTGACGCCGAAATCATTGCCGCCCATATCGTTGGCAGGCTCCGGGTTCCAGTTGTTGCCGGCCGGCGTCGGTGCCTGGGCGTTGCTGTTGCGGTCACCATCGGTAAAGTGGTGCATCAGCGCCTGGCCGGCCACAATACCGGCGCCTACCGCGGCACCGGTTGCCAGGCCGCCCATGATGCCGGAGCCTATGCCACCGGCTGCGGGGGCTGGGGCCGCTCCATACGCAGGAGCCGCGCCGTAAGCGGGGGCCATCATCGGGCCGGTGGGGGCCCTGCCAAACCCTTGCGGCGGCTGCATGCCGGGGCTGGCCCCGTAACCTGCATAAGCGCCGGCAGGCACCATGGCCGCCTGGTTACGCTGGCGCATGAAACGCGTCGCAAACACAATAAAAGCTACCAGGCCGGCGCCGCCCAGCAGCAAGCCCCAGGGCAGGCCTTTTTCAGCAGCCGGCGGGTTTACC
>JANLPN010000367.1:0-8312 GCA_031367285.1 Betaproteobacteria bacterium | reverse complement strand
GTATCGCCAGCAGCTCGCTCCATTGCTGGTTCTTCAACATGTCCACCTTTTCGTGCAGCAGCATGATTTCGAGCTCGGCTTTCAGGTTCACCTCATAGTCATGCTGCGCGCCGTGCCGGTCCTTTTCCGCCTGCCGGTTCTGGGACATCAGGATGATGGGCGCCTGCACGGCGGCCAGCATAGAAAGGAACAGGTTGAGCAGGATGTAGGGGTAGGGATCAAAGGCCTTGTCGTGTCCGACCAGCACAAACGAATTCACCCCCACCCAGACCACCAGGATTGCCCCGAAGAGCGAGATAAAAGTCCAGGACCCGCCAAAAGCCGCCACCGCGTCGGCCGCCCGCTGCCCCATGGTTGTGGTGGCATCCAGCTCCTCCGCGGTGTTGCGCGCAATGTGTTTTCGGCCCGCGATATGGCGGGCTACCTTGCGCGTGCGTTCATCCAGTGCCTCATAACTTTCGTCGTGAAACTGGCGCACCGGCTCTTCAGGTTTTTCCATCTTGTTGTTCCAGTAGCGGGATCACAAAACAAGTCTGCGGTGCCAGGTCACGCCATGGCAGCGCCGCGCCGGGGCGCAACAGCACGGCGCGCCACGAGGCAGTCGCCGCCAGCGCCGCGTCGGCGGTGGCGTGTATCAGGATAAAACGCATCGTGCGCCCGTCACGGCGCAGCGTCAGCTCGGCCTGCGGCCAATGCGAAGGCAGGCAGGGCGTGAAGCTGAGCTCCTGCGCGCCCAGCTGCAGGCCGAAGATGGACTCGATCGCCGCGCGCTGCATCCACGCCGCGGCACCGGTGTACCAGCTCCAGCCGCCGCGCCCCACATAAGGCGGCTGGCTGTAGACGTCACCGGCCATCACATAGGGTTCAATGCCGTACACCGCGCCATGGGTCGCGTGGCGCGCGCGGTGTGCGGGGCTCAGGTAAGTGAAGTAGCGGTAGGCCGTGTCGGCCCCATTGGCCCCACCGGGCGCATTGGTGCCGCCATGCGCGGATGCAGGCGGCGCCTGCGCCGCTGACTCGACATGGGCCTGCGCCTGTGCCATCAAGGCCCACACACCGGCGTGCGAATACTGGCCGCCGTTTTCGCGCACACCCGGCGGGTAGGCCTGGATGTAGCCAGCGCTCGGAGTTGCCTGCGCCAGCGGCGGATCCAGCAGCCGGATCAGGCCGGCCTGTTTGTCCACCAGATGCTCTTCCATCGCGGTCAGTGCCTGGCGCCGCAGGTGCGGTTGCGCCGCCCCGGACAGTGTTCCCCAGGCCTGGGCAATCAGGTCGATCCGCGCCTCGGGGTTGGCATGGCTGCCCAGCGCCTGGCCATCGTCGAAAAAGGCGCGCTTGAACCACTGCCCGTCCCATGCCGGGCCGTTAAGCGCCGCTTGCCAGCCCTGTGCGGCATCCTCCCAACGCTGCGCGCGCGCCGTGTCGCCCCGCGAGCGCGCCAGCGGCGCGAAATCGGCCACCAGCCGGCACAGAAACCAGCCCAGCCACACCGACTCGCCGCGCCCTTCGATACCGACCCGGTTCATACCGTCGTTCCAGTCACCGCTGCCCATCAGGGGCAGGCCGTGTTGTCCGACCCGCAGGCTGTGGTCCAGGGCCCGCGCGCCGTGCTCAAAAACCGATGCCGCAACAACGCTGACGGCCGGCGTGTAATAGGCATCTTCGGCACCCTCGGGAATGGCCGCGCCTTCGATAAACGGCACCTGTTCGTCAAGCAGCGCAAGGTCGCCGGTGCAATGCAGGTAATGCGCGCTGGCATACGGCAGCCACAACAGGTCGTCCGAGAAATGGGTGCGCACGCCGGCACCCGTAGGCGCATGCCACCAATGCTGTACGTCGCCCTCGGCGAACTGGCGCGACGCAGCGGTAATGATTTGCTGGCGCAACATGGCGGGTGCGGCCCAGGCCAGCGCCATCGCATCCTGCAACTGGTCGCGAAAACCGGTAGCGCCGCCGGCCTGGTAGAAGCCCGCCTTGGCCCACAGGCGGCACGACACGGTCTGGTAGAGCAGCCAGCGGTTGACCATGGCGTCGAACAGCGGATCGGGTGTCCTGACCGTGGCGGCGCCGAGCAGTTGGTCCCAGGTCTTGCGCACCTCGTCCATGCGCTGCAGGGCGGGTACACGGGCTGCCTCGGCCGCGAGCCGCCGCGCGCTGTCCGCGTCCCCCGCGTAACCCAGTAAAAACACGCTTTCGGCCGTGTCACCGGCGGCCAGCCGTAGCTTGGTGGAAATCGCCGCGCAGGGGTCGAGGCCGGCACCACTCTGCAGGCCGAAATGGTCGGGCAGCACCGGGTTGCCATCGCCGTCGAAACACTCACGCCGGTCACAGGTCCAGTCCGGTGCCTCCTCGCCGGTGGCGAGCGCGAAAAACGCGGTACCGCCGCCAAATCCGGCCGAGCGCTCAAGCTGCGTGCCCAGCAGTGCCGTGAGCCGCGGCGCGTGGGCGGCTTGCGTGACCACCGTTCTGCGGTCCACCCGGCTCGCGCCCATCATCCACTCCACGATGCCCACCACACGCAGGTGCTGCTTGCCGTGCCCCCGGTTGACGAAGCGCAGCCGCACCTGCTTGACCGAGGTCAACGCGTCCACACACCAGGTGGCGGTGACTTCCAGGTCGCCACGGCGATGGCTGATAACGGTGTAGCCCTGCCCGTGCGACACGCGGTAGGCCAGCCGCTCATCGCCCCAGGCGCCGGGCGCAACACTCCAGGTCGCCATGGTCTTGCGGTCCTGCAGCAGGAACCACTCGGACGGCGGGTCGGCCACCGGGTCGTTGGACCAGGCCGTGAGCTGGTTCAGGCGGCTGTTCACGGCCCAGCTGTAGCCACCCCCGGCCTCGGAAATCTGGGCGCCAAAGGCTGGATTGGCAAGCACATTGATCCACGGCCGGGCAGGCCGTACACCGGCGCCGGCACCAAAGCGGAATTCACCCGACGCCGCATCAAACTCGCCCACCGGCGCGGGCGGTGCGGCGCGGGCCGCCGACGCCACGGCCAGCGTCTCGTTGGACGCGCCCAGGCGCTGCTCCAGCGCCTGCTGGTGCAAGGCGCTCCATTCCTGCACATGGTGCAGCAGGGGCCGGCCGTCGGCATTGAACTGCACGCGCGACAGGCGTTGCAGGGTGTCCAGTTCGTCGCCCGAGAGTTCGTCGGCGCGCAGCACCACCAGGGCGGTGGTGGCCGGCCCGCTCTGGGCCGCGCTGTCGGCCACGTGGCGGTCGCGCAGCGCGCTGATCTCGCGTTGCAACTCCATCTGGTAGGAGGCCGGTTCGGCATTCACCACCACCAGGTCGCAGCTGATGCCGCCCCAGGCCCACAGGCGCAGCGCCTGCGCCAGCGAGCGCAGCAAACCCAGGCCCTGCGTCACACCGGCCGACACCAGCAGCAGCGGGCGGTCACCGGAGATGCCGAAGCGCCACAGCAGCCGACGGTCGCAGACCTCGGCGCCAGCGCGTGCGCGGTGTGCCAGCGTCGCCTGCGGATGAGTCAGGCTGAGCACCAATGTGGTCGTCAGGGTCTGGATCGCAGCGAAGTTCTCCGCGCTGATGCGCAGCGTGCGCAGGCGGATTCCGGTCAGCGTGGCCGACATCAGCGAGGCGCGTTGCACGTGGATGGGTTGCCGGTACTTGTCGATCACTGCCTGCAGGGTGCCTCCGTTGTCGCTGGCCGCCGTCGCAAACGTAAGCTGTGCCTTGCCGTTGGGGGCAATACGTACCCGCACCGAAAGGGCACACACCGGGTCCAGCCCCGTATTGAGCGTCGTGCCGTGCGGCTCGCCAGGATCCTGGGCAGCCTCACCGGAGGCAGAAGAAACCGCCGGGCCGCCCTCAAGTTTTGCTGCACCCCCTCGGAGGGCCTCGGAGGGCAAGGCGTCCAACGACGCCAGCGGACTGCTGGCGGCACGGTTGCGGCCCAGCCAGCGCTGGCGGTCGGTCTGGCAAGCCAGGGCGAGCACCTGCGCCTGCGCGTCGGCCAGGAAGTGTGCTGCCTGCATGGCCGGCTCGCCAGGCAGGCGCGGCTTGCGCTCAAACACCAGCGCCTCGTGCGCGGTCTGCCACTGCGCGCGCAGGAACAGGTTGGAGAACGCCGGGTGCGACTCGTCGGCGCGCGGGTCGGCGAGCGTGAGCTCGAAGGCGGAAATCAGTTCGATGTCGAGCGTCTCATCGCCCAGGTTGCGCAGCTCGACCTGCCGGAATTCAATGTCGTCCTCCGGGCTCACCCACACGGTGGTATGGGCCTGCACCTGGTCCCAGGCAGCGTCGAAACATACCCGGTCGGCGTGGAAGATGCTTTTGTACCGCGCCCGCGGGTCAGGCGCCGGATGCCGGGTGATGGACACCGGCCGCTCGCGGCCACCCCAGCGCAGGTAAAAGAAGCTGCCCAGCGCATCGCGCAGCGCGTCGTCGCGCCAGCGCGTAATGCCGACCTGGCCCCAGCGGCTCCAGCCCGCGCCGTTGGCGCGCAGCGTCACGCTGTAGCGCCCGTTGGAGAGCACGTGGGTGGGCTCCAGCGCGCTGGTGCCCGGCACCACTTCGCGCAGCAAACGCGGTACGCGGCGGCGTTGCAGGGCGCTTGGCAGCGGGCCCGATGGCGGCGCGTACAACATCGAGACCTCGCGCGGCGCGCGTTCGTGCAGCAGCGACGCCACCGAAGCCATGTAGGCATTGGCCATGCCCCAGCGTTGCGCCACGCCGCCCAGCAGCACATTGGCCAATGCCACGATGGTCATGCCCTGGTGGTGCGCCATGAACGTGCCCACGGGCGTGAAAGCCTCGGCGCCGGTCTGCCGCGCCGGCGAGAAGTCGAGCGCCTCGATAAAGCCGTACTGTGCACGCGCGTGCAGTGCCTGCAGCGCCGCAAAATTAAGGCAGGCGGCGTGCGGGGCAATCTGCGCCGCCAGGCCGGTTGCGTAGGGCGCGATCACCAGTTCGTCGCCAGGCGTGCGGCGCAGCGCCAGGCGGGGGACCCCCTGCGGCGCGTACTGGTAGGCCAGCGTGTGGTCGCTGGCGGCATAGGCCGACTCGGAGATGCCCCAGGGCACGTCCTGCGCCCGCGCATAGGCAATCTGCTCGACCAGCGCCGCGTGGTTGGCGCCGCACAACAGGCTGCCGTGCGGCTCGTCCAGGACCAGCGTGGGCATCAGGTACTCGAACATCGAGCCTGACCAGGAACGCAGGGCCACCCGCGCGCCCACGGCGTAGAACAGCCGGCCCAGGGATGCCCAATGGCGTACCGGCACATCGCCCTTGGCGATGGCCAGCAGGCTGGTCAGGCGCGACTCGGAGGCCAGCAGGTCGTAAAAGCCGGCGTCCAGCTGCTGCTCCGCGACCCGGTAGCCAAGGTGGAACAGGTGGCGCTTGCGGTGGTACAGAAAGCCGAACTCGGGCGCCCAGGCCAGCTGGTCGCACTGCAGGGCCAGTGCCCGCAAGCGCTCGCCGGTGCTGCTCGGGGCCGGCGTGGCTGCCGCGCCTGGCGGCGCTTTGTTGCCGGTTTCCCTGGCCGCCAGTTCCAGGCAGGCCTGGGCCACGGCCAGCAGGTGGCCGCTGAGGTTGCCGCTGTCCACGGTGGACACATACATCGGCAGCAAAGCTGCGCAGGTCTGCGTGTCGTACCAGTTCAGGAAGTGGCCCCGGTAACGCTGCATCGTGGCCAGCGTGGCCAGCGTGGCCTGCAGGCGCGTGATCAGCTCTTCGGTGCCTATCCACCCGAACGCCCGGGCGCTGGCCGCGCTCAGCAGGTACAGGCCGATATTGGTCGGCGAGGTGCGGTGCGCCACCATGTCGTGCGGCGTCACCTGCAGGTTGTCGGGTGGCAGGTGCTTGTCCTCGGGCCCCACGCAGCGCTCGAACAGGCGCCAGGTGTCGCGTGCGATGTTCTCCAGATAAGCCCGGTCGGTGACGGGCAGGGCGGCGTCCCCGGCCGGCGGGCGCGGCCGGCTGACCCACCATGTCCACACTGGCGAGGCCCCCCACAGCAGGCACAAGGCCAGCGCCAGGGCCGGGCTTGGCGTATGCACTGCCAGCAGGCCGCCCAACAGCAGCAGCGCCACTGCCGGCAGCCTCCAGTGCTGGCGCACCAACGCGCGCAATCCCGTCACCGCACGCGCCTGCGCCGCGGCGGCCGTGGTCCATTGCAGCAAGTGGCGCCGGCTCACGGCCATGCGGTAGAGGGCCCGCGTGATGGCGTCCAGCGCCAGCAGGGACTGTGCCACCAACTGCGCCATCAGCCACAAGCCACCCCACACGGCGCGGGCCAGGTCGGTTGCCGCCTGGTGGTAGAAATAACGCTTGGCCAGGTCGTCGCGGCTGGGCGAAAAGCCGGCCACCGCGCCCATCAGCGGCCCGGCTGAAAACGCCGCCAGCACCAGCGCCAGCGCGGCCCATGGCGACACCACGGCATTGGCCAGCACCAGCACCAGCAAGGCCAGCGACATCGGCGCCACCAGCGAACGGCGCAGGTTGTCAAACATCTTCCAGCGGTTGATGGTGCGCAGCCGGTAATGCATGGGGTCGAACAAAAACGGCAGCAACTGCCAGTCGCCGCGGGTCCAGCGGTGCATGCGCGAGGCCGCCACGTCGGCATGGAACGGTGCGTCCTCCACCACCGTGATGTCGGTCACCGCGGCGCAGCGCACCAACGCTCCCTCCAGCAGGTCATGGCTCAGCACGCTGTCCGGCGGCAGCCGGCCCGACAGGGCGGCATGTACCGCTTGTACGTGCAGCAGGCCCTTGCCGGTGAACGTGCCTTCGCCAAACACGTCCTGGTACACCTCCGAGGTGGCCGCGCTGTAGGGGTCGATACCGCATTGCCCGGCGAACAGCCAGTGGTACAGCGTAATGTCCTTGGTGGCCGGCAGCGGCGTGACCACGCGCGGCTGCAGGATGCCGTAGCCGCCCACCACGCGGCGCAGGCGTGCGTCGAAGCGTGGCTGGTTGTGCGGATGCGCGGCCACGCCCACCAGCTCGCGCAGCCGTCCGGGTGGCAACTGGGTGTCGCTGTCCAGCGTGACCACGTAGGGCGTGGCGGCGGCGATACGCGAGGTCTCGCCAAGGTCCAGGAAGGCGGTGCTGCTGCCCCGTGCCAGGGCGGCGACCAGCAGCTCCAGCTTGCCCCGCTTGCGTTCCCAGCCAATCCAGCGCTGCTCGGACGCGCTGAACCCGCGTTCGCGGTGCAGCAGGATAAAACGCGGCGCGGCACCGGGCTGTCCCGCGTCCTGCGGGAAACGCGCATTGAGCGCGTCAATCTCCCGGCGTGCGCTGTCCAGCAGGGCGGCGTCGGAGTCGGCGTGTTCCGTGGCTGCGTCGGCCCAGTCGGTCAGCAGCCCGAACTGCGCGCAGGGCTCCGGATTGGCGAGGTAGTGCAGCAACAGGCGGTGCGCCAGCTCGGCGGCCGAAGCCGGGCCGGTCAGCATGCCGGGGATCACCACCAGCACGCGGTGTTCGTGCGGGATGCCGCCGGCCAGGGCCAGGCGGGGCAGGTGGCGCGGGCGGGCCGACTCGCTGATCAGGCGGTTGATCACCGCCACCACCGCCTCGGAGGCGGGAAACACCATCAGCGCCGCCGCCAGCAGGGTCAGCCATGCGGGAGCGCCCGGCCCATCCCAGCCGATGCTGTGGTGCATCAGCATCCACGCCGTGAGGCCCGCCGTGCCAAGCAGCAGCGTGCCCAGATAGGCCGGCAGCGCCACGCGGCGCCATAGGCCACGCCACGGAAACGCCGCGCGCTCGGCCAGGCCCAGCGCACGCACCAGTTCCAGCCGTCCGGGGCCGCGCAGCCAGTGGCTGGCGCCCGCGCCAGCGGCGGCATTGTCGCCGGCACGCATCAGGGCCAGCAGCGTTTGCGCCACCGACACCTCGCCGCGGCCGCTGCGCCTGGCCAGCAGTTCGATGCCGTGCAGGGTCTGGTCGCGGGTGCCGATGTCTTCGGCTTCGAACACCTCGGAGCTCAGCATCAGGCGCATCAAGGTGCTGGTGCCGGCAACAATCTCCAACCAGTCCGCGTCGCCGATGGCGCGCAGCGAGGTGACCGCATTGCTCACGCTCAGATTGTCGGCGGCCTGGTCTACCGGTTGCTGCGTCTGCACCGCCGCCAAGTCGGGCAAAGCGGCGCGCAGCCAGTCCTGGTAGATGGTCGTGTCGGCGGTCAGCGCACCGCTGCGCTGGTCCATCAGGCGCAGCGCCATCTGGCCCAGAAAAACCCGCCCCACGCCGCGCTGGTTGAGCAGGGCCAGTAGCTGGTCCAGCGACTGCAGGGAGTAGCTGCCAATGTTGTCGCAGCACAGGTTGGCCACTGCGCGCGCCGCCTTGTTGGT
>JANLPN010000334.1:0-2663 GCA_031367285.1 Betaproteobacteria bacterium | reverse complement strand
CCGCTGATCGGCCTGTGGCTCAAGGGAGACTACAGCCTGATGTCGATTGCCCTGAGCTGGAGCCCCGACCCGGACGCGATTGTTTCGCGGCTTCTGTCCAGCGGTTCCCAGGGCAAGGGAATGGGCATGGCCGATACGCAGCTGGACAAAATGATCGAGGATGCACGCGCCATCCTGGACAATACCAAACGGGCCGCTGCCTACCAGCAGATCCAGAAACACATTGCCGAGCAAGCTTATATTCTGCAGATCTACCAGTACCCGTTGCGCTGGGAAGCGTGGCGCAAGGTGGTGAAGGGTTATGTTCCGCTGGCGGCCAACATACGCAGCTTCGTGCGCACCACCTGGATGGACAAATAGACCGGTGGAGCCATCGCGTGCAAACGGCAGCGCCAGGGCCTGTTAACACTACGCCTGACAGATGCGCAGTGTCAACAGGTCCTAGTCCATGACCCGCCTGGTGCTCGTGCGCCTGGTCTGGATGCTGCCCATCCTGCTGGGGGTATCGGTGGTGGCGTTCGTGCTGATGCGCGCGCTGCCGGGCGACTTTGCGCAAGCCTCCGCCGGCACCACCGAACTCGCGCCCGGAGCGCTTGACATCCTGCGTCGTGGCCTGGGGCTGGACCGGCCGGTCTGGGAGCAATACCTGCTCTGGCTGGGCAGGCTCCTGCGGGGCGACTTCGGTGACTCGTTCATCACCCACAAGCCGGTACTGGGCGAGCTGCTGCCCCGATTGGCCGTCACGGCCGAACTCACCTTGATCGCCGGCACCATGGCACTGGCTCTGGGTGTTACCAGCGGCCTGGCATCGGCGCGGCTGCGCGGACGCACGGACTGGCTGGTCCGCGGCATCAATGGATTGATGCTGGCAGTGCCCAACTTCGTGGTCGCGACCCTGATCGTGCTGCTGGCGGGCTTGTACTTTCCCGATCTGGGCATCTTCAACTACACGCCTTTTGCGACCGACCCGATGGGCAATATCGGCAGCCTGTTGCTGCCTGCCTTTTCGCTTGCGCTGGCGGTGTCGGTGACGATTTCGGAGAATACGCGTGCCGCCGTGCTGGAGGTCTCCAGCCAGGACTTCGTGATGGTGGCGCGCGCCAAGGGCCTGCGCCCACGCACCATTTTGCGCAATTACCTGGTGCGCAACGCACTGACCCCCGTGATCACCGCGACCGGGCTGCAACTGGCATCGTTGCTGGGCGGCAGTATCCTGATCGAGACCATCTTCACCATTCCCGGCATGGGCCAATACCTGTTCGATTCGGTCACCAGCCGCAACTACCCCTCGGTTCAGGCGATCGTGCTGGTGGCGGCAAGCATCGTGCTGCTGGTCAACGTGCTGGTGGACATCGCCTACGCCAGGGTGGATGCACGGGTGAGTTATGACTGAGCGGCGGCAACGAACGGGGGGTGATTCGCTGTTGTGGACTGGACTGGTGATGCTGGCGGTCATGGTGCTTGCCACTATTTTCGGGCCATTGATTGCCCCTTACGACCCGTCCGGCACCTCGCCAGATTCCCTGGCAGGGCCGGGTGCGGCGCACTGGCTGGGCACCGATTCCATCGGTCGCGACGTGCTCAGCCGCCTGATCATCGGCGGGCGCACCACCTTGCTGATTACCTTTGTTTCAGTGGCACTGGCCGTCGCTGGCGGGCTCGTGCTAGGCCTGTTTTCCGGTTATGTGGGCGGGCGGGCCGACCAGGCGATCATGCGTTTGCTGGACGTCGTGTTCGCGTTTCCGGTGTTCCTGCTGGCGATTGCGGTGGTTGCGGCACTGGGGCCCACGGTGCCCAACCTGATCCTGACCATCGCCATTGTCTACACGCCGCGTCTGGCCCGTGTGGTGCGCGGCCCGGTGCTCGGCGTGAAGCGCTGGGACCATGTGGAGGCAGCCAGAAGCGTGGGGGTTGGCGAACTGCGCATCGCGGTGCGCCACGTGTTGCCGCTGGTTGTCTCGCCGATTCTGGTCGAAACCAGCCTGACCCTGGCGCAAACGATCTTCACCGTCACCGCTTTGTCGTTCCTCGGGCTGGGGCCACCGCCGCCCGACCCGAACTGGGGTGCCATGTTGTCGGAGGCGCGCCAGTTCATGGAACTGGCGCCACTGACCGTGATCGGCCCCGCGGCGGCCATCGTCTTCGCCACACTGACCTTCATCGTGCTGGCCAACGGTTTGCGTGAATGGCTGGACGTGGCGAGCCGGTGATGGGCACACCCGGCACGTTGCTCCAGGTACGCGGCCTCACGGCGCAGTTTGGCCGGGGGGCAGCGGCGTCGCAGGTGGTGAAGGGCATTTCCTTTGACATCGCCGCCGGCGAGGCAGTAGGTTTTGTCGGGGAGTCCGGCTGCGGCAAAAGCGTAACGGCGCGCGCGCTGCTGCGGCTGGCGCCCGAGGGCTCGTCGATCAGCTGGGGGGGCACGGTGCTTTTCCACGGGCAGGACTTGCTGCATGTGATCGCCAAATACGTGGAAGAGAATGATATCATCCGTCCCGATGACTTTGTGATGAAGAGCGTGGTGAACCGAAACAACAATAAGATCTTCATCATACAGAATGTAGATAAAAAGATTCCCCTCGAAACCGTAGCTAAGAGCCGCGACCTCCGCATCGACGAGCTCCTGGAAGAAATGGAGACCATCGTCGCCAGCGGCACCAAGC
>JANLPN010000320.1:0-20032 GCA_031367285.1 Betaproteobacteria bacterium | reverse complement strand
CGTGCTGACCATCGATCACTTTGATCGGCTGGGTCTGCCCCGGCTCTCATGACCTCAACTCCTCGAACCGCCCGGTGCGGACCCGCATGCCGGGTGGTGTGGCAGGGGCGCAGCCGATAATGGCTGCCCCCTATGCCGATTTGGGGAGTCCTTTGAAGAGTCCCATGGCCTTCTCCGCATTGGCTGTTCGCGTTTGTGCCGGGTACAAAAAAGCCCGAACACGTCGGGCTTTTCCGATGGGCACCAATCGCACTACTTCAGTTTGATTTCCTTGTAGTCCACATGCTTTCGGGCCTTAGGATCAAATTTCTTGATCAACATTTTTTCCGGCATAGTCTTCTTGTTCTTGCTGGTTGTGTAGAAATGCCCGGTGCCGGCTGTTGATTCCAGCTTGATTTTTTCGCGAGAGCCTTTGGTTGCCATAATTTATTCCTTCATTCAGCAATGGGCAAGCTCTTAAGCTTGACCGCGTGCACGCAGATCCGCCAGCACAGATTCAATACCGTTTTTGTCTATCAGACGCAGTGCAGCACTGGAAACCCGCAGGCGAACCCAGCGATTCTCAGTCTCCACCCAGAAACGGCGGTATTGAAGGTTTGGCAGGAACCGGCGCTTGGTTCGATTGTTGGCGTGGGAAACATTGTTCCCGACCATCGGGCCTTTGCCCGTAACTTCGCATACACGTGCCATAGGGACACTCCATCTTTCTCCGCAACGATGCAGTGCGTCGTTGCGTATTCGTTAACGGCTTTCGCCGCACCTCGCCACGCAGTGGCGGTATTTGGATCTCACCAGAAAATTCCCGGTTCGGGAAAATTTGGTAAAGCCTTAAATTATAACGATATTCAAACTAGGGAGGCTGAGTTAACCTTGTTCTAGGAAGCGCTGGGCGTCCAGAGCCGCCATGCAGCCCGTCCCCGCGCTGGTGATGGCCTGGCGGTACACATGGTCCTGCACGTCGCCGGCCGCAAATACACCCGGGACGCTGGTCATGGTCGCGAACCCTTTCAGGCCGGATTGGGTCACGATGTACCCACCGGCCATTTCAAGCTGCCCCAGGAAGATGTCGGTATTCGGTGCATGCCCGATGGCTATGAAACAGCCCTGCAAGGCCAGATCTTCGGTTGAACCGTCCTCGGTGCTTTTCAAGCGTATTCCGGTCACGCCACTGGCGCCACCCAGCACCTCGTCCAGGGTTTGGAAGGTCTTTAGTTCAATCTTGCCTACAGCAGCTTTTTCCATCAGCTTGTCTACCAGAATTGCTTCAGCCTTGAATTTGTCACGGCGATGCACCAGGTAGACTTTGCTGGCAATGTTGGACAAATACAAAGCCTCTTCAACTGCGGTGTTGCCGCCGCCAATGACGCAACACACCTGGTTGCGGTAGAAGAATCCGTCGCAAGTCGCGCAGCCAGAAACCCCGCGGCCCATAAATGCGGTTTCCGACGGAAGGCCCAGGTATTTTGCCGATGCGCCAGTCGCGACGATAAGCGCGTCGCACGTATATGTGAAACTGTCTCCCTTCAGGCGGAAAGGACGTTGGGAGAGGTCGACGGCACTGATATGGTCAAACACAATGTCGGTCTTGAAGCGCTCCGCGTGTTCAAGGAATCGCTGCATAAGCTCTGGTCCCTGAACGCCGTGTACATCGGCGGGCCAGTTGTCCACATCAGTGGTCGTCATGAGTTGGCCCCCCTGCGCGATGCCGGTCACCAACATCGGAGCCAGATTGGCGCGTGCCGCATAGACCGCGGCGGTGTATCCAGCCGGGCCGGAGCCCAGAATCAGTACGCGAGCGTGTTTCGTGGTTGTCATGGTCGTGTTGGAGTGAAAAAAAGCTGGCGCAGTGTACAGTTTGGGGGTAAACGAGAAGACGCAATGGTCTTCAAGTCAACCACAATCGTTCGATTCGCGACCGGTCCAATTGTAAGAAGCGAATACCAGTTTTAAAGGATTGTCGGATGTCGATGTTGTCCAATCTTGACCTGATACTGCGTGTGCCATTGTTTGCAATGTTGACCGCTGCCCAGGCTGAGTCCCTGGCGGGTGCGGTTGGCAAACGGCGTTTCAAACGCGGTGAGTTCATTGTTGAGCAAGGAAAGAAATGCGAGTCGCTTTTCATCATTCTTGCCGGGCGGGCGCGTGTTGTGGTAACGGATCGCCGGGATCGTGAAGTTATTCTCGCCACCATGCATCCGGGGGACTACGTTGGTGAGATGAGCCTGATCGATCATGAGCCGCACTCCGCGACAGTGGAGGCCGAGGTTCAGACTGACGCCCTTGTCCTGGGTGGTGAAGATTTCAACCGCTGCCTGCTGGAGAACAGTTCCACCGTAGCGGCCGTGATGAAAGGGTTGGTCCAGCGCTTGCGTAGCGCCGACCGCAAGATTGAGTCGCTGGCCCTGATGAACGTGTATGGGCGTGTAGCCAATGTCTTGCTGGACAGCGCCCAACCCAATGCCGACAACGTTCGTGTGATCAAAGACAAAATTTCGCGCCAGGACATTGCGAAGATGGTTGGCGCATCGCGCGAAATGGTCAGCCGCGTCATGAAAGACTTCGAAGAGCAAGGGTTCGTCGAGACGCGCGAGGACGGCAGCCTGCTGGTCAAGGAGCGGCGCCTCAAGCCACGTTAGCGGTCAAACCGTCGAACCGGGCTTGGCATTGAGCTCAAGGCATCCCCCACCGTCCCATGACTTACTCGCTTGATACCCTGATTTCTTCCCAACGTCGCACGCCTGCGGCGCACTCCTCTGGTTTTGCCCGTTTTGCGGCTGAGTTGGCTCTGCTGGCCGGTCTGATGTCGCTTTGTTTCTGGTTGCTTGCTATCTTGAGTTACTCACACCAGGATGCAGCCTGGTCGACCTCCGGAGGGGGCGCTGCGCTACTAAACCAGGGTGGGCGGCTTGGTGCCTGGCTGGCGGACGCCAGTTACTACCTGTTTGGGTTCTCTGTCTGGTGGTGTTTTGCGGCTGCCGCGTACGCCTGGCTTTCTACCCTCGCGGCATGGCTGCGCGAAGAAGCTGAGCCCGTCGAAGAGGGTAACTTTCTTTGGAGCCGGTGGTTATCCAGCCGCACCGCTTTTTGGTGTGGTCTTGTGTTGCTGTTGTCCGCCAGCTGCGTTTTGGAGTGGTCCCGCCTCTACAGCTTCGAGGCACATCTGCCTGGGCATAGCGGTGGGGTTCTGGGCTCTCTGCTGGGCCCTGTCAGTGTCAATTGGCTCGGCTTCACCGGAGCCGGGCTGGTTGCCATTGCGCAAGGGGTGTTCGGTGCGGCACTTGTGTTCAGGTTCTCCTGGGGGAACGTGGCTGAACGCATAGGCGCCAATCTGCATGCAAGACTGGAGTCAATTCGCAAGAAGCGCGAGCTGGTGCAGGATCTGGCGCTGGGGCAGCAAGCTGCGAGAGACCGTGAAGTAGTGCTGACGGAGGAGCGCAGTGAGATTGAGGAGCGCCACCCAGCGCAGGTGCTGGTTGAGCCCGTCGTATTGGATGTACCCAAAAGTGAGCGCGTCGCCAAGGAGCGCCAAAAGCCCTTGTTTGCCGACATGCCCGACAGCAAATTGCCGCAGGTTGACCTGCTTGACGGCGCGCAGGCGCGTCAAGAGACCGTGTCTGCCGAGACGCTCGACATGACAAGCCGGATGATTGAGAAAAGGCTCAAGGATTTTGGCGTCGAAGTTTGGGTGATCCTGGCCTTGCCCGGCCCCGTGATCACCCGCTATGAGATCGAGCCCGCCGTCGGCGTCAAGGGCTCGCAAATTGTCGGCCTGGCCAAAGATCTCGCACGCAGCCTGAGCCTTACTTCCATTCGGGTTGTGGAGACCATCCCGGGCAAGACCTACATGGCACTGGAATTGCCCAACGCCCGGCGCCAGTCGATCAAGCTATCGGAAATTCTTGGCTCCAAGGTATACAACGAGGCCAAGTCGCTGCTGACCATGGGTCTTGGCAAGGACATCGTAGGCAACCCCGTGGTGGCCGATCTGGCCAAGATGCCCCACGTGCTGGTGGCAGGCACCACCGGATCGGGCAAGTCGGTTGGCATCAACGCGATGATTTTGAGTCTGTTGTACAAGGCCGACGCGCGCGACGTCCGCCTTTTAATGATAGACCCCAAGATGCTTGAGATGTCGGTATACGAAGGCATACCACATTTACTGGCTCCAGTGGTGACGGACATGCGGCAGGCGGCACATGGCCTGACCTGGTGCGTGGCCGAGATGGAGCGGCGCTACAAGTTGCTGAGCAAAATGGGCGTGCGCAACCTCGGCGGCTTCAATACCAAGATCGACGAAGCCAAGGCGCGTGGTGAGTTCATCTACAACCCTTTCAGCTTGACGCCCGAGGAGCCCGAGCCTTTGGAGCGCCTGCCGCATATCGTGGTGGTGATCGATGAATTGGCCGACCTGATGATGGTGGTGGGCAAGAAAATTGAAGAGTTGATTGCGCGCCTGGCCCAGAAAGCGCGTGCGGCCGGCATCCACTTGATTCTGGCGACACAAAGACCCAGCGTGGATGTGATCACCGGCTTGATAAAGGCCAATATTCCTACCCGCATTGCGTTCCAGGTCAGCAGCAAGATTGACAGCCGGACCATCCTGGACCAGATGGGTGCCGAGGCATTGCTTGGCATGGGTGACATGTTGTACATGCCCAGCGGCACCGGTCTGCCCATTCGCGTACATGGTGCTTTTGTGAGTGACGAAGAAGTGCATCGCGTCGTCAACTACCTCAAGTCGCAAGGGGAGCCGAATTACATCGAAGGCGTGCTCGAAGGCGGTACCGTGGACGGTGAAGCAGATGGGCTAAGTGAGGGTAGCAATAGCGGCGGTGAAAAGGACCCCATGTATGACCAGGCAGTGGAGGTTGTGCTGAAAAACCGGCGCGCCAGTATTTCTCTGGTGCAACGCCACCTCAAGATTGGCTACAACCGAGCGGCCCGTCTGGTGGAGGACATGGAAAAGGCTGGCCTGGTCAGTGCGATGAGTGGCAGCGGCCAGCGCGAAATTCTGGTGCCTGTTAGGACGGAGTGATGGCGGTAAAAAAAATCATGGTTGCAATAGCGTGGCCGCTTCTTGCCATGTGCTCTTGGGCCAACGGACTGGAAAGCCTGGAGAAGTTTGTCAAGACGGTGGCCAGTGGTCGCGCAGACTTCACCCAGGTGGTCACCGCGCCGGCCAGGGAAGGCCAAGTGGCGCGCACCAAATCATCCAGCGGCAAGTTCGAATTCTCGCGCCCCAACCGCTTCCGCTTTGTGTACCAAAAGCCGTTCGAGCAGACCATCGTGGCCGATGGCCTGACTCTCTGGCTGCATGACGTGGACCTGAACCAGGTCACTGCGCGCAAGCAGGCTGCGGTGCTGGGATCAACGCCTGCGGCATTGATCGCGGCGGCTCCCGATCTGCGCGCGCTGGAAGCCGAATTTACTCTCGATTCGGCTCCCGACAAGGATGGGCTGGAGTGGGTTGTAGCGACCCCCAAAACGAAGGATGGCCAGTTGCAGTCGGTACGCGTGGGCTTCAAGCCCGGTGCCGCCACCCCGACCTTGGCCGCGCTTGAGATTCTGGACAACTTCGGGCAGCGTTCGGTATTGACTTTCGGCCATGTCGAAGTCAATCCCTTGCTGCCCGCCAGTACGTTCGTATTCAAACCACCTGCCGGGTCGGACTTGATCCGGCAGTAATGTCCCTGTTCTCAAACAGCCCCGCGGCTCCGCTGGCTGAGGCGCTGCGGCCGGTCAGTCTGGATGAGGTCATCGGCCAGTCGCATCTGATCGGGCCCGGCAAGCCGCTTCGGCTGGCACTGGAATCGGGCAAACCCCATTCCATGATTCTCTGGGGCCCGCCAGGGGTCGGCAAGACGACGCTTGCGCGACTGACCGCGAATGCCTTCGGTTACGAGTTCATCGCGCTGTCCGCGGTGTTTTCAGGCGTCAAGGAAATCCGTGCCTCCATGGAACGGGCGGAACATAACCTGGCTCTGGGCAAGAAGACCATCCTGTTCGTCGATGAAATTCACCGGTTCAACAAGAGCCAGCAAGATGGGCTGCTGCCCTTCGTGGAGTCTGGGCTGGTGACTTTTGTTGGTGCCACCACCGAGAACCCCTCCTTTGAGGTTAATTCGGCCTTATTGTCGCGCTCTCAGGTCTACGTGCTGCAGGTGCTGACGGATGATGAACTAAAGCTTTTGGTCAAACGGGCGCACGGCAGGGTATTGACCCATCTCGAGTTTGAGGTGACCGCCATTGACACGCTGGTCGGCTACGCCGACGGTGACGCAAGGCGCTTGCTGAATCTGCTGGAGCAGACTGAGACCGCGGCCCGTGCATCGGGTGTGCAAGTGGTTGACTCCGCTTTTCTCCAGAACGCGCTGACCCTCAACGCGCGCCGTTTCGACAAAGGCGGCGACAATTTTTACGACCAGATTTCCGCCCTTCACAAGTCAGTTCGTGGGTCCAATCCGGATGCTTCTTTGTACTGGTTGTGCCGCATGCTCGATGGTGGCGCCGACGCCAAGTACTTGGCCCGGCGCATCGTGCGCATGGCTTGGGAGGACATCGGCCTGGCCGACCCGAGGGCGGTGCAGATCGCCAACGATGCGGCGGCCACTTTTGAGCGGCTCGGCTCACCAGAGGGCGAACTCGCACTTGCGCAGGCGGTCATCTACCTGGCGGTGGCGCCCAAGAGCAATGCCGGCTACGTAGCCTACAACCAGGCAAAGGCCTTTATCAAACAGGACCGGTCGCGTGAGGTGCCGGTGCATTTGCGCAATGCTCCAACCAAGCTGATGAAAGAGCTGGGGCATGGCAAGGCCTACCGTTACGCCCATGATGAGCCCGAGGGCTACGCAGCCGGTGAGACCTACCTGCCTGATGGCATGCCCGCACCCGGCTGGTACCAGCCTGTGCCCAGAGGGCTCGAGTCAAAGATCGCGGACAAGCTGGCCCACTTGCGCAAGCTCGACGGCGAAGCCTCCAAGGATGGATGATCGCTGTCAGTGGCGCGTTCCTTGCATAAGTATTGTGCGGTCCTCAAGGGTAAACCCACCCCTTTGCGGGCTCGCCGCAAGATGGTGCGTCAGTAGAATTGGGCGGGCTCGGGCGCCTTCCGGAGCCGAGTTTGAAAATCAGCGGCGCGGATTGCCGGGCCGGTTGTTGCGCCACCTGCGCAATGACCTGTCTTAACAAAACTTGAACAATATCGGAGCGCCAATTTATGGATATTTTTCTCCAGCAGATCATCAACGGTCTGGTGCTGGGCAGTGTGTATGCCCTGGTGGCCCTGGGCTACACCATGGTCTACGGCATCATCCAGCTCATCAATTTTGCGCATGGAGAGGTCTTGATGGCGGGGGCGCTGACCGCCTGGACCGTGGCCGGCATTTTGCAGCCGGCGTTTCCAGGCATGCCGGGCTGGCTGGTCCTCATCGCGGCGACCCTGGTCGCATGTACCGTGGCCGCCATACTGAATTTCAGCATCGAGAAAATTGCCTATCGGCCATTGCGCAACTCGCCCAGGCTGGCACCGCTCATCACCGCGATTGGCATGTCGCTGTTGCTGCAGACGGTGGCCATGATTATCTGGAAGCCCAATCCCAAACCATTTCCCAACCTGCTTCCGACCGAGCCCTATGAAATTGCAGGTGCCGTGATATCGCCAACGGATCTGTTGATCCTTTCGCTGACGGCCGTCCTGTTGGTGGCCCTGGTCTGGCTGGTCAATTACACCTCGCTTGGGCGCGCCATGCGCGCCACCGCCGAGAACCCGCGCGTCGCCGGCCTGATGGGCGTAAAACCCGATGTGGTGATCTCCGCCACTTTTGTCATCGGTGCCGTTCTTGCGGCCATCGCCGGCATCATGCTGGCCATGAAATACGGCACGGTACAACACGCCATGGGTTTCCTTCCCGGTCTCAAGGCATTCACGGCAGCGGTGTTTGGCGGTATCGGCAACCTTGCGGGGGCCGTGGTTGGCGGCATATTGCTTGGCCTCATAGAGGCATTGGGTTCAGGCTATATCGGCGTACTGACCGGTGGCGTGCTGGGCAGCCAGTATTCTGAGATATTTGCCTTCCTGGTGCTGATCGTGATTCTGACCTTGCGACCTTCGGGCCTGCTCGGCGAACGCGTGGCGGACCGGGCCTGAAGGAGCAGACATGAAAAACTCCAAGTCTATTTTGTATGTCGTTGCCGGGATCGCATTGATTGCCTTGCCGCTGGGTTTGCAGGTATTCGGCAATGCCTGGGTGCGCATCGCCGATACCGCCTTGTTGTATGTGTTGCTGGCCATCGGTCTCAACATCGTGGTGGGCTACGCCGGCCTGCTCGACCTGGGTTACGTGGCATTTTTTGCCGTGGGCGCCTACCTGTATGCCTTGTTGGCATCGCCCCATCTGACCCAGACTTTTCCATGGATAGCGGCCATGTTTCCGCATGGCTTGCATACGTCGATCTGGCTGGTCATTCCATTGGCGGCGGCGTGTGCTGCCTTTTTTGGGGTATTGCTGGGTGCGCCAACCCTCAAGCTACGCGGTGACTACCTGGCTATCGTTACGCTGGGCTTCGGCGAGATCATCCGCGTCTTCATGAACAATTTGGACCAGCCTGTCAATATCACCAATGGCCCCAAAGGCCTGGCGGGCATTGACCCGTTCAGCGTGTTCGGGGTGTCGATGGGCAAGACCTTCACGTTTGGTGGTTTTCAACTCACCTCAGTGGCGATGTATTACTACCTGTTCCTGATCATGGTGTTGTTCAGTATCGTATTGAGTCACCGCCTCGCGCTCTCGCGCGTGGGGCGCGCATGGATGGCGATCCGCGAGGATGAGATTGCCGCCAAGGCCATGGGTATCAATACCCGCAACCTGAAGCTTCTGGCATTTGGCATGGGCGCGTCTTTTGGGGGCGTCAGCGGTGCCTTGTTTGCGTCTTTCCAGCGCTTTGTGTCGCCCGAGTCCTTTACCTTGATGGAGTCGGTAATGATTGTTGCCATGGTCGTGCTCGGCGGCCTGGGCCACCTGCCGGGCGTGGTTCTGGGCGCCCTGTTACTGGCAGCCTTGCCCGAGGTGCTGCGTTACGTGGCCAGCCCGCTGCAGAACTTGACCGGTGGCCGTCTGGACGCGTCGATACTGCGCCAGTTGCTCATAGCCCTGGCAATGATCGTCGTGATGCTGCTGCGCCCGCGCGGCTTGTGGCCGACGCCGGACCACGGCAAGTCCCTCCAGACCAACGCTTGACGGGGGAACGCCATGACCGACACCATTCTTAAAGTAGCCGGCATCTCCAAACGTTTTGGTGGCTTGCAGGCACTGAGCGACGTAGGTATCACGATACAGCGCGGCCAGGTTTATGGCCTGATTGGCCCCAACGGCGCCGGCAAGACAACCTTCTTCAATGTGATCACGGGTCTGTATACGCCCGACAGCGGAACGTTCGAGTTGGCCGGCAAGCCCTACAAACCCACGGCGGTGCATGAAGTGGCCAAGGCAGGCATAGCCCGCACGTTCCAGAATATCCGCCTGTTCGCGGAAATGACGGCGCTCGAAAACGTGATGGTGGGCCGCCATATCCGCACCCACTCGGGTTTGATAGGTGCCATGTTCCGTACGCCAGCCTTCAAGACCGAAGAGGCGGCAATTGCCAAACGGGCCCAGGAACTGCTGGACTATGTGGGAATCGGGAAATTTGCCGACTACAAGGCGCGTACCTTGAGCTACGGCGACCAGCGCCGGCTTGAAATTGCGCGTGCACTGGCGACTGACCCGCAACTGATTGCGCTCGACGAACCGGCCGCCGGCATGAATGCGACCGAGAAGGTGCAATTGCGCGCACTGATCGATCAGATCCGCAAGGACCAGCGCACGATATTGTTGATCGAACACGACGTAAAGCTGGTCATGGGTCTGTGTGACCGTGTCACCGTGCTCGACTACGGCAAGCAGATTGCCGAAGGCCTGCCCGCGGACGTGCAGAAGAACGAAAAGGTAATCGAAGCCTATCTGGGCACGGGAGGACAATGATATGGCGGAGACACTACTCAAGGTCAGTGGCCTCAAGGTCGCCTACGGCGGTATCCAGGCTGTAAAGGGCGTGGACTTTGAGGTCCGCGCGGGCGAACTGGTCACCCTGATTGGCTCCAACGGCGCAGGCAAGACCACGACCATGAAAGCCATCACGGGTACGCTGCCAATCAATGCCGGAGACATCCAGTACCTGGGCAAGAGCATCAAGGGGCAGGGGCCGTGGGACCTGGTCAAGCAGGGCCTGGCCATGGTGCCGGAGGGTCGCGGTGTGTTTGCACGCATGACCATCATGGAAAACCTGCAGATGGGTGCTTATGTGCGCCGTGACACCACCGCCATCGCTACGGACGTGGACAAGGTGTTTGCGATTTTTCCGCGCCTCAAAGAGCGCAAGGACCAATTGGCGGGAACCATGTCGGGTGGCGAGCAGCAGATGCTTGCAATGGGCCGCGCGCTCATGAGCCGGCCCAAGGTGCTGTTGCTGGATGAACCGTCCATGGGCCTTTCACCCATCATGGTGGACAAGATTTTCGAGGTCGTGCGCGACGTGTACGCGCAGGGCGTCACGATATTGCTGGTGGAGCAGAACGCCAGCCGGGCACTTGGTGTGGCGAACCGGGCCTACGTCATGGAATCCGGCCTGGTCACCATGAATGGTGACGCCAAGGAGATGCTCAAGGATCCGAAGGTAAGAGCGGCATACCTCGGAGAATAGTCGTGTCCCATGCGGGCAGCCGGCCTTGTGCTTCAGCGCTTCGGCAGATGGGCGTGGATCAGATGGCCGGCAATCGATAGCCCGAGTGGCGGCACATTCGGGAACGGGTCGCCGGGCCCGAACCAGGCTGCTTCCGCTATTTCGTTTTCATCGATCACGATGTCTCCGCTGACGTAATCGGCCGTGAAGGCGATCATCAGGGAATGCGGGAAAGGCCAGGGCTGGCTGCCGAAGTAGCTCACGTTGCACACCTTGAGCCCGACCTCTTCAAACACCTCGCGGTGCACCGCGTCTTCGATGGACTCGCCGGCTTCAAGAAAGCCCGCTAGCGCGGTAAAAAAGCGGGTTGGTGAGTTGGTGTGCCTGGCCAGCAGGACGGCATTTCCCTTGCGGATCAAAACCATCATGGCCGGCGATATTCTCGGATACGCCACGTGGCCACAGACCGGACAACGTACACAGCGCTCACCCCGCACATGCACCGTGGGCGTTGCACAGGCGCCGCAGAAACGGTGGGTACGCGCCCATTCAGCAATCTGGTAAGCGCGCCCCGCGATGGCCAGCAGGTGTTCGTCGATGGCACCAAACAAGGACCGCAATTTGCGAAATTCAAAACCCTCGCCGGGCGCACTACCTTGTTCCAGCCAGCTGGTCTGGTAGTAACGGTCTTCCAGCAAGCCCACGGGGAAAAACGGCTGCACCGATGAAGCGAGACCAGCCAGAGCCGTGCTGTCCGGCAAGGCCAGATCGGACGCGCGCACCAGCAGGGCGTCTCCACAAAACACCAGGTTATGGGTTGCCGGGTGTTCCTGCGCTACCAGCAGGGAGACAAACGAGGAGGGTGTATGGAGCATGGATTTGGTCACACGGCAAATCATCGCACCAAATGGAACCGACCAGCCTGACCGGTGTGATCAAGCTGGCCGGTTGTCTGGTAATCCGGGCCCCGGAGATTCTTGAGCGGCCAGGACGCCGCAGTGCTTATCAGGCAGCTTTGCGTGCGCGCGCCTTCTTGAACGGTGTGACGCGTTTGACCGTTGCGACCTTGACCGCGGCATCTTTGCCCGAAAGCTTGTTCACCAGAACACCGGACTGTTGTTCGATCTTGCTTGCCAGCTTGCTGACCGCTTCGGCGGCGGGCACTGTGACCTGTGCCAGTGTGTTGAGCGCCGTGATGCCCGTGCTCTTCTGAAATTGACTCGCATTGGCGGCTACCTGATGAACGCCCTTGCCTGCCAGCTCGACCACCTTGTTGACAACCATGTCGGCGCCATCGGTGGTGAGCAAGATGCCTTTGCTGTAGTAGCTGCTGAGCTTCTTTTGTGCCGACGAGGCGTTGCCACGTACGTCGGACTCAAGTTTCGCGGCGGACTTTTTCAACGCGTTCTCCCAGCGCTGGTCCATGAAGCCGATAACGCGCTCACCACCAACGCGGTAGGCGTTGATCACATTTTTCGCGGTGTTGCCATAAGACGTGATCAGCTCGGTAGTCACGGTGGAGAGATTCCTGGAGTTCATATTCAATTCCTGAAGAGTGGAGAAGGGTTGTGAAGTACCTCGACCAGCAGAAACTGAATGGGCCGAGGACTGCTCTGTATTTTCCTGAGCATCCATGGTGAACGCACCCTAAATGGCCATCTTTCCTAGAGCTGTGCGCCTAACGGCTGAACGTCCTGACGCGGCGCCCTGCGTCAGACCCTGCGTGTCTCCCCCATCATGATTTCCACGCCCGCAGTGGCAAAGTTGGCAAGATCCGCAGCTGTTGCTTGTCCCTGCGGCGAAGCCATGGCGGCGCCAATGGCCGCCATGGAGTCGAACTCCAGGATGGCGACCAGATACACGCCGTGTTTGCCGGCCATGCCCATCACGTCGCCACTGGTCACTTCATAGCTGCGCAAGCCGGGAACGGTTTTGGCCAGCGGCACATGTTTGTTGAAGTAGTACGCGTCGAATACGGCCGCATCAACGGGTTGCTGGTAAATCGCGAAAAGTTTGGCCATGTGTTGTCTCCTGTTGTTTGCCGGAGCCGGCAAGACGCGGACCGGTCGCTCACTATAGCCAGCCGTCCCCGACTTTCACAACTACTTCGCCCAACTATCCTTCAGTCCCACTGCCAGATTGAAGACCGGCTTGCCTGGCAAATGGTCTACACGATCAGCCACAAAGTAGCCATGGCGCTCAAACTGGAACTTGTCATCCGCCTGCGCGGTCGCCAGTGACGGCTCCACGACCGCCATGACTATCCTCAGGCTGTTCGGGTTGAGGCTGGACAGGAAATCGCGCCCGCCCGCATCGGGCTGGGGTTCGGTGAACAGGCGGTCGTAAAGGCGCACCTCAGCCGCAATGCCGTCGGCCACCGCGACCCAGGTAATGACGCCTTTGACCTTGACCGCGTCCGAGCCGGGTGTGCCGCTCTTGGTATCGGGCAGCAGCCGCGCGTGAACCTGCGTCACCGTGCCGTCGGCATTCTTGCTGCAGCCCGTGCATTCGACCACATGGCCGTACTTGAGGCGTACCTTGTTGCCGGGGAACAGCCGGAAGAAGCCTTTTTGCGGTGTCTCCTCAAAGTCAGTGCGCTCTATCCAGACCTCGCGGCCAATTTGAAAATTGCGCCGGCCCAGCGCGGGCAGATGCGGGTGCACGGGCGCGCTGCATGCATCCAGCACATCGTCCCCACCCATCAACTCATCCCAATTGGTAATCAGCAGCTTGATCGGGTCCAGCACCGCCATGGCGCGTGGCGCGGAAACGTCCAGTGTTTCGCGCAGGCAGCCTTCCAGCGTGCTGTAGTCGGTCCAACCCCCGGCCTTGCTGGTGCCGGTGCGATCGGCCAGCAGGCGCAGGCTCGCAGCCGTGTAGCCACGCCGGCGCAGACCCACGAGCGTGGGCAGGCGCGGGTCGTCCCACCCACTCACCTTGTGGTCATACACCAGGGCCGCCAGCTTGCGTTTGCTGGTGATCACGTAGGTGAGGTTAAGGCGCGCAAACTCATACTGCCGGGGTGGCGGCGCGTTCAGCAGGCCCCCTTCTATCAGCCGCTCAAGCAGCCAGTCGTACCAGGGCCGCTGGTCTTCAAACTCCAGCGTACAGATGCTGTGCGTGATCTGCTCCAGAGCATCTTCAATCGGATGCGCATAGGCGTACATCGGATAGATGCACCATTTGTCGCCGGTGTTGTGGTGTTCGGCACGCCGGATGCGGTAAATGGTCGGGTCGCGCATATTTATGTTGGGGCTGGCCATGTCTACCTTGGCCCGCAGCACCATGGTGCCGTCGAGATGTTTGGCGTCGCGCATTTCCCGAAAACGCGTCAGATTCTCTGCCGGGACGCGATTCCGAAAAGGGCTGTTAACGCCGGGCTTGCCGAAGTCCCCCCGGTTGGCGCGCATGTCTTCGGCGCTTTGCTCGTCCACGTAGGCATGGCCGGATTCGATCAGGTACTCCGCCGCCCGGTACATGAAATCAAAGTAATCACTTGCGTGATAGAGATGGCTGGTGCCATTGGCCTCCCAGTCAAAACCCAGCCAGCGCACCGCGTCGATGATGCCGTCCACGAACTCCTGTTCCTCCTTTTCGGGGTTGGTATCGTCAAACCGCAGGTGGCATACCCCACCGTAATCACGCGCCAGCCCGAAGTTCACGCAGATGCTCTTGGCGTGGCCAATATGCAGGTAACCGTTGGGCTCGGGCGGAAAACGCGTGCGGATCCGGGCCGGGTCGGCGGGCCCGGCAGCATGGTGTGTGCCGTCGCCCGGGCTGCCGCCCCAGCGGCGCGTGGCGTTCGTGCCGGTGGCCAGGTCGGCTTCTATCGTCTGGCGCAGAAAGTTGCTTGGTTTTGATGGTTCGGTGGCCACGGGGTTGGCCGATTGCTGGGAGGCGGGTGAAGGCTTGCTCATGCGCCAATTTTAGGCGGCCCACCATTCCGAGGATGCCCGGCCCGCCCAAAACGCGCTACATGGCCTTGAACAGGTGCGCATACAGGCGGCTCACCGCCAGTTTTTCGGAGCGTCCGTGCAGTTGCAGCCAGAGTTTGCCGGCTTCGTCGCGGTTGATTACTTCGATGGCCTGCGCGCGTACCACCGTGGCACGGTGCACCTGCCAGAACTGCCGGTCGTCGAGTTGCGGCAACAGATCCTTGAGCGGTGTACGAATCAGGTATTCGCGCTCCGGCGTCAGCACCCGTACGTATTTGTCGGCCGCTTCCAGGTACACCACCTCGTGCAAAGGCACCATGTGGATCGTGTTGCCTACACTGGCCTGGATTACCGACAAAGGTGCCGCTGCTACCGCTCCGCCAGATGCGCCGAGCAATTGGCGCAGTTGGGCCAGCGTACGGTGCAGGCCGGTATCCAGGGCCGGGGCGCCGGGCGGCAGCGCGTCTTGCCTGCGGCCGGCCAGCACCTGCTGTAATTTGGCCACGGTCTTTTGCAGCCGGGAAGCCTGCACCGGCTTTAGCAGATAGTCCATGGCCTGCGCCTCAAAAGCCTGCACTGCGTACTGGTCGTAGGCCGTCACGAACACCAGTGCCGGGAAAGCCGAGCCCCCGTCAGCCTGCAGGGTCCACGCGTCGGCCAGTTCCGCTGCCGCTTCCAGGCCGCTCTGGCCGGGCATACGGATGTCGAAGAACAACACGTCGGGTTTGTGCGCCAGTGCCAAGCGCACCGCCGAGGCACCGTCACCGACGATGGCCAGCACCTCGAGCTCCGGCCAGGCCCGCGCCAGCTCGCCCTGCAATGCGGCCGCCAGCAAGGGCTCGTCCTCGGCAATCAGGGCGGTGGGGCGTAATGGGGGTTTCATAGTGTGTTCATTTCCGCATCGGAATCATGATGCGGACTGCGGTGCCAACGGAATCCTCGGCCACGATTTCGATGCTGGCATGATTTTCGTAGGTGGCGGCCAGGCGTTCACGCACCTGTGCCAGGCCAAAGCCGCTGCCTGCAGTACCATCATTCGACAGGCCGACCCCGGTGTCGATGACCTGCAGCAGCAGCGATGGGCCGGCGCGCTGTGCGCGCACGGTGATTGCGCCCCCCTGCACCTTGGGTTCCAGCCCGTGTTTGATGGCGTTTTCCACCAGCGGCTGCAAGAGCAGGGCGGGTACCGGTTGCGCCGCCAGGTCGGCCGGCAGGTCCAACGTGTAGCGCAGGCGCGGCCCCATGCGAACGGCCATCAGCTCCAGGTAGTCGCGCAGCCGGTCAAACTCGGCCTGCAAAGCGTGGGTGCTGGCGCGCGACGCGCTGAGCGTGGCGCGCAGGTAGGCAATCATGTGGTCCAGCATGGTTTGCGCACGTTGCGCATCGGTGCCGATCAGCACGCGCAGATTGGCCAGCGTGTTGAACAACATGTGCGGCTCCAGCTGGGTCTCCAGCAGCTTGAGTTTGGCTTCCGATGCGTGGCGGCGCGCCTCGGACATTTTGGTTTCCAGGTAGCTGCTCTTGGTGCGGGAGTAAAAAAAATAGGTGCCGGCAACACCGGCCAGCGCGGTGATCAGGATGGAGACCGGCAATTGCGAACGGCCCTCCGTGCTCCACGACGACCAGCCAAACCACCAGTCGCCGGCCAGCGTGCCGAAGAAGTAGCCCCCGATGATGCCGGCCACCGGCAGGAAAAGCCTGGAGGCACCTTGCGGCCAGCCGGTTTCGGCCGCGGAGGCAAGCAGGTGGCGGCCGAAGTCGATGATGGCCCAGGTGCAGGCGCCGATGCAGACCGAATAGACCAGCGGCAATTCGTAGGGCCGGCCCGGCTGGAAAGCGAACTGGATGGCGGATATCGAGAGGCAGAACGCCATCGTCTGAAGGAAGTACTGCAGCTTGACGAGCCAGTCGATCTTCACGGCCGCGCCTGTTTCATGGCCGCACCCGGGTCAGCGCCCGTCTTGCTGGCGCTGCAGGCGCTCGCGCTCCTTTTGCACCATACGTTCGCGCAGCTCGCCGCCCGAGCCCAGGAACCAGACAGAGATGCCATGCAGGGCCAGCCCGAGACCCCAGCCCAGCAGTGGCTTGACCGACCAGGCACGGGTTCCGAGCGCGTACTCCGACATGGAAAAAACAAACAGGTTGACCAGAACGTAGACCGACGCATGGATGTACCAGCCCAGTTTGGCACCAGCGCGTTTGCGCGCGATGCGGTCGATTTCTTCAACGGACAGGGGGGTGGACATGTTTTTTGATTCTAGTGCCGTGTTGCCCGCTACAGGCTGGGCAACACGCGTTACGGCAGCAGGTGTTGCTGAAAGAAGTGGTTGATGCGCTGGTACAGGGCCGGGACCTCGGCGCGATTGAATCCGGGCGGGTCGGCCAGCAGCCGCTGAATCCGGGCCGGCTCATCGTGCGCCAGCGGCGACAACAAGGCGCCGTGTCCGCCGGTGGGCAGGCTGGCCAGCAACTCGCAGGTCTTGCATGCTGCTATTACGGCGCCGCTGTGAAACCTGGGCACCAGCCAATGGTCCTGCTCGGCCTGGACCAGACCCACCGGCACCGTTGGCGCGGCCAGTGTGGCAAGGTCAAAGTCTGCCGCCATCGGCACGCCGGCCACCACCGCCTTGATGCGCGGGTCCGTATGCCCCAGCCATTCCTCCTTGCCTCGCAGGTGCCAGCGGATCAGCACCATGGCCACGGTTTTCTTGATGCCGTCCCAGCCATCGCCCTTGAGTTCCGTGGCGGCTCCGGTGCAGGCCATGAAGTCGTCCGCGAGGTGAGCCTCGCAGTGGGCCAGCAACCGCGCCGTAGACCAGCGGCCGCCGGCTAGCGTGAGCGCGGTATGGCCACCCGCCGACATGCCGTACATACCCACGCGTGTGAGGTCCACCAGTGGCGCAAAGCGCGCGTCGCGCCCGATCACGTAGATGGCGCGGGACACTTCGAGCGGGCGTATCTTCCAGCTCTCGGGGCCGACCTTGCCCATGTCGTGCCAGTTGTCCCCGGTGTGTTCGGGCATGGCAACCACGAACCCCGCCCGGGCCAGGGCTTGCGCCAGGTCACTTTGTGGCCAGGGTGAACCACCGGACCCGTGCGACAACACAATCAGGCGCCCGTTGCCGGCGACTGCAGCACCTTGCCAGGCCACGTCGAGGGTAAAGCTGCCGCGCCGCAGAGGGGCAGTGGCGGCGCTGGAGGGGTAGAACACCGTCACCGGGCCGTCGCCGTCCGGTCCCGGCAGGGTGGTCAGGCCCACACTGGCGTGGGCCCAGGCACACCACACGGTCAAGGCCAACGCCCTTGCGGTCTGCAGCAGGGTTTTTATGGCGCCGGGTCTCACCACGGATCACGCTGCGGCTGCAGGCGTGCCATCTCGCGCTGCAACAGGTGCTGGTACAGACGGGTGCCGGGCAGGGCCATCCACACTACTGCGCCGTGGATCGCAAGTCCCAGGCCCCAGGCGAGAAGCGGGCCCATCATCCAGTGGCGGCCCGTAATTGCGGCACCGGCATACAGCGCCGTATTGACCAGCACGAAGACACTGGCATGTATGTACCAGCCCAGGCGCGCGGCGGCGCGTTTATGCGCCAGGCGCTCGATGTCGGAGGCTGAAAGAGATTCGCTTGTCATGGTTTTTCCTTTGGCTTTGGTCAAGGGGAAACGGAGGGTTGCCGCGGCTTGGTACCCCATTTCGCAAATACATCCACATGAAACCGCGCCTTTCGAGCCATGGCCGCGTTGCAAATCCTCGCGATACCACGTGGTATCGCTGCGGTCTGCGCCTTGCCCTAACCCGAAACGCATCGATTTCATTACGTGTGTGTATTTACGAAACGGGGTACTTAGCCCCAAGCGATGTTGGGCGCAGCGGGTGGCGCCGGCTCGCTTTCACGGGCCCGGCGCAGCAAGCGCAGCAAGCGGCCGATGAACACGCCGCTCAAGGCGCCGTAAAGGCTGGCCACGATCGCCGCGACCGCAACGTCGTGGGTCAGTGCGGGGTGCATGGCCAGCACAACCGCCACCACGTAGCGGGTCAGAAAGATGGCCATCATCAAACCGAGCGGCATCCAGCTGCCGGGCAGGCGGAACACCTGCGCCGACGGGTCATAATCCACGCCGGCCGGCAGCTCGCTGGACGCGAACCAGGCAATGGAGACCGCCGCGGCCCCGGCCCACAGCACCCAGCTCCAATAGACCGGGTGGAACGTGGTGAAGGTGCCATACAGCGACAAAACGGTCATGGCCAGTGGCAGCAGCAGCACCCGGCGCAGTCTGGCGCGCCGCGGCACCGACTGGGACAGGCCCAGCCACACCAGCGCCAGCAGGATGCCCCAGACCCAGAGCGGCGTATGCGCAAGAATTTCGTACAACATGGGTTTCTCCTTCAAAAAAAGTCGGTCAAACCAGCCCGAGCCACTGGCCCCAGACCAGGCGGCCCAGGTAACGGTTTGGCAACAGGGTGAAGGCACCCGCCACGACACAGGTGCTCACATAGAGACCCTGCATGGTCATGCGGTGGCTGCGGATTCTGCCTTTGGCCAGGTAATGGAAAGCGCTGAACAAGCCGAAAAACGTGACCGGCACCAGCAGATGGATGGGTGTATAACCGGCCAGATTGGGCAGGCTGAAGTCGCGGATAAAGATGGCCGAAACAGCGGTTACCAGCATCAGCGTGACCCACGCGTAGCCGAAAGCACGGTGCAGGCGGGGCCGTTGCGTGGCGCCCTTGCGCGCCCACAGGGCAACCGGGCCCACGGCAACGGCGGCCAGGGCGGCACTCATGTGGACGGCGATCAAGGGCGTGAGGTTCATGGGGCTGCTCCGGTACGTGTTGGGACGGACTTTGCCTTGGGCCGCGGGGACGGGCCAGCGGTATGGGACGAAACGCGCCTTTTACGGGGTGAGCGGTTGCCGTTGCGGCGCCAGACGCGGTACCGGAGCCGCCACGGCTGCGGCTTCGCGGGCCGGACTGTGGGCGCGGAGTGGCCCGCACGGCAGCGATAATCCACCGGCACTAAAGGAGAGCACGTGGATTTTGTTTTACTGGCCAAGGCCGCGGTGATGGGCATCGTCGAGGGCCTGACCGAGTTCCTGCCGATTTCTTCCACCGGCCATCTGATTCTTGCCGGCTCCCTGCTCGGCATGGACGACGCCAAAGGCAAGGTGTTCGACATTGCGATCCAGACCGGTGCCATCCTGGCCGTGATCATTGTCTACTGGCAAAAAATCCGCGACACCCTGGTTGCGCTGCCCAGCCAGCAACAGGCGCAGCGGTTTGCGCTGAATGTGCTGATTGCGTTTGCCCCGGCCGTGGTACTGGGCCTGCTGTTTGGCAAAGCCATCAAGGCGCATCTGTTCACGCCGGTGGTGGTGGCCAG
>JANLPN010000301.1:0-26044 GCA_031367285.1 Betaproteobacteria bacterium | reverse complement strand
CTGCAACACGCTCGCCGCGCAGCACATCGGCGCCGATGTCACCACCATCGAAGGCCTGGCGGCCGCCGACGGGACGATGCATCCGATGCAGGCGGCCTTCAAGGAATGCCACGGCCTGCAATGCGGCTTCTGCACGCCCGGCATGGTGATGAGCGCCGTCGACCTGTGCACTTACCACCCCGGCGCCTCCGAGCCGGAAATCCGCGCCCTGCTGGACGGCAACATGTGCCGCTGCACCGGCTACCAGAACATCGTCAAGGCCGTCCGGATGGGCGGCCAGGCCATGGCTGGCGCAACGGCCAGCGCTTAAGGAGAACGACATGGGCGCATCCGACTTCTCCAGCCTGCCGCACATCGGCGAGGCAGTCCGCCGCAAGGAGGACTACCGCTTCCTCACCGGCGCGGGCAACTACACCGACGACATCGACCTGGCCAACCAGACCTACGCCGTCTTCGTCCGGTCTCCGCATGCCCATGCGACGGTCAATTCGGTGGATACCGCGGCTGCGCTGAAAATGCCCGGGGTGGTCGGCATCTTCAGCGGCAAGGACATCGAGGGAAAGATGGGCGGGCTGCCGTGCGGCTGGCTGATCAACAACCCGGACGGCACCCCGATGAAGGAGCCGATGCACCCGATTCTGGCGATAGGCAAGGTGCGTTATGTGGGCGACCACGTGGCCATGGTGATTGCCGACACGCTGGAGCAGGCCAAAAACGCCGCTGAAGCGGTGGTGGTGGACTACGACGTGTTGAGCGCCGTGGTGCGGGTCACCGACGCGGCCAAGGCCACCGCCCTGCATGCCGAGGCACCCGACAACCATTGCTACAAATGGGCGCTGGGCGACAAGGCCCAGGTGGACGCCACCTTTGCCACGGCCGCGCACGTCACCAAACTCGACCTGGTCAACAACCGGCTGATCCCCAATGCCATGGAGCCGCGTGCGGCCATCGGCAGCTACAGCCGCGCCACGGAAGAGTACACGCTGTATGTATCCAACCAGAACCCGCACGTGGAGCGCCTGTTGATGACTGCCTTTGTGCTGAGCCTGCCCGAACACAAGGTGCGTGTGATTGCGCCCGACGTAGGAGGCGGCTTCGGCTCCAAGATCTACCTGTATGCCGAGGACGTATGCCTGACCTGGGCTTCCAAGCAGGTAAACCGCAGCATCAAGTGGACGGCCGACCGCAGCGAAGCCTTTTTGAGCGACGCGCATGGTCGCGACCACGTGAGCCACGCCGAGATGGCGATGGACAAGGACGGCAAGTTCCTGGCCATGCGGGTGCATACCGACGCCAACCTGGGCGCCTACCTGTCTACCTTCGCCACGGCCGTGCCGACCATCCTGTACGCTACTCTGCTGGCCGGCCAATACACCACGCCGCAGATTTACGTGGAAGTAGACGCCTGGTTCACCAATACCGCACCGGTGGATGCCTACCGAGGTGCCGGCCGTCCCGAGGCCACTTACCTGCTGGAGCGCTTGGTAACGCGCTGCGCCTGGGAGCTGGGCCTGGGCCAGGACGAAATCCGCAAGCGCAATTTCATCACCACCTTCCCTTACCAGACGCCGGTGGCGCTGCAATACGACGTGGGCGACTACCACGCCTGCATGAACAAGGCGCAGGTTCTGGCCGATGTGGCGGGTTACGCGGCACGTGTGTCGGCAAGCAAGGCCAAGGGACTGTTGCGTGGTGTCGGTTACTCTAGTTATATCGAAGCCTGCGGTATTGCGCCGAGCAATATCGCTGGTGCGCTGGGTGCACGTGCGGGGCTGTTCGAATGCGGTGAAATCCGTGTGCACCCGACCGGCAGCGTGACCGTGTTCACGGGTTCCCACAGCCACGGCCAGGGCCATGAAACCACGTTTGCGCAGGTGGTGGCGGCGCGCCTGGGCATCACCGTGGAAGCGGTGGACGTGGTGCATGGTGACACCGGTCGGGTACCGTTCGGCATGGGCACCTATGGCTCGCGCTCCATCTCGGTGGGTGGCGCGGCCATCATGAAGGCACTCGACAAGATCGAGACCAAGGCCAAGAAGATCGCCGCGCACCTGATGGAGGCGAGCGACGCCGACGTAGAGTTTGCCAACGGCGAATTCACCGTCAAGGGCACGGACAAGAAGGTGACTTTCGGCCAGGTGGCACTCACGGCCTATGTGCCGCACAACTACCCGCTCGACAAGCTGGAGCCCGGCCTGAACGAAACGGCGTTTTACGACCCGACCAATTTCACCTTCCCGGCCGGCACCTATATCTGTGAGGTCGAAATCGACCCGGCCACGGGTGTTACGCGGGTGGACCGTTTTACCGCCGTGGACGACTTCGGCACCATCATCAACCCGATGATTGTCGAAGGCCAGGTGCATGGCGGCCTGGTGCAGGGTATCGGCCAGGCGTTGATGGAAAACTGCGTGTACGACCCGGAGACCGGGCAGTTGCTCACCGGCAGTTTCATGGACTATGCGATGCCGCGAGCCGACGACTTTCCCATGTTCAAGCTCGACACCGTGTGTACGCCGTGCACCCACAATCCGCTCGGCACCAAGGGTTGTGGCGAGGCGGGTGCCATCGGTTCGCCGCCGGCCGTGATCAACGCCGTGCTCGACGCCCTGAAAGGCCTGGGCGTAAAAGAGTTCGATATGCCTGCTTCGTCCAGCCGGGTCTGGGAAGCCATCCAGGCCGCGAAGCCCTGAAGCAGCAGACAAAAACACAAGGAGAACCACCATGTACGCATTTACCTTTGAGCGCCCTGCCACCACGGCCGACGCTGCCAAACTTGCCGCAGCCGGCGCCAAGGTGCTGGCCGGTGGCCAGACCCTGCTGGCCTCGATGAAGCTGCGCCTGTCCAGCCCGGACAAACTGGCCGATCTGGGCGGCATAAGCGACCTGGCCGGCATTACGCGCGACGGCAACAACCTGGTGATAGGTGCCATGACGCGCCATGCCGCGGTGGCCGTCAGTGCCAATGTGCTGGCTGCGATCCCCGCGCTGGCCGACCTGGCCGCCCATATCGGCGACCGGCAGGTGCGTGCCATGGGAACGCTGGGTGGTTCGGTTGCCAACAACGACCCTGCCGCCTGTTACCCCAGTGCCGTGCTGGCCCTGGGTGGCACGGTACACACCACGCAGCGCAAAATTGCGGCCGACGATTTCTTCACCGGCATGTTTTCCACCGCTCTGAACGACGGTGAACTGATTACCGCCATCAGTTTCCCGGTGCCCAAACGCGCGGCCTACATGAAGTTCAAACAGCCCGCCTCGCGTTTTGCGCTGGTAGGTGTGTTTGTAGCGCAGACGGATGCCGGCGTGCGCGTGGCGGTGACCGGTGCCGCCAGTGCGGTGTTCCGCCACAAGGGCCTGGAAGACGCTCTCACCAAGAGCTTCACACCTGAAGCCGCAGCGGCCGTCAAAATCGATGCCAGCGACCTCAACAGCGACATCCATGCCACGGCAGCTTACCGGGCCAACCTGATCAGCGTGCAGACCCAGCGCGCAGTGGCCAAGGCGCTCGGGTAATCACCGCGTTCGCCTGAAAAAGCCCCGCGCGCGGGGCTTTTTACTTGCTGCTACCCTGCGTATCCGCTTTCACAGAAACTGCGCTTTTCATGACCACTCCAAACAAGCAACCGTCTTTCCCCGATATCGATGCCGTGGTGCAGGCCTTGCAGGGCGTAGGTTATTTTGCCGACCGCAGGCTGGCCACGGCGGTTTTCCTGGCGCTCAAGCTGGAGCGCCCGCTGCTTCTGGAGGGCGAACCCGGCGTAGGCAAGACCGAACTCGCCAAGGCCCTGGGCCTGGCTTTGCAGCGGCAACTGCTGCGCCTGCAGTGTTACGACGGCCTGGAGCAGCGCGAAGCCCTGTACGAATGGAACTACGCCGCGCAGCTGCTGCATATGCGTGCCGCTGAGTTGCGCCACGACGGAGCCGGCGACGCGGCGCGCGCCAGCCTGGACGTGGAGCGCGAGGTCTACCAGGAGCGTTACCTGATCCGCCGGCCGCTGCTGCAGGCGCTGCAGGCACCGGCCCCAGGCGCCGTATTGCTGATCGACGAAGTGGACCGCGCCGACGAACCCTTCGAGGCCTTTTTGCTGGAGTATCTGGGCGAATACCAGGTCAGTATTCCCGAAATGGGCACGGTGCGCGCCAGCGTAACGCCGGTCACCCTGCTCACCAGCAACCGCACGCGTGAGCTCAATGACGCGGTGAAGCGCCGTTGCCTCTACCACTGGCTCGACTACCCGGACCGCGAACGCGAACTGGCCATCGTGCGCTCGCGCGTGCCGCAGGCCTCCAGCGCCTTGTCGGAGCAGGTCGCCACCTTTGTAGGGCGCTTGCGCAGCGCACCGTTTGTGGCGTCGTTCCAGCGTGTGCCGGGTATTGCCGAAAGCGTCGAGTGGGCCAAGGCCCTGGTGGCGCTGGATACGCTGGTGCTGGACCCCGAGGTGGTGGCCGACACGGCCGGCATCCTGTTCAAGCAACGCGAAGACGTGGCGGCGATGACCCATGACCTCGCGGCTGAACTGCTCAAACCTCTAGAAGAACCGGTTTGATATGGCCCCCACGCTTATCACTTCGTGTACTGCGCTGCCCCCCAGAGGGGCCTTCGCACCTTGGGGCGGCCCGGCGGCGCTCAAATGCAACTAGGTGACGCACGTGTCGGCAAGTTCGCCGACAACCTGACCGGTTTTGGCCGCACCCTGCGCCGCGCCGGGGTGCAGGTGGACAGCGCCCGCATGGCATTGGCGGCGCAGGCCACATTGGCGGTGGGTCTGGCGGCGCGCGACGACGTAAGTGCGGCGCTGGAGGCGGTGATGGTCAGCCGCGAGCAGGACCGGCTGGTGTTTCGTGAGTTGTTCGAGGCCTATTTCCGCGACCCGGCGCTTGCCAACAAGCTGCTGGCCCAGATGTTGCCGAGCGCCGAAGGCAAGGCCGAACCCAGCAAACGGCGCCCGCGCGTGCGCGAGGCGCTGGCGCCGCAGCAGGCCTTTGGCAAACCGGGCCAGCAAAAGCCGCAGGACAAGGAGGTGGACTTCGATGCCGCCATGACGGCCAGCGACCTGGCACGCCTGAAACACGCTGACTTCAACGCCTTGTCGGGCAGCGAATACCGCCTGGTCGAGCGGTTGGCACGCGACATCCGGTTGCCCATGCCCGAGTTCGCGGCGCGCCGCGTGCGCCCTGGAGCGCGCGGTACACGCATCCATTGGCCCGGTGTGATGCACCACGCCGCGCGTACCGGCGGCGAACTGCTGCGCCTGCCACGTCTGCAGCGGCGCCTGCAGCCGCTGCCGCTGCTGGTGCTGGTGGACGTGTCCGGTTCGATGGAGCGGTATGCACGCTTGCTGCTGGCTTTTCTGCATGCGGCCACCCATGGCCTGCGCCAGCGCGACGTGTTTGCGTTTGGCACGCGATTGACCGACCTGAACGCCGCCATGCGCCATGCCGACACCGACGAGATGCTGGCCGCTGCCAGCCAGGCCATCGAAGACTTTGCCGGCGGCACCCAGCTCGGCGAGTCGCTGGCCAGCCTGCGCCACCACCACGTGCGCCGCCTGGTGGGCCGGCGCACCGTGGTCCTGCTGATTACCGACGGGCTGGACACGGGTGAACCGCAGGACCTGGCGCAGGAGCTGGACTGGTTGCGGCGGCACTCGCGCCGCCTGTTATGGCTCAATCCGCTGCTGCGTTTTGACGCTTATGCCCCGCTGGCGCGCGGGGCCGCGGCCCTGCATGCGCGGGCCCATGGCATGCTGGCGGTTCACAATCTGGAAAAACTCGAAGACTTGGCTTCCAGCCTGGCGGCCCTGATGCGGCGCTGAGGCTGCTTCTTGCAAGCCCGCATTGCAGACCAATTTAATTCTCAAAGGACCTTCCCATGGACATGCAAGCCAGCCGCCAACTCGGCGTTACCCAACAACAGGCCTGGGACGCGCTGAACGACCCCGAAGTGCTCAAGGTCTGTATTCCCGGTTGCGACAAGGTCGAGGCCAGTGGCGACAACCAGTACGCCATCGGCATGGCGCTCAAGATCGGCCCGGTGTCGGCCAAGTTCTCCGGCAAGATAACCTTGAGCGACATCAACCCGCCCAACAGCTACACCATTTCGTTTGAAGGGCAGGGCGGCCCGGCCGGCCATGGCAAGGGCAATGCGCAAGTCAAACTCACGGCCAATGACGCGGGCTGCGACCTGGCCTACACCGTGCACGCCCAGGTGGGCGGCAAGGTGGCGCAACTGGGCCAACGCCTGATAGATGGCGCCGCCAAGGGCATGGCCGAAGATTTTTTCAAGCGTTTCGACAATGAGATGCAGCGCCGCTTCCCGGCGCCCGTGGCCGGCGAAGCGGTATTTGTCCCCGGTATTCCCGACGAACCCGTTGGCCCGTCAGGCTCCAAAATTCCGGTCTGGGTGTGGGTGGCTGGCGCGGTGGTGCTGGTGGCGCTGGTGTGGCTGTTGCGTTGACACCGTTGCCGCTTGGCTTGCCGCGCGTGGGTCTAGCGCTCTGAGAAGGGAATCGTCATGGAAAACCTCGATGTCATGGTCTTGCGCAGCTTGCGCGACTGGCGAGCCGCCGGCAAACGCGCCCTGCTGGCAACCGTGGTGCGCACCTGGGGTTCGTCGCCGCGGCCGGTAGGCTCCATCATGGCGCTGTGTGAGGACGGCGCGGTGGTGGGGTCGGTGTCGGGTGGCTGTATTGAAGACGACCTGATTTACCGCCACACCAAGGCCTATGTGCAGGCCCAGCCCCCCGGTATTGGCAGCGCTGGCGGCACGGCAGGCGATGCCAGCCACCATATTCCTTCGGGCGCGCCGGGTTTCGTCAAATACGGCATCACGGCCGACGAGGCACACCGTTTTGGCCTGCCCTGCGGCGGCACGCTGGAACTGCTGCTGGAGTACGACCCCGATGCAGCGAGTCTGACTGAGCTGGTGCGCGCGCTGGAGGCGGGCCAGTTGATGCAGCGGGCGGTGCGGCTGGCAGATGGCCACGCCAGTTTGTCGCAGGCCCTGGCGCCCGAGGAACTGCATGTGTCCGACACCGAGCTGGTGAACACCTTCGGCCCTGAATACCGCATGTTGCTGATAGGCGCCGGCCAGCTCACCGAATACCTGGCCACCATGGCCCTGTTCAGCGGTTTCGCGGTGACGGTGTGCGACCCGCGCGAGGAATACCGTGGCACCTGGTCGGTGGCCGGCGCCACGGTGGTTGCCGACATGCCCGACGACGTGGTGGCTGCTTTCAAGGCCGACCGGCGCAGTTGCGTGGTGGCGCTCACGCACGACCCCAAGCTGGACGATCTGGCCCTGCTCGAAGCCCTCAAGACGGACGCGTTCTACGTCGGCGCCATAGGCTCGCGGCGCAACAACGACGCCCGGCAGCAACGCATGGTCGAACATTTCGACCAGACCGCGGAATCGCTCAAGCGCCTGCGCGGCCCGATAGGCATCTACATCGGCAGCAAGACACCGTCCGAGATCGCGGTCAGTGTGATGGCCGAAATACTGGCCGTGAAAAACGGCGTGGTATTGCCGCGCGAAATGGAAGTGGCGCGGGCAAAGAACGAACGCGCCGTGCAGCACAACGATCCGGGCGAGCTGCTGTGCGGAGTCGCCGAATACCGGCAGGCCTGACGTTAGCGCCAGTGAAATCCCAGCCAGCCGATGCACCCGCCGAAGCCGGGGATGCCGCCGCCGGTGAACGCCCGGTGCGGCGGGCAGCGGCGATATTGAGGGTTCTCGCCACCGGCCAGGACCTTGGCATGCGGCTGACCGACATCGTGGCACACACCGGGTTGCCGGTGCCGACCAAAGCAGGAGGGCCGGTATATGGCAACCAAACTACTGCGCTGACGCCGGGCGTGACGAGTTTTAGAAAAACGCCATCGTGCGCACTTCAATACTTTCGCGTTTTCGCGCGTCAGGGCGCGTGGTGGGGTCTTCAAAGGCCGTGTGCCCCATAAAGCGGGCGCGGCCGTCAGTGACGGAATCGTAGGTTTTCAGCAATAGCGCCTGATCGGGCTGCATGTTCGAGAAGTAGTACCAGCGATGCCGCGGAGAATGTCGCATGACATAGATCTCACCGGTACGCTCACGGTATTTGTGATCCATGCGCAGCATGTCGCCATCGCCGTGTGTGGTGGCATCACACATGGCCAGTGGCAGCTCTTCGACCGGGTGGGTCAGCGGCTTCCACACGTTATAAAACGCGACCCGCCGCGTTAGCAAATCATCTGCCTCGTCGGGCAACAAGTCGCGCACCCGCTGAGGCCCGCTGTCTACCGTGTAGTCGCTGTGCACCAGCATCACCGCTGGCCGCTGCACGGTTGTCTGCACGGCCAAATCAGCGGGCAGCCGTTTGCGGATGGTATGGTCAAACACCAGCACGCGCGCCGCACCCGTATGCTGTTTCACAAATTCAACGACTTGCGCGTAAAACGCATTTTTCACCGCCTCATCGTCATCGAATCGCTGAAACGAGAGATCAAAATCATGGTGCTCAAAACCTTCTCTGTCCACCGAGATGGAATCCTTGATCGACCATGCATCGTGGATTTGCATCTCGCGTGTGTCGGTGCCGGGCGGATTGAGTTTCACGCTCGGACCGGGCTCGTAGAAGTAATAGTCCGGCGCCGTGCCGTTGTCGACCGTGTAGTTGAGCGTCGCTCGTACGCTGGGAAGCGATTGCATTTGTGTGTGGTCCCAATCCAGGTCAAGCCGCTATGCGCTCCAAGACGAAACCTTCGCTCACATGGGTGCTCCGCCAGCAAGGAAGCTTCTCAACGCCCTCGAACAACCAACCCCTGATATGGGCATATTGCTCCAGGGGAACGCGCTGCCAGCCATGCAAATGCAGCGGCGCAGCCAGCGCAATATCAGCAATGCTGGGGTACTCAGTGCCAGCCACCCATTGGTGCTTGGCCAGCCGCGCATTGAGTATGGCAGCCAGTTTGTGAAACTGCGCATCGTGCGCATCGAGCACGGTTTGATCGGCCGCGCCACCCAGCAGCGGCTTGACACAATTTTCAACCAGGTAGACATAACAAGCAGGAAACCAGCTTGACGATTCCCACAGCAGCCAGCGGTTGATGTCAGCGCGGGTGCGTAGATCGCGGGGGTAGGCGCGTTCGCTACCGGTTTTGTCGGCAGCGTACATCAAGATCGCATTCGACTCCCAGAGCTCAAAATCACCATCGCGCATGGCTGGAACCGATGCATTGGGGTTGAGCCCGATATACGGCATCTCCTTTTGAGCACCTTTGAAGTAATCGACGTGCACCAGTTTATAAGGCGCGCCCATCAGCTGCAGTCCGGCCAGTACTTTGCGGCAATTGACCGTAATCGGGTCAGCATGAATTTCCATGACGTGTCTCCTGTTGAATTAATTTAGGCTCTATTCTTTTCGCGCCACTGGGAGTCGTCGCGCCGCTGCATATTAATTTGCCATTGAATGGGTGTGTGCATTGACGCCACGAAAACCGATCGCTAAAGTAGGAACGCTTTGTATCCAAAATCGAAACAATGACCGTCTCTATCGACACCCTGAGCGCGTTCGTTGAAGTCGCCAATCACTTGAGCGTAAGTCGCGCGGCCAAAGCGCTGGGCATTGCCAAAAGTGCGGTCAGCAAGCGCGTGGCGAATTTGGAGACCAGTGTGCAAACTACCTTGTTCAGCCGCAGCACGCGCAAAATCGCCCTCACCACCGCCGGTGAGATTTACCTCGATTTCGCCCGGCGCACCGTTGTTCAGGCCCGCGCCGCACATGAAGACGTGCGGGACTTGCATGCAGCTACCAGTGGCGCGCTCGCGGGGCAGATCCGCCTGACTGCTCCCGTGTCCTGGGGGCAGCAGGTGTTGGCCAGGCAGTTGCCTGCGTTCGTCATGATGCACCGGGAAGTGGAAATCGAACTGCAATTGAGTGATCGCATGATGGATCTGGCCTACGAACGCATCGATCTTGCCCTGCGCTGGTCCACTGCCCCCATGCACGGCTTGTCCAGCGAGCTGATCGCCTCAGTCGATTGGATTTACGTGGCCTCACCGGCTTATCTCGCGCAAGCGGGGACCCCCAATCACCCTCAGGAGTTGATTGACCATAGCTGCATGTGTTACTGGCAAGAAAATGCGGATGACACCTGGGCAATGAGTGATGCGTCGGAGCGCGTGGAGGTGCGTGTGCGCAGCCGCTTCCATGCCAACAACCCCGAGACCGTTACCCAGGCTGCAATCGCGGGTTGCGGCATAGCCCTGTTACCCGGCTATGCATGCGCCCTGGCACTAAAGCGTAAAAAGCTGGTGCGCCTGCTGCGTGGATGGACACCTGAGACAAAGTTTGGCACCCATATCACCGCGGTCGCCGCGCCCGAGCGCATGCGCATCGCTCGCATCAGAGCCCTGGTGGCCCACTTGCGCGCGCAATCGCTAATCGATGACAGCTTTGGGAAGTCCGCTCGAAGGATTGGTCGGAGCCGATAGCGGGCAGTGCGCAAAGTAATGCGGCAAAAGCTTCGCCGACCCGATTTCCGTCATTCCCGCTCAATCGTCGCCGACGGCTTGGCGCTGATGCCGTAGGTCACGCCGTCAATGCCGCACACCGCGTTGATGAAGCGGCTGGACACGCTCTTGAGTGGCGCAGACGGCAGTGAGATCAGGGTACTCATGAAGGCCCAGTTGCCCGCAAATGCTGTCTGGTCGGCTTTCGGCATCTCGCGCCAGCAGTTCACCATGGTGGCGCGAAGCTTCATCCTGGGTGGGCATGTGCGTGTGGGCCTGGAAGACAACCTCTACCTTTCCAAGGGGCAGCCTGCGCCGGGCAATGCGGCGCTGGTGGAGCGTGCGGTGCAGATCATTGAGGTGCTGGGCGGCGAGGTGGCTACGTCGTCCGATGCCGCCAGGCTGCTGGGTCTGCGGGGCTGAGCGTAGAAGGCTCAATCTTCCAGCGGGAAAGTATTGCGCCGGTGCACGGACGCATTAGTTATCTGGAAGATTTCCAGGTTGGCGAGGGCTGGGTCAGCGCGCCCGTCACGCTGGACGAAACGTCCATCGTCGCGTTTGCCAAGGCCAACGACCTGCAGCCCATGCCTGTGGACCCGGATTGGGCCAGCACCGGCCCGTTTGGCACGCTGATCGCCAGCGGCTGGCAGGTCGCGGCCTTGTCCATGCGGCTGTTCATCGAGGTGGGCGGTTATGGCCGAACGCCGCTGGTGGGGCTGGGAGTCAAGGAATTGTGCTGGCTGATGCCGGTGAAGGCTGGCGACACCCTGACCGTGGAGCGTGATCTGGTCGAGGTGACGCGCTCCGCCTCGCGCCCCGACCGCGGCGCCATCAGCACACGCGTGTCGGTGCGCAACCAGCACGGCGTGGAGGTGTTGACCATGGTGTCGGTGGGACGGGTCCAGGCTCGCAGCGATGGTTCTTGAGGGGCAGGCATGTACACCCGGCGGATACCCTCCAGCAGTTGATCCAGATTCGATCCCCATAATCAGACCGCGCGGATGATGCCGGGCGGTCTGGACGCGCGGGCTGGTGCTGGCCAGCCCGTAGTGCCCGTTTCAGACCTTCAGGCCCTCAAGCCACTTGCACCGCGATGCGGCGGGCGCGCGCTTCATCGGACTTGGGCAGTTCGATGCGCAGCACGCCGTCGCGGTAGCTAGCCTTCGTCTTGTCGGCTTTCACCGGCACCGGCAAGGCCACGTCGCGGCGAAAGCTCCCGTAGGCGCATTGCACGACGCGCCAGCGGCCTTCGGTGGCTTCGCGGTCGATGCGCTTCTCGCCCCAGGCGGTCAGCACGTTGCCGTGCAGTTCGACGTTGAAGTCCTCTCGCCGCATGCCGGGCGCCTCGATGCGCACGACCACCTTGTCGGCGTCATCGAACACGTCGGCCGCCATGAAGGCCCAGCCCGTCAGCCGCGGCAAAACGTCTTGTCGCGCGGCGGGCGCGCTGGGTGCCGATGGGTCGGCGGGAGTGGGCCGGAACCGCGTCAGAGCCCCGCTGGCGCGGGCGCTCAGCTCACGCCAGCCTTCCGACAGCGACTCCCAGGCCTGATCCGCGCCCTGCTTGAGTTGCTCCGCAAGCTTGGTCATGGTTCCTCCTTTCGAAAAATCGCATCAGATACTTCACGGATCGCTCATCAGGCCGCGGTCACGGGAATCCGCCGCGCTTGCGCATACGCCTGCTTGGGCATGCGCAAGCTCAGTACGCCGTCCTTCAGATTGGCTTCGATCCTGGCCGTGTCGAGTTCGCGGCTCAACGTGAAGGTGCGGCGGTAGCGTGGAACCCGCACCTCGGCATAGAGGGCTTCCAGCCCCTCGGGCGCCAGCGTGTGCACGCCGCCTTCGATCAAGAGGGTATCGCCTTCCACTTTCAGTTCCAGTTCGTTCCTGGAAACACCCGGCATGTCGGCCAGCACGGTGATGCCAGACTCGTCCTCGAACACGTCCACCGCCGGCAGTACTGCGCGCTGCTGCTCCTGCTGCTGGGAGGATGAGGTCAATTGCTTGTTGTCGTTCATGATGGGTTCTCCTTGAATGTTGATCGCATCACTGCACTGCGATGCGTTTGGGTTGTGCCGCTTCGCGCCGTGCGATGCTCACCTGGAGCACCCCATCGCGGTAGCTCGCCTTGAGATTCTCCGGGTCCAGGTCTTCCGGCAGCGCAATGGCGCGCGCGAAACTTCCCGCCCCGCGTTCCCGGGCATACACGTTCACCTTGGGATTTTCCTCGGGGATGCCGGACCGCCGTTCGCCCGCGATGCGCAAGACACCGCGATCCAAGGTGACGTCTATTTTCGAGGCGTCCAGACCGGGAGCGAATGCGTAAACCTCGACGCTCGTTGGCGTGCGACCCACGTTGACCGCGGGCAAGGTGCCTGGCGAGACCGAGCGGATGCCGCTGGGCAGGCCTGAAACGCCGAACGCATCATCGAGTTCACGACGAAGGCGCTCAAATTGACCGAACACGCTGCTCGGGTAGCTCAGCATCGATTCGTACATGGTATGTCCTCCAATTCAGTGGTTTACACCGGCAGGAGACCAGTTCCGGCCGGCTCGGGAAGAAGAATAGGGACACAAAAATGGGTTTCAAGAGCCAGCCCCAGAGTTTTTTTCTGAGCTTCGGGAAACCAAATGCGCGCGGCCTCCTCGTCCGTTCCATCCGCAGTTTTTTGACGCATCAGATCGGGATCAGCAGAACCTGGGGACTAGGGTTTTCCCTAGTGTTTTTTCCTATTGAAATTGCCTGCCTTCGCTCCCAAAATTTGCCTTGAACAGGGCGGTACATCTGACCAGCCAAAGGTAAACGAAAGGCTACCAAGAAAGGAGTTTGTCATGGCGTCGCGTCGTCCCCGCGGATCCAATCAACGGACCGTTCCACGCAACTTGCCGTTCATGTCCGAGCGGCAAACGGAAGCGTATCTCGTGGCACGAGAAACCCTTCGTCGCATCGAACGATCTTCCGCGCTCGCTTTCCTCACTTCCGATGCCGTGAAGATTCATTGGTCGGGATTGGGGTCGTACATGGGTGGCAAGATTGATGGTGCAAGAGCGTAAAAGAACAAGCACCTTCGGCCAGTCCATGGGGGTCACCTTTGACCACAACACACCAGAGAAACCATGACCGCGGTTTCGGCTTTGAACGCGTTTTCGGCAATGCGCCAAACGGGCGGACGGGTAGAGGTCATTCAAGCTGGTAGCCGCATTTAACTCAGACATGGCGAAAAAGGCGGGATATGCGTTTGTTCGCGTTAGAACATGGCGAGAAGGGCTATCGCGCCGACGTGGCGTTGTACGGTGTTGCCGCCGTTACGCTCACGAGTTATCTGTTGTTGTGCGGTCAACCGGGCCAGCTGTCAGCGACAGGGGCGCTGGTGCTGCTCGGGCTGGTAGGGTGGACGGTGATCGAGTACGTTTTGCATCGATTTGTTTTGCACGGCATACACCCGTTTAGGCGGTGGCACGCCGAGCACCACAAGCGACCCACGGCGCTGATATTTACTCCGACAGTTGTGAGCGCGGCATTGATCGCCATGCTGGTCTTTCTTCCGGCGTTGCTGGAATGGAACTTGCGGCTCGCAAGCGCGTTGACGCTGGGAGTGGTCGTCGGTTACCTGGCCTATAGCCTGACTCACCACGCGATCCACCTTTGGCCCGCCGACAACGCATGGCTGAAGCGGCGCAAGCGCTGGCATGCGCTTCACCACCACCAGGTCGACGGCCCCATTTGTTACGGCGTGACAACTTCTTTTTGGGATCAAGTATTTGGCACCGCCCACGGAGCGCGATAGGTGTGATGCAATTGGCTGGCACGCCCTTGCCGCTGCCTGGCCTATTCGGTTGACCGGTGAGCGGCAAAAGAGCTGTGTACCGTAACCCTTGATGTCAATTTGGAGTAAACGCATGAATGCCCAGACCCTTGCAGAACCGGCCGATGCCGACATCGCACACCCGGTGCGCGGCATCGTCCACAGAACGCGCGGCCAGCGGCATGGGCCCATCACGCGCCTGATGAGCCCATCGGACCTGGGCGAGCTGCTCAAGCCTTTTGTGTTTCTGGACCTGTTCGATGCCGAGCCGTCGGCATTCAGCGGCTTTGGTCCGCACCCGCACTCGGGCATCGCCACGTTGACCCTGATACAGCAGGGCAGTACCGGCTACGCGGACTCCACCGGCAAAAGCGGTGTGTTGCCCGAAGGTGGCGTGGAGTGGATGCAGGCCGGCGGCGGTGTCTGGCATACCGGCGGCTCCACGCGGGCCGCGCGGGTGCGTGGTTTCCAGCTCTGGGTGGCACTGCCGCCCAGCCTGGAGAACGCGCCGCCCTACAGCCAGTACCTGGCCCCCGAGGACATTGCCCTGGTGGGCCCGGCGCGTGTATTGCTGGGCCAGTACGGCCAGGCCGGCAGTGCGATAACACCGCCATCACCGATGAACTACCTGGCGGTGCGGTTAAAAGATGGCGAAAGCTGGCGTTACCACACTCCCCACGGCCATTCCGTGGCGTGGGTGGCGGTCAGCCGGGGCCGTCTGCAAAGTGCTGAGCTGCTGGACCAGGGCGAGCTGGCGGTCTACGAACCATCGGAAGCACCGATCAACTTTCGCGCGATCGGTGATGCCGAGTTCGTTCTCGGCTCGGCCGTCCCGCACCCGCATCCACTGGTGCTGGGCTCCTACTCGGTGCATACCAGCGACGAAGCGCTGCGCAAGGGGGAGGAGGGCATACGCCGCGTTGGTGCGCGGCTGCGTGTCGAGCGGGGGCCGGGTGTGCCGCTGCTGTAGATAACCCCGCATGGCCATATCGCCACGGGCATAACTGTTCTGCGCCTGCCCGGCTGGTGCAGGCCGCGTGCGCCAGATAGACTTCTTCCCGCGGTTGTCGAATGTGACGCCGAAGCTCAGGAGACTGCATGGACGACCTCACCCAACTCAAGGTGGTCATCACCGGCCACGTTGCCACGTTGACCATGAATGCGCCGCCGGTCAATGCACTGACGCGCGTGCTGAACGACGAACTCACGCTGGCGCTGGATCGCATTTCGGAAATGGACGAGGTACGGGCCGTGGTGCTTACGGGCGCGGGCAAAGTGTTCTGTGCCGGAGCCGATCTCAAGGGCCGCGCCGAGGTGATCAAGGGCCCGGGCGACCTGCCGGCACATTCGCGCCGCACGCGGGAATGTTTCCATGCCATCCGCGAGTGCGCCAAGCCGGTGGTGGTGGCCATCAACGGCGCGGCGCTGGGATCGGGCGTGGCGATGGTGGCGTCTGCCGACATCCTGGTGGCCAGTGACAAGACCGTACTCGGGCTGCCCGAGGTGGATGTGGGCTTGCTGGGCGGATGCCGCCACGCCATGCGCCTGTTTTCCCATTCCACGCTGCGCCGCATGGCGCTCACCGGCTACCGCGTCACGGGTGCGGAGCTGTACCGGCTGGGCATCGTCGAGGCCTGCACCACGGTGGAAGGCCTGATGCCGGCCGCCCTGGAGATTGCGCGCGGCATTGCGTCCAAGAGCCCGGTCTCCACGCGCATGGGCAAACACACGCTTAACGTGATCGAGGACATGAGCCTGCGCGACGGCTATCGCTACGAGCAGGACATGACGGCCACCATCGGCAAAACCGACGACGCCAAGGAGGCGCAGGCGGCATTCCGGGAAAAGCGTACGCCGGTGTTTACCGGGCGCTGAGCTGCGTTCGCCACGCGAGCGACTGCACCCCCGCGCGCTTGGTGGTTCAATACTGTCTTGCCAGCCAAGGACCAGATCATGCCCTGCGCCTGCTCCACCAAAACGAGGATAGGCAATTGGTCAGTTGGGCGAGTGCAAGCCCACGCTGTTGCCTTCGGTGTCGAGCATGAGGCCGAAGTAGCCCATGCCCTCCTTGATGAAGGTTTTGGGATGCAGGATCTTTCCGCCGGCCTTTTCCACGCTGGCCAATGCGGTACCCAGGTCGCTGCCAGCTTTCAGGTAGATAGTGGTGCCGCCGGTAGCCGGTGCAACGCCGTCGCGGGCCATGACGGCTCCGGTGGCCTCGCCCGCGGCAGCAGGGAAAATAGCCATGCGGGCACCCAGCATGTTTTCCTGGATGAGGTGAACGCCGAGGACGGTTTCATAAAAACCGACGGCCCGCTCAAAGTTGGTGGCGGGGATGTCGAACCAGTTGATAACGCCGGACATGGGAGTCCTCCTGTGGTGTGGATGAAGAAAAGAGACCGTTGCGGCAGGGTTGGTGCCTGGGGGAATGGTAAGCAAGGGCTGGTGACAGCGTGGTGTCATCAGAGTGACCACCGCGGATGAGATGCGCCGCGCCGACCGCCTTTTTCAGCTCACGCTCCTGCTCGGCCGGGGGAAGGTGCGCACGGGCGAGCAGCTGGCCGAGAGCCTGGGCGTGTCCAAACGCACGGTCTATCGCTATATTGGCGATCTGTCGGGCTCCGGCGTGCCGATCGAAGGCGAAGCGGGCGTGGGTTTTCGCCTGCGGCCGGGTTATCACATCCCGCCCTTGATGTTTACTGCCGAAGAGTTGCAAGCGCTGGTGTTTGGCGCCCGCCTGGTACAAAGCTGCGCCGACGAAGGGCTCGGTGCGGCAGCCGAGGCGGTCCTGGCCAAGGTGGACGCGGCCCTGCCTGCCCACTTGAAGCCCGGACTCGAAGCGACCGGCTTGCAGGTTCCGGACTTTCGCGTTTCGGCGGAAATCAAACGCCTGCTCCGGTACCTGCGCGGCGCAGTCTCAGGTCGTCGCAGAATTAGGTTTCGTTATACCCAGGGCGATGGCAGGTCGGTGGATGCACACGTGCGCCCGCTCTGCCTGCGTTATGTCGGTGGTACCTGGACCCTGGGGGCCTGGAGTGAACTGGAGACGGCATTTCGTACCTTTCGGGTCTACCGGATCGGTGCCCTGGTGTTGGCGGACGACTGCTTTGCTTTTGAGCGTGGCCGCGAACTCGGGGAATTCCTTGCGGCAGCAGATCGACTCGGCGCTGGCTCCTGACCCGGCCAAGGCATTTCGGGCGACGCCCCGGCGCGCTCCGCCGGACAATTTGAACTCGGTTGAGAAAGTGCTTGCGCTTTATTTAACAAGATGGTTAAATAAAGTCATCACCACACGATTTCAACCCGGAGGTTTCGATGATTCCAGTCACCAGTGCCATGTTGGCCGCGTTCTTCGGTATCTTGGGAGCCGTTTTGACGCTGCGGGTCATTCTCAGCCGCGTGCGCCTGAAAATTGTTGCCGGCGACGGCGGCAATGCCGATATGGCCAAGGTGATCCGGGCGCACGCGAATTTCACCGAGCAGGTTCCACTGGCACTCGTGTTGTTCACGTTGGCGGAGTTGTGCGGTGCGCCCCGGACGGCCTTGTACCTGCTTGGCGCGCTGTTGGTGGTGGCGCGTTGTCTGAGTGCCCTGGGGCTGTCGAGCGCGGGCGGCCTGTCTTCCGGCCGCCAGGCCGGCGCCGGCATGACCTTGTTGTACATGGTTGCTACCTCCGGCTTGATTTTGTATTCGCTTATCGGCAAGTGATTGCCCGGCGACCGGTAGCTTGTCGCCGCTGCAACCACGCACTGGGGCGCTGAGCGGCATTCGTCGCGCAAGCGACCGCAAGGAGCAGCGCTTGGTGGTTCAATAATGTCCTTCTGACAAAGGACAAGAACATGCTCTCAGCCTACTCCGCCAAAACCCGCGAACTGTTAGAGCGCCTGAACGCGTTTTACGACCAGCACATCTACCCCAGCGAGGCGCGTTACTACGCCGAGATGGACGCCTTCCGCCGCGCCGGCGACCCGTGGAAAGTGGTGCCACTGATCGAGGAGCTTAAAGTCAAGGCGCGCGCCGTTGGGCTGTGGAACATGTTCCTGCCACATCCGTACAAGGGGCAGGGCGGCATCTCCAACCTGGACTACGCGCCCTTGTGCGAGGTGATGGGCCGTGTGTCCTGGTCGGGCGAGGTTTTCAACTGCTCGGCGCCCGACACCGGCAACATGGAAACCCTGGAGCGCTACGCCACCGATTCGCAGAAACAGCGCTGGCTGGACCCGCTGCTGGCCGGCGAGATACGGTCGGCCTTCCTGATGACCGAACCCGCCGTGGCCTCGTCGGACGCCACCAACATCCAGTGCAGCATCCGCCGCGAAGGCAGCGACTACATCGTCAATGGGCGCAAATGGTTTTCCTCGGGCGCCGGCAGCCCGCATTGCACCATCTACATCGTGATGGGCAAGACCGACGCCGACGGACCGCGCCATGCCCAGCAGTCCATGGTGCTGGTGCCGCGCGACACCGAAGGCGTGACGGTGGAGCGCCACCTGAGCGTGTTCGGTTACGACGACGCGCCGCACGGCCATATGGAAGTGGTGCTCGAGAACGTCCGCGTGCCAATGGACAACATTCTGCTGGGCGAAGGGCGCGGCTTCGAAATCGCCCAGGGCCGCCTTGGGCCGGGGCGTATCCACCACTGCATGCGTTCCATCGGCGCCGCCGAACGTGCGCTGGAAATGATGGTGGACCGCCTGCAGGCGCGTATCGCATTTGGCAAGCCGCTGGCCGAGCAGTCGGTATGGCACGAACGCATCGCCGAGTCGCGCTGCATGATCGACCAGGCGCGGCTGCTCACGCTCAACGCCGCGCACCGCATGGACACCGTCGGCAACAAGCAGGCGCGCGCCGAAATCGCCATGATCAAGGTGGTAGCGCCCAATATGTCGTGCAAGATCGTGGACTGGGCCATCCAGGCCCATGGCGCCGCCGGTGTCAGCCAGGACTTCTGGCTCGCCGAAGCCTATGCGCACCAGCGTACCGTGCGTATCGTGGACGGGCCGGACGAGGTACACCGCAACGCAATTGCCAAGATCGAGCTGGCCAAACGCGCCGCCGCGAAGAAGTCCCTTTCCATGTCCTGATCGCGGAGTCAGTCCGGGCAAGGCATGGACGAAAAACCTTCCAGGCCGTCTTATGCCCCGGTGCAGTCGGTGCAGCGCGTGTTGTCGCTGCTGCGTGTGCTGAACCGGCGCGGCGTCAGCACCGTAGACCTTTTGCATAAGGAAACCGGGCTGCCCAAGCCCACCGTGGTGCGTATGCTGGAGATGGGCCTGGCCTATCTTGCGTTTTGCGCCGGCGAAGAACGCGAAATCCTGCTGCGTATGCTGGAGGCTGCCAGCGCCGCCGCGTTGCGGGCGGCGGGGGGACGCAGGCAACTGGAGGCGCATCTGACGGCGGTCCGGGAGCAGGGCTACGCCGTGCGCGGCCCGCGCGTCAAGCCGCTCAATTCCGGCACGCTGGCCGTCCCCATCATCGACGGCACGCGCGTGCCGGCAACCATGGGTATGGGGTATTTCCGCACCGCCGTGTCACAGGCGCAGCTGGTGAACGAATACGTACCCATGCTGCGCGATGCGGCTGACAACATCGTGACGCAGGTGCGGGCGTTGCGGACGGAGGCCGATGCGTCGGCCAGCCCGGAGGTTATTGCCTCATAGCGTTCGACCGATGCAGGGCAGAAATAGTACCCGCATACGCTGAAGTGAGCCGAGGAGGCCGGAGTGGGTAGCTCCGCATGGTCAGGCCTCAGCGATTGCCGCAATGGAGACCTTCAGACCAGGGATGCGTGCAGGCAGCTTGGCGCCCTGGCGAGCGGGCGGATTGGAAGGGAACCAATTGAGCCACTCCTCATTCATTCCTGCGAAGTCGTCTTCGTCCGCAAGCACGATGGTTACGCTGACTATCTTGTCCAGGGAACTACCCGCCTCCTCAAGGATGGCTTGTATGTTGGTCAGGCATTGTCGGGTTTGGTCTTGAATGGTTGTGCCTTTGAAGGCGCCCGTGGCAGGATCGGTTGGAGCCGTACCCGAGACGAACACCAGGCCGGCGGCTTTGACCGCCTGGCTGTACATAGGCGGCGGCTTGGCAGCCTTTGGCGTGAATATGATTTGACGTGCCACTTTGTTTCCTTGGAGTGCGTTGATAAGGGAAGCTTATGCTTCTCCGCGGGTTGACACCCAGCTCAGCCGCCGACCCGGCAACGGAAGGCCGCGGTGCGCTACAGCCTCTGCCCAGTCTTTGTGCGAGGTCTGCGGGGCATCCGCTGTGAATTTGATGGCTGAGTCTGGCGGGGTAGCGCGGCTGCCACGCTTTGTATTCATGGTTTTCCGCCTTTCTTGCAGAGATTAGGTGTGGGATGTCCCCTTCTTCGCCGATCGATTACGTCCGAAGACCAGGGGAGCCCTGCACCCGCCCACCAAGCCCGCAGGATCAGGCCGGCGGGGCGCTCGGCGCAGCGGCATCAAGGAGGAGTTGGCGGCGATAGGCCGCCACGGGGGACAGCCACGGAGCTGAGTGCCACGTCGGCCTGATCCCATACAAACGGTGGCGCATAAATGGGGAGAGGTATCGTTTCGCAGAATGAAATACACTGGAATTAAGGTTGATCATTGAGAGACGCTGTCCCATGATGCAGGCCTGCAACAAGAACAGTGCACGCCGAGACAATGCCCATCACCCAAGCCCTGATCCAGTCCGTTACGGCCTCCTTGTACGAGCGTTCTCTCAAGAAGATCCCAGAGGACACCAAGGCCGCCCTGCGTGCCGCGCATGGCCGCGAGGGGGAGGACATAGCCCGCAAGACAATCACCATCATGCTGGACAGCGCCGATGCGGCCGAGCGCAATGACCACCTGGTGTGCTCCGACGTGGGTATCCCGGTGTATGCGGTCAAGCTGGGCACCCAGGTGCGCCTGGAGGGCTCGCTGCGGCAGGCCATCGTGGACGGCTTTGCGCACCTGGCGACCCACATCAACCCGCCCATCCTCAAGATGGTCACCAACCCGCTCACGCACCAGCGCAGTTATGCGGGCAAGGACATGCCCATCGTCACCTTCGACGTGATCGACGGCTCGGACACGCTGGAGATAGTCTGTGCGCCCAAGGCCATGGGCAGCGGGCGCTGGGAGGCACTGGAGACCTTTGTCTACCCCAGCCTGGAGACCATAGAGACCTATGTGCTGGACGTGGTCATGAAGGCCGGCTCGCAGCCCTGCCCGCCGATTGTGGTGGGGGTAGGTATCGGCGGCACCTTTGATTACGCCGCACGTTTGGCCAAGCAGTGTGTGTTGCGGCCGTTTGGCCAGACCAACCCGGAGCCGATACTGGCTGCCATGGAGCAGCGCCTGCTCACGGCGATCAACGGCATGGGTTTTGGCCCCATGGGCACGGGCGGCGACACCACAGCCATGGCCGTGCATATCGATTACGCGGCCAGCCACGGCTTCATGCCGGTGGCGGTGGCGCTGAACTGCTGGATCAACCGGCGCACCGGCGCCCGTATCCGCAACGACTGCAGCGTGGAGTGGTTTGAATGAGCGCCGCCGGGCCGCTCCCAAGGCGCTCGCTCCCCCTCGGGGGGAACAGCGCGCAGCGTCTTAGGGGGCAAAAATGACCAGTACTTTGCACCATCTGCAGTTGCCGCCAGAGGCAGACGCGGTACGCGCGCTGGCGGTCGGCGACAGGGTGATGTTGTCGGGCGACATCACCATCTCCATCGGCCTGCCTACCCACCAGCGCATGGTGGATGCGATACAGGCCGGGCAGGCACTGCCGCTGGACTTATCGGGCGGAGCGTTTTTCCACCTGAGCTCCTACGTGCGCGACGCGGCGTGCGCGGGGCAGGACCCGCAGGCCCTGTATTTGAATCCCAGCACCAGCACGCGTTACAACATATTCATGCCCACCCTCATCCGTTCCCTGGGCCTGCGCCTGGTGGGCGGCAAGGGCGGGCTCGACGCGGCGAGTGTAAGGGCCATGCAGGACAGCGGCTGCGCCTACCTGTCGTTTCTGGGCGGCGGTTGTACGCCGCTGTCGCAGGCCATACGCGGCGTGGTGTCCAGCCACTGGAACGAATACATCTCGCAATTCCGGCTCGTGACCCTGCGTGTCGAGGCCCTGGGCCCGGCGACGGTTGCCATAGATGCACACGGCCGCAGCGTCTACGAAGACCTGCGGCAAAGGGCACAAAGCCGCCTGCCAGGTATCCTGGCGCGGCTCAGAGAACAAAGACAGATGAACTAAACGGAGGCATCCATGCAATCCCTGAAATTCCCTTGCCTCACGGCCGCACTGCTTGCATGCGCCGCACTGGTCGCGCCCGGCCCGGCCCAGGCGCAGGCGGACTGGCCGGCCAAGCCGGTCAGGATCATCGTGCCGTTCCCGCCCGGCGGCAGCACCGACATCGTGGCGCGCCAGCTCGCGCAGCAGATGAGTACGGTGCTGGGCCAGCAGTTCGTGGTGGAAAACCGGGCCGGTGCGGGCGGAAACATTGGCACCGACGCCGTTGCCAAGGCTGCGCCGGACGGTTATACGCTGGGCCTGTCCACCTCCGGGCCGCTGGCCAACAACAAGTCGCTGTACCCGTCCATGCCTTTTGACGCTCAAAAGGACTTGACGCCGATTGCACTGGTGGGTGAGATTCCGCTCGTCATCGTGAGCAATCCGGCGGTCAAGGCAGGCAACCTCAAGGAGTTGCTGGCGCTGGCACGCTCGGGCACGGGCCAGATCGCCGTGGGTCACCCCGGCAACGGCACCATCGGTCATCTGGCGCTGGAGTACCTTAAGTCAAGCTCCAACGCGCCGCTGCAGTCGGTGCCCTACAAGGGCGACACGCCGGCCCTGTCCGATCTGCTGGGCGGCAGCATCCAGGCGATTTCCGCACCGGTTACCGCGTTTATTCCCAGTATCCAGTCGGACAAGTTGCGCGGACTGGCTGTTACGTCGAGAAAGCGCTTTCCGGGCCTGCCCAATGTGCCTACCGCTATGGAACAAGGCATCGAGGTAGAAGCCACGGTCTGGTTCGCCATCGTGGGGCCGGCGGGCTTGCCCAAACCCATCGTTGCGCGCCTGAACCAGGAGATCAACCGTTTCTCCGCCTCCGCCGATGGACGCGCCAAGTTGGCCCAGTTCGGCATGGTCGAGTCGAATGGCCCGCCCGAGCTGCTGGGCACCTTGATGGCGTCCGAGGCGGCAAAGTGGAAACGTGTCGTTGACGCGGCGAAGATTTCCCTGGAGTGACTGGCCAATCGTACACATCCGATTTGAGGAGGAACAGATGAGCGCAGCGCAGAACCGCTTCAAGCAAGCGAACGCCCCCTTGGGGCTAAGGCCCGCGGCTCCGAGCCTGCCGGTGCAGGCTTGGACGGGCCGAAGAGGCATCGCCTCTGGCGATGACCCGTACAGCGTAGTACCTGCGTCGTCGGTCGTTACCGACGCCAGGGCAGTGACAAGCGAGGGGGTCCAATGACCTCTGAACGGCCGCTGCTATTCGACTCCCATGCCCACCTGGTCGCCGATGACCAGCAACGTTACCCGCGTAATCCCATGCAGCGCGCGGCCAATGCGCCCTACCGCGCACCGGGCGTGATCGGCAAACCAGGTGGCCACCACGGCCCGAACCCGATCAATGAGGTGCCCGACGCCGCGCGGGTGCTGCGCTGGATGTGGGAGGAAAACGTGGATGGCATCGTGGCAGTGCAAAAACGCATGATTTACCGCTACGACAACAGCTATATCCTGGACTCCTCCGACCAATATCCCGCGCTGTTCTCGGCGGTGGTTATCCTGGATGCGGAAGACGAAGCAACCCCCTCACTGGTGCGCCAGTTCATCCGCCAGCACGGTCTGGCCGGCGTGCGCCTGTTTGGGGGGCGTGAGCCGGACGGCAGCATGCCCTGGCTGAATTCCCCGCAGGCTCTGAAAACCTGGCAGGTGGCGCAGGACGCCGGCTTGGTGATGAATCTTGAAGTGCTGGCCACCGGTGGTGGCGGGCCATCGATTCCGGCGATCATCGCGCTGGCCAGAAAGTACCCCGACATCCGGCTGGTGCTGGACCACCTGCTGGAGCCCGAGATGGACGAGTGTGCGCATTTCGGCCTGGACGAACGCTACGAGACCCTGGCACCCGAGAAGAATATATTCTTCAAATTCACCTCCATCAACCTCGACATCTGCCGCGAGGCCAATGTTCCCGCCGACAAGGTGCTGCGGCGCGCGGTGGACCTGTTCGGTGCCGACCACGTGATGTGGGGCTCCGACATCGGCACCTCGTCGGGCACCTACAAGGACATGGTGCAACGTATGCTCAATGCCTCGGTGCTGTTGTCGGAGCAGGAGAAACGCTCGGTGCTGCACGACACTGGCAAACGCGTTTTCGTCAAGGGCGGCGCGAAGGCCTGACATGGCGGAAACCCAGAAGCCGTTCCACGGGGCTGAATCCGCGGTGCCGGACGGCTTTACCACCCTGAGTGCCACGGGCATGGACACCCAGACGGCCTACCGCCTGCTGTGTGGCGCCGTGGTGCCCCGGCCCATTGCATGGATCACCAGCATGGACGCGCAGGGGCTGGTCAATGCCGCGCCCTTCAGCTCGTTCAACTACGTATCGCACAGCCCGCCCATGCTGGCCGTAAATATCGGCGCGCGGCGCGGCGTGTTGAAGGACACCGCACGCAACATTACCGAGACGGGTGAATTCGTCGTCAACGTCGCCACCATGCCAAATATGGAGTTGATGCACCAGTGCTCCGCGGAATATAGGCCTGATGTCAGCGAGCCGCAGGTGCTGGGCATCGCCTTGTTGCCCAGCCGCTTCGTCAAGCCGCCGCGTGTGGCCGCTTCGCCGGTGCAGATGGAGTGCCGCCTGCACCAGGCCGTGCGCCTGGGCCCGCTCAACACCTTGTATATCGGCGAGGTGCTGGCCTTTCACCTGTCGAACGCGGTGTTCGACGGCAAACACATAGACAGCGTCAAGATGCAGCCGGTGGCGCGCTTGGGTGGGCCGTATTACGCCGCCCTGGGCGAAATCTTCGAGCGCCCTGTTCTGCAAGGCCCTCCCGGACAGGCTGCTGATTGAACCGCTCCGCTTCCGCAAGCTGCATGACACCAACACCATGGCAAGTCCCGAAAAACCGGAGCGCGTGTTGACGCGCAAACCGACGCGTTACCAGGTCGGAACTTTTATCAAGACCGGGTCGCCGCATGTGGTGGAAGTGCTGGGCACCAGCACGCTGGACTTCGGCGTGCTGGATGCCGAACATGCGCCGCTGGACCGTGCCCTGCTGGACGTGATGTTGCTGGCGGGCCGCGCCGCCGGTCTGCCGCTGCTGGTGCGCATCCAGGAACGCAGCGCGGCGGGCATCCTGTCGGTGCTCGACATGGGCGCCGCTGGCCTGCTGGTGCCGCATGTGGACAGCGTGGCCGACGCGCAGGAGGTGTTGGCCCATGCAAAGTTTCGCGGTGGCACGCGCGGGTATTCGGGCTCGCCGCGTTTTGCGGGTTACGGCGGTATGGGCATGAAGCAGGCCTTGACGGTGGGTGACCAGGCGCTGGTGGTGTGCCAGATCGAAAGCCCGCAGGCGGTGGAAAACGCGGCAGCTATCGCGGCCCTGGATGGGGTGGACGGCCTGTTCATAGGCCGCGCCGATCTGGCGTTGGCCATGGGGATCGAGGACTCGCGCGACGCGGCTGTGTCCGAAGCCACCGAGCGCAGTATCCGTGCCGCGCTCAGCGGCGGCAAGCTGGCCGG
>JANLPN010000277.1:0-14297 GCA_031367285.1 Betaproteobacteria bacterium | reverse complement strand
CCAGGCATCCCAGGTCACCGTTGACGAGCAGTTCCAGTGTGGTCCGGACGGGCTTGCCGGCTGTACGCGCCAGGTCAACCACGGCCATGCGCAAGCGATTCTTCGGATCACGGCCGATCGGTGAAGACACGTCGCGGGTGGCCGGCCCCGACCATGGGCGGTGTGCCAGCGCCAGGTACTGCCGCTGCACGCCGCGAGCGGCAATCATCTGCACCAGCAGCTCCATTACCGGACGCGTTCGCGCCACCAGCATCAGGCCACTGGTGTCCTTGTCCAGCCGGTGCACGATGCCGGCCCTGGGCACGTCCGCAAAAACAACGTTGTGGGCGAGCAGGCCATTGAGCAAGGTGCCACTCCAATGGCCGGGGGCAGGATGCACCACCAGCCCGGCCGGCTTGTTGACCACCAGCAGGTGTTCGTCTTCGAATACGACGTGCAGGGGCATGGCCTGCGGCTGGAAGGCCCGGCTCTGGCTGGTGGGCCGCAGGGCGACGGCACAACGGTCACCCACCTTGAGTCGTGTGGACGGTTTTCGCACCACCACGCCGTTGACCTCGGCGGCGCCCTCCTCAATCAGTTGCCGCAGATAACTGCGCGAGAACTCGGGGATTGCCAGCACCAGTGATTTGTCGAAGCGTTCGCCGTGTTGCTCGGGCGGGACGAGCAACTCACGCAATTCGACCTGCGACCCGCTATCGAGCCCGTCGTCCGCATCCTCGACGCCGGAGGCGGCCGATATAATCAAAGTGGAATTTTTCAATAAGGTTACCCCATGCTCCTAGCCAAATTATCGACGGTCCGGATTCTGCTGCTGGCCGGGGCAAGCGTGTTGTTTGCCGGTTGCGCCTCCACCAAATCGGACGACAAAACAAGCACCTGGAGCCCCAACAAGATATATGCCGAAGCAAAGGATGAATTGAATTCGGGTTCCTACGACAAGGCCGTGACCCTTTATGAAAAACTCGAAGGCCGCGCTGCCGGCACGCCACTGGCGCAGCAGGCCCAGTTGGACAAGGCCTACGCGCAATACAAGTCGAACGAGCCGGCGCAGGCGCAGGCAACGCTGGATCGTTTCGTGAAGCTGCACCCGGCGAGCCCAGCGATCGATTACGCGCTTTATCTTAAAGGTATCGTCAACTTCAACGACGACTTGGGCTGGCTGTCGTTTTTGACCCGCCAAAATCTCTCCGAACGCGACCAGAAGGCGGCCAAGGAATCGTTTGAGGCGTTCAAGGAACTGGTGGCGCGTTTTCCGGATTCGCGTTACACCCCCGATGCGCGCCTGCGTATGACCTATATCGTCAATTCGCTGGCCGAGTACGAGGTACACGTTGCACGTTATTACTACCGGCGCGGTGCCTATGTGGCGGCGGTAAACCGGGCCCAGTCCGCGCTGGCGGACTACCGTGATGTTCCGGCTTTGGAGGAGGCGCTGTACATCATGGTCAGGTCCTACGATGCACTCGGACTGACGCAGCTGCGCGATGACTCAAAACGGGTTCTGGAGACGAATTACCCCAACAGCGAATTCATCACCCAGGGCTTCAAGGGGTCTGCCGATCCATGGTGGAAGATTTGGTAAGGCTGGCGAGCACCTCCACCAGCTCGTTTTCCGTCTTGATCGCGCGCATCGGTGGCAATGCCGCCAGCAGGCGCCGCCCATAACCCATCAAGTTCAGTCGGGTGTCGCAAAGTACCAGTACCCCGCGATCAGACTCGCGCCGGATTAAGCGGCCGGCGCCCTGCTTGAGCGCGATGGCCGCCTCCGGGATGAAATAGTCGTTGAACGCACTGCGCCCGGCGGCCTCCAGCCGGCCCGCGCGGGCCTCCACCAGAGGGTCATTGGGAGGAGGAAACGGCAGTTTGTCAATCACCACCAGCTGCAACGCGTCGCCCGGCACGTCCACTCCCTCCCAGAACGAGGCCGATGCAACCAGTATGCAGCCGGGACCACCGTCGTCCACGGCATGGCGCAGCCGATCCATCAGTTCGCGTTTGGGACCCTGGCCCTGCACCAGTATCTGGATCGTCGGAGAACCCGCGAAGTGCAGGCTCAAGGCTTCGCTGATAGTGCGCAGCGCGCGCAGCGTCGTCGTCAATACCAGTGTCCGTCCGCCAATCAACGGCGCTGCACGCGCCACCAGTGCGGCGACCTGCGCGCTGTGGTCAGGATCACCGGGTTTGGGCAAATTGCGTGGCACATACACAGCGGCCTGGCGCTGGTAGTCGAACGGGCTCTCCACGCGCAGCGTCTGCGCCTCCACCAAACCACAGGGCTCGGTGAACCAGCGCAACATGGGCTCGTCCCCCAGCGTCGCCGAGGTAAATATCCACGACCGCCTGCTTTGTGGATCCCCCTCGGCCTTGACCATCTTGTCCTGCACGGCCTGGGCAATATCCAGCGGCGATTCGATCAGCCGCAGCTGCGCGCCCACGTCCAGCCAGCGCACGCACGCAGGGTCACGGACCTTGAGAAAAAACTCCGCCAGACCCGCAAGCTGGGTGCCGCGCTCACGCAGGCGCTCGAAGTCCGGGCCGATTTCGGTAACCCGGCTCACCTCCAGCGCAGCGTGGGCACAGGTTTCCTGCACCGCTGCCAACGCAAGCTTCCAATCCTCCACGGCGACCTGTTCCGGCGCCGCGCTGGTCCAGCGAAGCCGTGTAGTGGTTGGTGCCTTTCCGACCAGCATGCGCAGATCACGAGCGCTGCGCTCGGTATCCGACGCAAGCTGCTGCCAGTCTTTCAGGCCACGGGCCTGCTGCAAACCGGTAGCCAGAAGGTCGTGCGCGAAATCGATGATTTGCCCGGTGCCCAGATGCCGGCCCAGGAACTGCAGGCCGGTCTCATTGAGTTGGTGGGCCTCGTCAAATACCACCGTCTGAACGCTAGGCAACAACTCTGCCATGCCCGACTCGCGAACCGCCATATCGGCAAAGAAAAGATGGTGGTTGATCACCACTACGTCAGCCGCCAGCGCCTCGCGCCGCGCCTGGTTGACGTGACAGGCACGAAACTTGGGGCATGGGACACCCAGGCAATTCTCGCGCGACGAGGTCACGTGGGGCAACAACGGTGAACGCTCGTCCAGGCCCACCAGTTCAGCCAGATCCCCGCTTTTTGTAACCTGCGACCACTGTTCGATCCGGGCCAGCGTTCTGGCCGCCGTGCGGTCTCCCGGCGCCACGCTCTCACGCGCCTGCTCCATGCGGTGCAGACACAGATAACTGCCGCGGCCCTTGAGCAGTGCACAACGCACCGGCAAACCGAGCGCCTGCACAATTTGCGGCAAGTCGCGCCCGAACAACTGGTCCTGCAGTGTTTTGGTGGCGGTGGACAACAAGACCCGCGTACCACTCAGTAGCGCCGGCACCAGATAGGAAAACGTCTTGCCCACCCCCGTGCCGGCTTCGACCACCAGCGCCCCGCCATTCTCAATGGTGCTTGCCACGGCCCTGGCCATTTCGGTTTGTCCGGGACGCGGGCTGAATTGGCGGACCGCCGCCGACAGGGCGCTGCCCGGTGCAAACGCCTGTTCCACCTGGTCTTGCAAACTCATCAAGGCCTGTTCAAGCGGTCTCATCAGGCGACAACAGGCCCTTGATACGCGTAATTTCGTCTTTGAGCGACAGGCGCCGCTTCTTCAGCCGGCGCATCATCAGTTCGTCTATGGGTGCGACCAGGGCGGCGCGGTCTATCAGCGCATCGAGATCGGCATGTTCCATGGCCAACTCAATCAGCCGGCGGTCGGGGGAATGGTGATTCAGCTCCACGGGATAGGTCTAGAATTGTTCTCGTCGCGGCTGGAAAGAGTCGCCTTGCCAGCGAGTTCGATAATACGTGTTTACGCCATACTTTTCGAGGGCCGGCCTGCTTCCTGCAGCTCAAAAATGACCAAAGGTTACCGACTCACCGCCTCGACCGGCATTCATAAGGGAGACCGCGACTACCAGCAGGACCGCGTTACGCTGCTCAACCACCCACGTGCCAATGGATGCGTATTGGCCATCGTCGCGGATGGCATGGGTGGCCGCAGCGGTGGGCGCAAAGCCTCCGACCAGGTCATCATGACGGCCAAACAACTGTTCGAGCGTTATGCGCCGGAAGTGGATGACCCGGCGGCCATGTTGATGCAAATCGCCCGCGAGGCCCATGTGGTGATCCGGCTGACCGCCATCTCGGCCGAGGAGGAACCTCATAGCACGGTAGCGGCATTCCTGATCAATTCAGGCGGCGAGTGCCACTGGGCCCACGCCGGGGACTCGCGTGTCTACCACTACCAGGCGGGCAAGTTCGTGCGCCGCACCATTGACCACTCTTATGTCCAGCTGCTGGTAAAACGCGGAGAAATCACCGAAGAGCAGGCCAACGTACATCCCCAGTCCAATATTCTGATGGGTTGCCTGGGCACCGAAAGCGATCCGCCGGTGGACATCCATGTCATCCCCAAGTTGCGCGCCGGCGACTGCCTGCTCGCCTGCAGCGATGGCGTGTGGCATTACTTCACGGACGACGAAATTGGCGCTGTACTGGCCAAGCTTTCGGCCCGGGAAGCGACCGAATTCCTGATCGACAAAGCCCGCTCGCGCGCCATGGGCTCCGGTGACAACCTGTCTCTGGTGATCGTGAAACTCGAACCGCTCGACTCCTGAGGTCCCCCAAGAACACCGCTCAGGGTGCGCGCTGGAGCAGCCTCTCGTCCGACCGCAGCAATTGTTCCGCGGCACGGCGCTTGCGTTGCGCGTCGTTGAGCGAGATTTCCTGGCGCCGCAAATCGGCCAGCACCTCGCGCTTGCGGCCACGAACCTCGTCCAGGCAATCCGTAACGGCAAAGCGTGCGTAACACCGGATTTCCTGGGCGGTGAACAGTGCCTGCTCGCTTGCGCGGGTCTGCCGGATGCGTTCGCGCTCCTCCGCGTCCCGCTGCACCACGATGTCGTCCACGTTCAGGTCTGCCTGCGCGTACGCGGGCAGAACCGCCAAAGCCATCCACAAAGACAGGATGAGGGTTTTCATGTCAAGTCCGTATTTACCAGTCGGCGCTCCTGCGCCATAAACGCCTTCGACTGCATCTCGTGCAGACGCGACACCGTACGCGCGAATTCATGGGCCAGGGGACCTTCGGTGTACAGCAACTCCGGTGCAACCTCCGCCGACATTATCAGTTTGACGCGCCGGTCGTACAAGACGTCGATCAGCCAGGTAAACCGGCGCGCCTCCGAAGCCATGCGCAGCGGCATGGCCGGGACATCGCTGAGCAGGACGGTGTGGAACTGGGTTGCGATCTCCAGGTAGTCGTTCTGCGACCGGGGCCCACCACATAAGGTCTTGAAGTCAAACCACACTACGCCGCCGGAGCGGCGCCGGGCGCGAATCTCGCGCGCTTCTATGTGCAGCATGGGGTCCTCGTCCCTGGAATCCGCCAGCCGGGCGAAGGCTTCGCGCATCTGGGCATCGGCGACGGCGCCCAACGGCACATGGTAAAGCCGGAACTGCTCCATGGCCAGGCGCCGGTAATCCGTGCCCTCACCGATAGCTACCACTTCGAGCTTCTCGTTGAGCAGGGCGATGGCCGGCAGTATGCGGTCGCGGTGCAAACCATTCGGATACAGGTCGTCGGGGCGAAAGTTGGATGTGGTCACAAAACCCACACCCTCATCGAACAACGCGCGCAGCAGCCGGTGCAGGATCATCGCGTCGGTGATGTCCGCCACGTGGAACTCGTCAAAGCAGATCAGCCGGTATTTCCTGGCCATTTGCCGCGCCAGCTCGTCCAGCGGATTCACGGTGCCCTGCAGGTTCGCGAGCTGCCGGTGCACCTCGCGCATGAACTCGTGAAAATGCAGGCGCGTCTTGCGCTGCACCGTGACCGCCCCGAAAAAACAATCCATCAGGAAGCTCTTACCCCGCCCGACCCCGCCATACAGGTAAACACCACGAGGAATCTCGGGCCGGTTGATAAGCTTCTTCAGCCTGTTGGAACGTTGGGCTTTGTAGGCCGCCCAATCGCCCGCGCACCGGTCCAGCGCCGCCACGGCGGCAAGTTGGCCTGGATCGCTGCCGTAGGACCGCCCGACAAGTTCGCGCTGGTAAGCCTCCAGAACCGTTGTCACAAGCTGCTAGAAATTCAGGGTGCGCTTGTCCACGGCCAAGGCAGCCTCCTTGGTGGCCTCGCCCAGCGACGGATGGGCATGGCAGATCCTGGCGATGTCTTCGCTGCTGGCGCGGAACTCCATCGCCACGACACATTCGGCGATCAGCTCGCTGGCCATGGGGCCCACGATATGTACGCCCAGAATCTCGTCGGTAGCGGCGTCCGCCAGCATCTTGTCCATGCCCGTGGTGTCGCCCAGCGCACGAGCGCGGCCATTGGCCAGAAACGGGAAAGTACCCGCCTTGTAGGCCCGCCCCGCCGCTTTCAGTTGCTGCTCGGTTTGCCCGACCCAGGCGATCTCCGGGCTGGTGTAGATCACCCACGGAATCGTATTGAAATTTACGTGCCCATGCTGGCCTGCGATACGTTCGGCCACCGCAACACCCTCTTCTTCGGCTTTGTGCGCCAGCATCGGCCCACGCACCACATCGCCGATGGCCCAGACATTGGGCAGATTGGTCTTGCAGTCGGCATCAACGACGATAACGCCGCGCTCGTCGAGTTTCAGACCCACCAGCTCGCCATTCAGGCCGGTGGTGTTGGGTACCCGGCCTATGGACACAATGAGTTTGTCCACCAAAAGTGTTTGCGCCTCGCCCTTGGCATTGGTGTAGGCCACCGAGACACCCGCGGCGCCATTCTCGATGGCGCCAACCTTGACACCCAGTTCGATCTTCAGACCTTGTTTGGCAAAAGCCTTGTGTGCCTCCCTGGCGATCTGCTCATCGACCGCGCCCAGAAACACCGGCAGCGCTTCCAGAACCGTCACCTCCGCTCCGAGGCGGCGCCAGACCGAGCCCATCTCCAGGCCAATGACGCCCGAGCCAATCAGGCCCAGTATTTTCGGCACGGCGCCAACACGCAAAGCACCATCATTGGAGAGAATATTCTGCTCGTCGAACGGTGCACCGGGAAGCGCGCGCGCATTGGAGCCGGTGGCCAGAACGACATGTTTGCCGCTGATCGTATCGGGCGCGGCACCGGCCACGGCGATCTCATAAGTTCCATCGCCAGCCTTGGCAAACGACCCGCGGCCATGGAAGAAGGAGACCTTGTTCTTCTTGAACAGATACAGGATGCCGTCGTTGTTCTGCTTGACGACCGCGTCCTTGCGGCCGAGCATTCTTGCGAGGTCCAGGCTGAGGCCTTTGACCTCGATGCCGTGTTCGGCGAAATGTTTGCCCGCATGCTCAAAGTGTTCCGAGGACTGCAACAGCGCTTTGGACGGAATACACCCCACGTTGGTACAGGTGCCGCCAAGCGCCGGGCCGTCCTTTGCGTTTTTCCATTCGTCCACGCAGGCCACCGTGAATCCGAGTTGCGCGGCCCGAATCGCGGCAATGTATCCACCTGGCCCGCCGCCGATGACGACGACGTCGAAATATTTACTCATGATGTTCCGTCAGTTCAGGTCCCTGCGCGACTGCCCCTCGGTCCGATCCGCTGCGCAATCAAATGTCAAACAGCAGCCGCGCCGGGTCTTCCAGCGCTTCTTTCATCGCCACCAGGCCAAGCACGGCCTCGCGTCCGTCGATGATGCGGTGGTCGTAACTCAAGGCCAGGTAGTTGATTGGGCGCACCACCACCGCTCCGTTCTCCACCACCGCGCGATCCTTGGTGGCGTGTACACCCAGGATCGCCGATTGCGGCGGATTGATGATGGGGGTGGACAACATGGAGCCGAATACGCCGCCGTTGGAGATCGAGAAAGTGCCACCGGTCATTTCTTCAATGCCCAGCTTGCCGTCACGCGCCTTGGCGCCGTAGTCGGAGATTTTTTTCTCGATGTCGGCAAAACCCATCTGGTCGGCATTGCGCAGGATAGGCACGACCAGGCCGCGCGGTGAACCCACTGCGATACCCACGTCGAAGTAGCCGTGGTAGACGATGTCGTTACCGTCCACCGACGCATTGAGCACCGGGTACTTCTTGAGAGCGTGTACCGCCGCCTTCACGAAGAAACTCATGAAGCCGATCTTGACGCCATGTTCCTTCTCGAACTTCTCCTGGAAGCGTTTGCGCATTTCCATTACCGGCGCCATATTGACTTCGTTGAACGTGGTCAATATGGCGTTAGACGACTGGGACTGCAGCAAGCGTTCCGCGACCCGGGCACGCAGGCGGCTCATCGGTACACGCTGCTCCGGGCGGTCGCCCAGGTTGACTTTCGGGGTTGCCACTTGCGGCAGCGCGGGTGCCGCAAGCGCCGGTGCAACACTGGGTGCCAGCGTCGGCGCCGCGGGTCTGGCCATGGTAGCCAGAACGTCGCCCTTGGTCACGCGTCCATCCCTGCCCGTACCGGAGACGCTGCCCGCGGCAAGCTCGTTATCGGCCATCAGCTTGGCCGCGGCGGGCATAGCCACGCCGGCCATGGACGTGGAAGCAGCAGGCATGGCAGCCACTGAAGGCGCTGCGGCTGCAATAGGGGTTGCCGGCGCGGCCGCAATTGCCTTGCCATCCGTATCAATACGGGCAATCAACTGCTCTGCCGCCACGGTCGCACCATCGGCAACCAGCAGTTCCGCCAGCACGCCGGCCGCGGGCGCCGGGACTTCCAGCACGACTTTGTCGGTTTCTATTTCGACCAGGATTTCATCCATGGCAACCATGTCGCCGACTTTCTTTTTCCACTGCTGCATGGTTGCTTCCGCGACCGACTCGGACAACTGCGGGACCTTGACTTCTACGATGGCCATATCAATTCTTTCGACTATTCACTGATTTCTATTTTCTGTTCGCCGTCTCACTTGGTGAGCACAAAACCCTTGAGTTTTCCAAACGCACCATCCACCAGCGCCTTTTGCTGCTCCTGGTGCAGGTGGGAATAACCTACGGCGGGTGACGCCGACGCGGCCCGGCCCGAGTAACCCAGCCGCTGGCCGTCCTGCATGTTTTCATGGATGTAGTGCTGCACGAAAAACCAGGCGCCCTGGTTTTGCGGTTCGTCCTGGCACCAGACGACATCCGTCGCGTTGGGGTATTTCCTGATTTCCGCCGCAAACGCCTTATGCGGGAAAGGGTACAGCTGCTCGATGCGGATGATCACCACATCTTCTGAACCGCGCTCTTCGCGCTTCCTGGCCAGATCGTAATAAACCTTGCCGGTGCAAGTGACGATACGCTTGACTTTTTCAGCCTTGAGTTCCTTGTTTTCCGGGATCACGGTCTGGAAGCTGCCCTTGGTGAATTCCGACAGTGGCGAGGCCGCATCCTTGGCGCGCAGCAGGGACTTGGGCGTCATGATGACGAGCGGCTTGCGCAGGTTGCGCACCATCTGGCGACGCAGGATGTGGAAGATCTGGCTCGCCGTCGTAGGCTGCACCACCTGCATATTGGTGTCGGCGCTTAGCTGCATGAAACGCTCCAGCCGCGCCGAGCTATGCTCCGGCCCCTGGCCCTCGTAGCCGTGCGGCAGCATCAGGGTGATGCCGTTGACACGGCCCCACTTGACTTCCCCGGAAGCGATGAACTGGTCAATCACGACCTGTGCGCCATTCACAAAATCGCCAAACTGCGCTTCCCAGATAACTAGGGTATTCGGGTCGTTGGACGCGTAGCCGTACTCAAACGCCAACACCGCCTCTTCCGACAGGATGGAGTCGATCACCACAAACGGCGCCTGGCCGTCAGCCACGTTGCAAAGCGGTGTGTAGGTGCCTTCGTCATACTTTTCGCGGTTCTGGTCGTGGATCACCGCATGTCGATGGGTAAAGGTGCCACGGCCGCAGTCTTCCCCACTCAAGCGTACCGGGTAGCCGCTGGCCACCAATGACGCAAACGCCATGTGTTCACCCATACCCCAGTCCACCGGAATATCGCCCCTGCCCATTGCGGCCCGGTCGGCATAAACCTTTTTCACCAATTGGTGTGGCGCAACGCTTTCTGGAATGGTCGTCAGCTTGTTCGCCAGCCGCTTCCACTCAGCCAGCGGAATCGCCGTGTCCCCCGCGTCGGTCCACTTCTTGTTGAGGTACGGCATCCAGTCCACCGCGTACTTGCTCTTGAAGTTGGTCAGCACCGGGTCAAAGGTATTCTTTCCAGCGTCCAGCGCGGCCCGTGTCGCCTTGACCATGTCGTCGCCCAGGCCGGCACCAAAACCCTGCGCGGCCAGTTTGTCGGCGTACAGGCGGCGCGTGCCGGGATGCTGTGCGATCTTCTTGTACATCAGCGGCTGGGTCAACGCCGGTGTGTCCTGCTCGTTGTGCCCGAGCTTGCGGAAACAGATGATGTCCACCACCACGTCTTTCTGGAACTCCATGCGGTATTCCAGTGCCATCTGTGTCGCCAACACCACGGCTTCCGGGTCGTCCCCGTTCACATGCAGCACCGGGGCCTCGATCATCTTGACCACGTCCGTGCAATACAGCGTGGAGCGGCTGTCGCGCGGGTCGCTGGTGGTGAAGCCGATCTGGTTGTTGATCACGATGTGCACCGTGCCGCCAGTGTGATAGCCGCGCGTTTCGGCCAATGCCAGCGTTTCCATCACTACGCCCTGACCCGCAAATGCGGCGTCGCCGTGTACCAGCACGGGCAACACCTGCTTGCCTTTGGGGTCGGCACGGCGGTCCATGCGCGCGCGCACCGAACCTTCGACCACCGGGTTGACGATCTCCAGATGGGAGGGATTGAAGGCCAATGTCAAATGCACCGGCCCGCCGGGGGTGGACACGTCCGAACTGAAGCCCTGGTGGTACTTGACGTCGCCGCTGGCCAGGTCTTCCGGGGCCGTGTGGTCGAACTCGGCAAACAGGTCGGCCGGCAGTTTGCCCAGGGAATTGACCAGCACGTTGAGCCGGCCGCGGTGTGCCATGCCAATCACGATTTCCTGTAATCCGACGCTGCCGCCCCGCTGGATAAGCTCGTCCATCGAAGCAATGAAGCTCTCGCCGCCCTCCAGCGAGAAACGCTTTTGCCCTACGTACTTGGTGTGCAGGAAACGCTCCAGACCTTCGGCGGCGGTAAGGCGGTCCAGGATATGCAGCTTTTTTTCGGCATCGAAATTGGGCTTGCTGCGGATCGATTCCAGCTTTTGCATCCACCAGCGCTTTTGCGTCTGGTCCGTGATGTACATGTATTCCGCGCCTATGGTGCCGCAGTAGGTCTCGCGCAAGGCATTGAGCAGGTCGCGCAGGCTCATGCGGTCTTTGCCGAAGAAGGTGTTGCTGGTATCGAACACAGCTTCCTGGTCGGCGTCGCTAAAGCCGTAGAACGCGCTTTCCAGCTCCGGGATCTTGTCGCGCTCACTGCGTTTTAGCGGGTCCAGGTCGGCCCATCGGGCGCCGACATTGCGGTAGGCGGCAATCAGTTGCTGTACCGCCGTGCGTTTGCGGCCCATTTCGGCGTCCGCACTGGCCACCACCACCTTGGTACCGCCAAGCTTGGCACGTTCGGCAAAGGCGTTGACGACAGTCAGGTGCGGCACGTCCTTGGAGAAGCTGCCATCCACCGCAGGTACATGTTGCAATGCGTCAAAGTAGTCGCGCCAGGAGTCGGGCACGCTGCCCGGATTGGCCAGGTAGTTTTCGTACATCTCCTCGACATACGGCGCATTGCCGCCATACAGATACGTGTTGGCCTGGTAGGCGTGGTAGTTCGACGCCGGTACGGGGCCGGGGGGCATGGTCTGGCTCATGGCGCGCTTAACTCCGTTTCCCTTGAGGAAACATTAGCCGGTCAAAGCTGTTGATTAACCTTCCGCGGCACGGCTGAACCGGTTGGCGGATGCGACTGTGGCATTGGGAAGGGCCTAGTAACCCGGCGATTGTGCCACCGATGCCGAGGCACCCACCTACAGCCATCACCCCGTAAGGGCTGCCCGGGTCCCCGAAGAAAACCTGCACCTGTCTCACGGTCTGAAATGTGCCGGGCAACAGGCCGCGCCGTGAGGTGCAAACGCCACACTTTCGGGATAAACCCGTTGTCTGAATTTGGTCCATGGTGGTATAACTAAGAGAGTTCTGTGTCAGGCCCAACACCAATGAAAACAACGTTCCCGCTCTCGCAGCTTTGCGCGCTCGCCTTGACCGCGTTTCTTCTTCCCAACGCTGCCCATGCCGAGATGGACGCGCTCGTGCGGGATGCATTGGCGTTGGCCGAGTCCGGAAATGCCAAGGCTGCCTACGACATGCTGGAGCCTTTTGAGGTGACCCGTGCCGGCGACCCGGACTTCGACACCGTCTTTGGAATTGCCGCCAACCAGAGTGGGGAGCATGTGCGTGCCGTAATGGCCCTGGAGCGCGCAACAATCGTACAACCCGGCAACACCCGTGCGCGCGCTGAGTTGGGTCGTGCCATGTTTGCGGTTGGCGACAGCAAATCCGCCAGGGCGTTGCTCGAACAGGCCAAGGCCCAGGGCGCGCCCGCTGAAGCCGCGCTTACCATAGACCAATTCCTGCGGGCGATCGACGCCGCGGAGGCCCTGGCTCAATCCTCCTGGCGCGGGTATGTGGAAGCCAGCGTGGGACACGATGACAATATCTCGAGCGGGCCGCAGAACGCCAACGTGGCGGTGCCGGCACTCGGTGGAAACGTCACCTTGGGCGCCAATGCCGTGAAAAAGAGCGCTACTTTTGCCGGGTTGGCAGCCGCAGTGTCTGGCCGTTACGTGATCGACTCACGCTGGTCCGCCATTGGCGCTGCCGGTGCCATTACGAGGGCAAATCTAAACCAGGGGCAGTTCAACAACCACCAGCTCAACTTGAGCGGGGGTGCTTCCTACCGGCTGGATCGGCAGGAGTTCAGTGCCGTCGCCGTTTATGAAGACTACACAGTTGACGGGACTGTCACCCGTACCCAGCGCGGCGCCGTGGGCGAGTGGGTGTACCGTATGGACAGCAACCGGGAGATGGGTGCGTACCTGCAGTACTCCAAATTGCATTACCCCAACCAAAGCATCAGGGATGCCAACCGCATCGTGCTTGGCGGGTCGTACGCGCAACAGTTCGGTGATGGCCTGTTGGGTTGGGGGGGCATTTACGCCGGAAGTGAAAACGAAACCACTTCTGGAGTTCCCTATTTCGGCCACTCCCTGGGGGGCTTGCGACTGGGCCTGCAAAAGTCGATCAATCCGACCCTGGCGGTGTACGCTGCTTTCGGTTATGAGAATCGAAGCTACGGCGGGCAGGACCCGTTCTTCCTGGTGAAGCGCAAAGACGATCAGACCAGCTTGAGTATTGGAGTCAACTGGGTGCCTGCGAAGGCATGGCGCGTCACGCCGCAACTGAGTTACATCCGAAACCAATCCAGTGTTGCGATCAACGACTATGACCGGACCACCATCTCGGTGGCGGCGCGATACGAGTTCTGAGATCAAGCACCCCATCGTCCAACGTCAAAGGTCCTCCAATGAACCATCGTTTCCAGCTCAAGAATGCCGCGTTGCTGATGGCCCTGGCTGCAATCTATCCCTTGCACGTGCACGCGGCCGCTGGCATCGCGCAGTTTGCGGCGGGTGACGTAAATGTGCGGCGCGGCGCGGCGGCGACGCCATTGGCGAAGGGCCAGTCCATCGAATCCGGCGACAGCATCGTTACCGGCAATGCCGGGCAGGCACAGATTCGATTCTCGGATGGCGGGCTGTTGTCGCTTTCTCCCAACAGCCAGTTCAATATCGACAAATACGCGGACGAAAACGATGCTTCCAAGGACAGCTTCGCAGTCAGCTTTCTGCGCGGCGGGATGCGCGCTATTACCGGCCTGATTGGCAAGCGCAACCGCGAAAACTACAAGGTTACGACCAATACCGCGACGATCGGTATTCGAGGCTCGGGCTTCTCCGGCCGTATCAATGCCGACGGCACGATGGACGTTGCCGGCGAGCAGGACGCCATCGTGGTCTGTACCAATGCGGGATGTGTGGACGTGATTGTGGGCGAAGTGGTCCGCGTGAAGGACGGCAACAGCCTGCCCAGCCGCACCAGCGAGCGCTCCAACGTGCCACCGCTGGTGGCGCGCCAGGATCTCTTTGTGCCCGAGAATCCAGCGGACATCAAGCTGATACCACTACCGTTGGCGGAGGGTGTTCTGCCAGGCGTGTCCGCCATGTTCGCGTTTGGCAATGCACGTAATGATGACAGCCTGCGCGGGGGCGAGGACCCGAGCACCGGTGTCGGAACCTTCGTCGGCGGGCAGTTGATCAAACATGAG
>JANLPN010000270.1:0-4858 GCA_031367285.1 Betaproteobacteria bacterium | reverse complement strand
TGACTTTGCGACACCACAGGGCATTCATTTAGTGTGCAGTGGTGTGGTTCGCTGGTCGGTTGTTTCTCCTCGGGTGGTGGCGGGTTGATCCAGGCGGCGGTGGGCATTGGCGGCAACTTGGGCCGTCTGTTTTTAAAGCGGATTGGGTTGGCCAGGAAGGCCGCATCGAGGGTGGCCTGTCGCACGACCCGCATGCCGGTGGCCAAGCCATAGTGCGCGCTGTGCGGGTTATGTAGTCAGTCTGGCAGTTACGACGTCACTTTCCTCAATCACTTCAACCGAATCAACTGATCCGACTCCCCCTTGCGAATCTCGATCAGCCCGTCCAGCGCCTTCACCATCGCCGGAAAACTCGCGTGACCGTGGTCCTTGGTATCAAACGTCGAATCCAGCCGTTTGATCATGTGCCAGATCGCTCCTTTGTTGACCCACGAGTCGCCCTTGGTTTCAGCCAACAACGTGATAGCGCGCCGGAAAATTTCCGCGCCCGTATCCACGACAGGGGATGCAGCGACAGGCGGCGCTTGCACACCCGCATCCGGTTGCAGCATCGCGTCTACCACCGCCACCACCGGTGGCTCAATCAAGTTCTCATAGTACCGGAACTCATGGCAACTCTTCGCCCAGTGCCGATTGGTGTTCTTGCGCGTGCCCAAGCCGATCAGCGTCCGCCCCGCAGCCTTGATCTTTTGCGACACAGGCATGAAGTCGCTGTCGCCGCCAACGATGACGACGGTGCCGATATGGGCGAAGCGGTTGATGTCTTCCACCGCGTCCAGGCAGAGCTTGATGTCGGCACCGTTCTTGGCGTTGGGACCGGGCGAGAACAGCTGGATCAGTTCCACCGCGCCCTGCAGCAAGGCATCGCGATAACGGCCCAGGTATTGCCAGTTGCAGTACGCGCGGTTGATGGCGATGGGCCCGAAGGACGAGGCCAGTTCCACCACGGCCTGCACATCGATGAAGGGTTCCTGCGCCTTGAAGCGACCGTCGGACTTTCCGTACGTGCCTTCGCCGTGAACGGCCTCAAACAGGCCCGCGTGCAGGTTCTCAAAATCCCAGTACAGGGCTACCGAGCTGTTTTTTTCGCTATCGTTTTTGGCCACGCGGCGCTCCAGTTGCCTGCTTCTGTTCTTCTCCCCGTGCCGCCATGCTAACCGGATGTGGCGCCTCGCTTGTCACCCACCTACCCGCAACTCCCCAAACCTCTTCTCCATCTCCTGCCGCATTTCCTTGCGCAACACCGCGGCCGCATGGCGTCGCCGCTCGTCGTCCGACTCCGGCTGCCAAGGCTTCACCGCGACGGGTTTGCGGTTGTCGTCCACCGCCACCATGGTGAAGAAGCAGTTGTTGACGTGGCGCACGTTGCGGGTGCGGATTTCCTTCGCGGTGTCCGGCGTCATCAGGACGGTCATGGAGTGTTGGTGGGAAGGCTGGTCCATAGTGGGCTCGTTCGCTTGCTGGAATGCGGTTGATGCTACAGCGGTCTTCCGCCAGGACGCTGCCGGGTTTACCATCGCCTGCGGGAAAACTTACGCGCCAAAAGCCATGCCATCCATAGCCGCAACAACCCTGAAGGCCTTGAAGAAATTCGGCCTGTCCCTGCCCGGCACTCAGCCCAAAAGCCCATGGCCGGGGCATGACGATGTGGCGGTCAACAACAAGACTTTCGCCTTCATGAGCGTGGATGGCGGAGCGCTGAAGATCTCGATGAAGCTACCTGTGACTGGCAAGGACGCCCTGCACCACCCCTTTGCCGCGCCCACGGGCTACGGCCTGGGCAAGAGCGGCTGGGTCACGCTCTCGTTGACGGGTGGCGAGACTGTTGAACTGGAGGCACTCAAGCGCTGGATGATGGAGAGTTACCGTGCACAGGCGCCGAAACGCTTGTTGAAAGAACTGGAGGCGCAACAGCCTTGGGTCAAGGCGGGAGTGCTTCCAGACCCGGTCCGCAAGCGCGGCGGCGAGCGGGGGTAAGCGAAGGCCGGTACACGGTGCTCTGCCGTTCAATCCCGATCCGGCGCGCCCAGCGGGAAGTGCGGCCGGAAGTACCGCGCCTGCTCCACCGCCCGGGCAAAGGACGGGCGGGCCAGCAGGCGCGCGCGGTAGGTGCGCAGCAGGGGATAGGCCTCGGAGATGCGGTGCGTCCAGTCCGCGTAGAACAGCGATGGTGCGGCGGCGCAGTCCGCCAGCGTAAAGTCCGCGCCTGCGGCCCAGGTCTTGCCGGCGAGATGCCCTTCGAGCCAGGTGTAGGCGAGTTCCAACTTTTCCACCGCAAGCGCCAATCCTTCCTGGCGCTTCACAGGATCACCCGTCAGCGCACCCCCCACCGCATGCTGCACCGGACTCATCACGTGTAGATCGAAAAAGCGGTCGAGAAAACGCACATCCAGCGCGGCCATGGCGTCCGCCGGCAGCAGGTGTACCGGCCCGGGATGCGCCTGCTGCAAGTACTCGATGATGATGCTGGTCTCGACGACCTGGCGTTCGCCGTCCAGCAGCAGCGGGAACTTGCGCAACGGCCAGCGCCGCAGCCATTCGCCCGTGTGTTCCGGCGTGTCCGGCCCGATGCAGCGGAATTCGAAGGGCGTGCCGTTCTCGTACAGCGCAATCAGCACCTTCTGCGTGTACGAGGAGAAGGGATGACCGTAGAGCGCGAGCGACATGGTGGGACCTCCTGATTTGGATCGCCTGTATTTTGCAGGCTGACGGCGTCGCTACCAAGATCATGTCTCAGTGCCTTGGTCAACGCCGATATGGTTTCAGTAAGCCATTGATTTATAAGGAATGGCCGTTTATTATTGATTTTCAATAAATGAACGGCCATGGACTACATCCCCTTATCGGACAACGCCGTGCGGCAGGTCATCGACTCAACGACGATCTTTAACGAATTCACCCGCGTCCAGGCCCGGGCGCGCAGCTTTTCAGGGGGCATGTACTGGAAGCGGCAAGACGAACACGAGTACCTTGTGAAGACGCTGTCGCGCAGTCGGCAGCACCGCATGGGACCACGTTCGCCGGAGACCGAGCGCATCTACCAGGAGTTCATGGCTAACAAACGCGAAGTGGAAGCCCGTGCCAAATCGTTGCGCGACGAACTCAGGTCCGCCGGAAGGTTGAATAAGGCTTTGAAGACGGGCCGCGTTCCGGCCATGGTGGTGTCCGTGCTTCAGACCATTGAAGATGCCGGCCTGGGCCAACACTTCACGGTCGTCGGCACCCATGCACTGTATGCCTACGAAACCGCGGCCGGGGTGCGCATCGTTCAGGGCGCACTGGCAACCCAGGACATCGACTTGTTGTGGGACGCGCGCAGGCGGGTTCGCTTTATCACCGACATGGAAAAACTGGACTCATTGGTGCTCCGCGTGCTGCAACAGGCAGATGCCACCTTTCATCGCAAGGAGGGGCAGAACGAGACGGCCATCAATGCAAAGGGTTTCGAGGTGGACTTTCTGCGACGGCAACCCGTCGGCGACGATCCGCATCCTTTTCGGTTCTCGGACGATGAGGACGACTTGTGGCCAGTGCAAGCTTTAAGAGCGTCGGTCTTGACCAGCGCTCCGCGCTTTGAACACATCGTCATCTCGGCCACGGGCCGAATGGCCTTGATGCGCACCATTTCTCCCCTTACCTTTGTCGAGTTCAAGCGCTGGATGGCCGCAGAGACCCCGAATAGGCCGGAGCCAAAGCGCAGGCGCGACGTGCGTCAGGCAGACATCGTGCGATCGCTGCTCGACAACGGATTGCTGGTGGCGGATACCGGCACGCGATAGAGGCTCATGAGAAAACGCCGGGCCGCTCCCAAGTTTTCTTGGTCGTGCCGATGCCGGAGGCAACGGCTCTTCGGTCCGTCCCAAGCTGCGCAGGCAGCTTGGGAGCCGGCGGGCCTCAGCCCCCTCGGGGGGCCTGGCGAAGCCAGGGTTGGGGGCGCTCTGAAGGCCCTGAAGAAGTTCTGCCTGTCCCTCCCCGGCACCCAAGCGCTGGATGATGGAGAGTTACCGTGCCCAGGCGCCGAAACACCTGCCGCGGGAGCTCGAAGCGCAGCAGCCTTGGATCAAGGCAGACCCCCTGCCGGCTGCGCGCCGGCGTGCAGCCGCAGTGTCATGAACACGCTGTTCGGGTCTTCCACGTAATTCCCGAACGGCCCGCAATAACCAAAGCCGAAGCTCTGGTACAGCTTCTGCGCGGGCAGAAAAGCCGGGTGCGCGCCGGTTTCCAGGCTCAGCGTCACGTATCCGCGCTGCCGGGCCACGTCGAGGATGTGGGCCAGCACGGCGCGGCCCGCGCCCCGGCGCCGCAAGGCCTTGGGTGTGCGCATGGACTTGACCTCGCCGTGTGTGGCGGACAGCTGCTTAAGCGCACCGCAGCCCAGCAGGGTGGCATCGTCCCACACGGTCCAGAAGCTGATCTCGGGCGCACGTAGCCTGGACAGGTCCAGCGCGTGCACACTGCCGGGCGGAGACAACTCGTACATGCTGGCCAGGTGCTCGTTCAGCAGGGCGTGCACCTCGGGGCGGGAAAGGTCGTCGGCTTCTATGCGCATGGCGGCAAGGGCGGGTTGTGCGTTGCGTTTCCCATCAGCGCCACCAGCACGTCGGCGGCGTGTAAACACTGGGCGCGGTCCACGTCCAGGTGGGTCACCGCACGAGCCGTACGCGGGCCGAAGGCGTTGACGAGTTCACCGCGCTCGCGCGCCAGCGCGCTGAGCGTGGGGGCGTCCAGCGGCAGCGCCGCTGGCAGGTGGAAGACGACAATATTGGTCTGCACCGTGGCCAGGTCCAGTTGCACCGGCGCGCCGGCCAGCAGCCGTTCGGCCAGGGCGCACGCGTTGGCGTGGTCTTCGGGCAACCGG
>JANLPN010000213.1:0-3794 GCA_031367285.1 Betaproteobacteria bacterium | reverse complement strand
AATCGGCTTGAAAACGTAGATGTCGGGCAGGTGGGTGCCGCCACCGGTGTAGGGGTCGTTGGTGATGTAGACGTCACCCTCGTGCATGTCGCCCTTGAAGCGCGCGATGATGGCTTCGATCGTGGGCGGAAACGAACCCATGTGCATCGGCAGGCACAGGCCCTGCGAAATCAGGTTGCCCTGCGCGTCGATCAGGCCGGTGGAGAAGTCCATCGCCTCCTTGATCACGTAGGAACGCGCGGTGCGCACCACGGTGGCGGCCATTTCGTCCGAAATCGCCGCAAAAGCGTTCTTGAGCAGTTCCAGGCGGATCGGATCGCGCCGGATGGTTGGCTTGGGGGTCATCATGCTTGCAGAATGGGTGTCAGGTCAATGTGCACGCTGCCCGTAGCGTCGCGCCGCACCAGAGCGCCGGGCGGCACCACGATGGTGGTGTCGTATTCCTCTATCACCAGCGGTCCCGTGGTGGCGTCCAGCGTTTCACGGCGCACCACGGGTGTGTCCTGCCAACCCCAACGCGGGCCGAAATACACCTGCCGCTTGCCGGCCGAGTCGCCGGTACGTCCGCGCATCGCCGGGTTGATGCGGTCGGCGCGCACCTCGATGGTTTCGCCCGCGCGGGCCCGAACGCGCAGACGCACGTTGACGATCTGCGTGGCTTCCCGCGGGCTGTGGTAGCCATAGGTACGTTCGTGTTCGGCGTGGAAGCCTTGCACCGCCTGCCGGATGCCAGCCGCATCCAGTGGCAACCAGATGGGGATGCCCAGTTCGGAACTCTGTCCGCGATAACGCAGGTCGAGCAGGAAATGCATTTCGCACTCGGCCGCGGCAACTCCTTCGGCGGCCATCAGTTCCCCGGCCTCGCGTTGCAACTCCGTGGCCAGCGTATTGAGTTTGCCGGCGTCTGCCAGCGCCGCATCAACGCTGCTGGTGCGCACCAGCCGGTGCTCGATGCGCGTGAACAGCAGGCCGAAGGCGCTGAACACACCGGAGGCTGGTGGCACAACGATGTGGGCGATACCGGCATGCAGGGCCAGCGAGGCCGCATGCACCGGTCCGCTGCCACCAAATGCGATCATGGTGAAGTCCGAAGGCACGCGGCCGATCTCGCTGGTCACGGCTTGCACGGCGCGAACCATGGTGGCATTGGCGACTTCGTGGATGCCATAGGCCGCGTCGTGTACCGCCAGTTTCAACGGACCGGCGATGGCGTCTTCGATCGCCGCCCGTGCAGCGGTGCTGTCGATAGGCATGGCGCCGTCGAGCAGATGGCTGCGATTCAGGAAACCCAGCACCACGTTGGCGTCGGTCACGGCGGGCACCTTGCCACCGCGCCCATAACAGGCCGGGCCGGGCACCGAGCCAGCGCTGTTGGGGCCTACGCGCAAAGCGCCGCCGGCGTCTATCCAGGCCAGGCTGCCACCGCCGGCACCGATTTCGGCCAGGTCGATGGCGGGCGCGCGCACCACATAACCGCCGCCGCTGAGCAGGCGTTGCCCGGCATTGAGCGCAGCACCCACTTCGAGCTGGTCGGTCAGGCGTGGCTCGCTGTTTTCTATCAGGCAGGCCTTGGCGGTGGTGCCACCCATGTCGAACGCAATGATGTTGGGTATGCCCAGCACACGGCCCAGCGCCGCCGCGCCTACGGCACCCGCCGCCGGGCCGGACTCTATGCAATAGGCCGGCAACTGGCGTGCCGTCACCGACTTCATCACGCCACCGGCCGACTGCATCACCATCAGCGGTGCGCCGACGCCTGTGCGTTGCAGCCCGCGCTCCAGCGCGCCCAGGTAGTTGTCCACCACGGGGTGGATGAAGGCATTGACGACCGTGGTGCTGGTGCGCTCGAACTCCCGGATCTCGGGCAACACCTGGAAGGACGCTGAAACGGCCAGTTGCGGCGCACGCGCGCGCACCAGCTCGACCACGCGGCGCTCGTGGGCGGCGTTCACGTAGGAGTGCAGCAGGCAGATCGCGATGGAGTCCACGTCGTCGGCCAGCAGCGCATCCACGGCCGCGGACACGTCCTCTTCATGCAAGGGCTCTATCACCTCGCCCAGTGCGGACATGCGCTCGCGCACCTCCATGCGCAGGCTGCGCCTTACCAACGGCACCGGCTTGTCCCAGTCCATGTTGTAGAGCTGCGGCATACGCAGCCGTCCGATCTCCAGCACGTCGCGAAACCCCAGCGTGGTGATAAGGCCGACGCGCGCCCCGGTGCGGGTCAGCAGTGCGTTGGTGGCGACCGTGAACGCGTGCACCATGCGGTCCACCCTGCCGGGCTGCAATACTTGCGCACCCACCATCTGCGCTATGCCATCCAGGATGCCGCGGCTGTAGTCGTCGGGCGTGGACAACACCTTGAGCGTGTGGATACCGGTGCGGCCGTCTGCCACCACCAGGTCGGTGAAGGTCCCCCCTACGTCAAAGCCAATTTGGTGCATCAGTATTCCGTTTTGCCAGTTGTGTTCACTGACCTGCCCATCCCCGATCCAGCGGCGTCGCGCTACGCACGGATCGCGTCGCGGCAAGGCCAATGTAGCGGCCACCGGGCCGCAGCGGTAATCGGAATTTTCCCCACGCGTGATAAGATTTTTTTATCATGCGAGCCTCTCTTGCACAACTCGAAGCCTTCTACTGGATTGCGCGCCTGGGCAGCTTCCACGCGGCCTCGCGCCACCTGCACATCACCCAGCCCACGGTGTCGGCACGTATTGCGGAGCTGGAGAAACTGCTGGGCGCGCGCCTGTTCGAGCGCGACCGCCAGCGTGCCGAACTCACCACACGCGGTCGCGGCATGGTGGACGCAGTGGACCGCATGCTGCGCCTGTCGGACGACATTTCGCAGCAGGGCGCCAGCAACCGCACGTTGCGCGGCCTGCTGCGCCTCGGTGCCGTGGAGTCCGTGGCCCTGCTGGCCCTGCCACGCCTGATGCCGCGCCTGGTGGCCGACTACCCGGACCTCAAGGTGGCGCTGACGCTGGACGTGGGGTCGGAGTTGAGTCGCAAGCTCAATGCGGGCGAGGTGGACGTGGCCATTCTCACTGACCCGCAGGTCAACGACAGCATCACGGTGGAATCGGTAGGCTGCATCGAGCTGGCCTGGATGGCCAACGGCCAGTTCAAGCTGCCCAAACGCGATCTGCGCCCGCGCGACCTGCGCGCGCTGCCCATCTACACCATGCCCAATCCTTCCACCATCTACCGGCAGATGGCCCAATGGTTCAGCGCGGCGGACGTGGAGCCGGAGCATGTGAACAGCTGCAATTCACTCGCGCTGCTGGCACGTCTTGTCGTCGAAGGCCAGGGGGTAGCCGTGTTGCCCACCGCGCTGATGCGTTCCGAGATCGAAAGCGGCCAGATCCGCCTGCTGGCCAGCAAGCCCGGCGTGGCATCCGGCACCATGGCCGTGGCCTACCGCGGACCGGCCCAGCGCTATCGGCTGTTGAACCGCATGATCATCAAGGCGCTGCACGAGAGCGGCTTGATGGAGCCGTTGTAGCCATCAGGGGTGAGCCCGAGTTATCGGGGTCACCCTGATATTCATTTGCCGGCCAGGGTTGCCGGCTGCAAACTCGTGGGCACTGGAGTGGTACATGCTGGCTGAACGTATTGAAGGGAAGTGGATCGACAGTTTCGTGCATACCTTCGCGCTATGTGGCGTCAAGAAGGATGAACTGGTTGCAATCCTGTCCGAGACCCTGTCCAGACAGGTCAATGTGCATCTGAGTGAACTCGCGCTGCTGCGCTTGGGCGCGCGGCCATTTCATATCGTGGTGCCGACGCCGCCGCAG
>JANLPN010000200.1:0-2913 GCA_031367285.1 Betaproteobacteria bacterium | reverse complement strand
GTTTCGATCGCGCGCTCGCCGGCCGAGCGCCAGTACGGCACTGCCCGGTCTATCTGACCGGCGCCTGTGTAGTGGTGCGCCAGTAGCTCGGGCTGCGTGCCTCCAACGCCCGGGAACCGCTCTTCCAGCACACGCACGATGCGCCCGTGGTACTCCTCGCGCGTGCGCCGCAGCAGGGATTCGTAGGCCACCTCCTGTACCAGCACGTGTTTGAAAAAGTAGCTGGCCTGCGCGCCGATGCCGCGCCGGTAAATCAGCCCGGCCTCGACCAGCTGGGTCAGGCCTTCCGCCAGCCTTTGCGCGTCATGCGGCCAGACCGCCGCTATCAGCTCGTAACTGAATTCGCGGCCTACGGTGGCGCCCAACTGCGCCACTTCACGGCCCGAGGTCTGCCGGTCCAGCCGCGCCATCAATGAATCGCGCAAGGTGGTGGGAATGGTCAGCGCCGACAACGGCCCTTTGAGTTCGTAGCGGTCGGCGAGCTCGGTCAGGGAACCGGACTCCAGCAGCAGCTTGGTGACCTCCTCGACAAACAAGGGCACGCCATCGGTCTGCACCACCAGCAGCCGCATCACTTCGGCCGGAAAACGCTTGCCTCCGGTCAGCCGCGCAACCATGGGTTCCACATGCGACGGCGTGAAGCGGTTGATGATGAACTGGAACCGGTTCGAGCTGTGTTTCCAGGGCGGCTGGAACTCCGGGCGGAACGTCACCACGGCCAGCATGGCGGCGGCCGGTGCCTGCTCGATCAGCAGGTTCAGCAGCTCCAGCGTGGACGGGTCGGCCCAGTGCACGTCTTCCCACACGACCAGCAGCGACCGTTCCTGGGCCATGTCTACCAGCCAGTGCACCAGGTGCTCGTAGGCGGAGCGCTTTTGCCCTTGCGACAGCGAGCCCACCTCGCTCTGTCCGTCCTGCATCGGGATCGACAGCAGCGCGGCGAACAGCGGCAGCGAATCGGCATTGTGAAATGCCCGGCCCTTGAGCCAATCGTCCAGCCGGCGGCGCTTGACCTCGGCGGTGTCGTCGCTGAGAAAACCGGACTCGCGCTGGACGCGGTCAATCACCGGATGCAAGGCACTGTTCGCGTGGTAGGGCGAGCAGCGGAAGACCATGGTGGCCCGGCCTTCGTGCCGAACCTGCTCGTGCAAGGCGCGTACCAGCCGGCTCTTGCCTATGCCCGGGTCGCCGCTGATAAGCACCACCTGGCCCATGTGGGCCTTGGCCTGTTCCCAGCGGTCCTGCAGCAGCAGCACTTCGGAGTCGCGCCCGACCAGCGTCATGGCCTCGGCGCCGTCGGCGTCCAGCGTGGCCCCTGCATCGAGTTCGCGCAACACCTGGTATACGTCCATCGGATGGCTCAGGCCGCTGATCTGCTTTTGCCCCAGCGGCAGGACCTCGAAATCGGTCTCCACCAGGCGTTTGGTGGCGGCGCTGATCAAGACGCTGTTGGGCTCGGCCAGGCCTTGAATACGCGCCGCCACGTTGGGCGTCTCGCCCGTGGCAAGCCGCTCGGCACCGGCCAGGCCCATTTCCCCGACCACCACCAGACCGGTATGAATGCCGATACGCACCGCCAGGCGGATATCCTTGCCCGACTGCAGCCGCGTGCTGTAGTCGACCATCGCGGGCACGATGGCCAGACCGCTCTTGATGGCGCGGCGGGCATCGTCTTCATGTGCGTAGGGGTAGCCAAAATACGCCAGCACGCCGTCGCCCAGGTGCTGGGAGATGTGCCCGTCGAACTGCGCAATGACCGAGCCGCAGATCGTATGGTAGGTATTCAGGATGTCGCGGAAGTCTTCCGGGTCGAGCCGGGCCGACAAGGCGGTGGAGCCGACCAGGTCGCAGAACATCACGGTCAGATGGCGCCGCTCGGCATGGGCCGGGTGTTGCACGGGCGCGGGTGCGAGCGGCGCGGGCGCGCTTACCGGCGGTCCATCAGGGGCAGCAGATGGCGGCGGCCCAGCCCAGACCAGCACCTCGCCGCCTTCGTCCACCGCCAGCCGCTGGCCCTTGATCAGCTCGTCACGCAGGTCGGCCAGGTATTCGTCGTCGAGCTCGAACTGCCGCTTCAAGGCGCGGTAGGTCATACGCCCGCGCCGGCGCAACAAGGCAATAACTTCGTCCAGGAGCTCTTCGAACTTCATCGGAAAACGCCGGGCCGCCCCAAGTTTTCTGCACACCCTCGGGGGGCCAGACGCGCAGCGGCTGGGGTGGGGGCGCTCATGGGGCCTGGCGAATTGGCACCGGTCGCGGCCGGTTACAGATCGGCGTAATAGGGACTGGCTTCCGCGATCACGGGCGGGCTGACAAAACGTTGCACGGCAAACGCCGGCCGGTTGCCAATCAGCCGCTCCATGTCGGCGCGCATGGGGTGTTTGCTGTTGCCAAACTCCATGCGTACCGGGTTGGCCGGCGCACCACTGACAAAGAAAGTGTCCACCAAACCAAAGTAGTTGCGCCGCGACGCCACCACGCGTTTGCTGCCTGTATCGAAGCTCAGGTCAATCCACTCCGACGGGTTGCCGGGCACCGGGGTCAGGCCGGCCAGGTTCACATTGCCCCGGTAGATAAACGCGTCCGGGTCCGGCGTGCCGGTCGCCCCGCCGGCTTCAGAACAGGTCCACTGGTACTCCGCCTGCGACGGGTTGTTGTTCAGGTTGGGCACGTTGTAGGCGTAGTCCACCAGGAACTTGTTCTCGAAATAACGTTGCTGGCCCGCAGCCACGGCGACGGCGTTGTCGCAGGCGACCCACACGCGGTAGACCCCGATGCGTTTGGTCTGGTCGGCCCCGGAAATAAATTCGCGCAAGGTGTAGCTGGTCGGCACACTGGCTTCGACTGCCGACGCATAACCCACGATGTTGACCTCGGTCTCGTTGAAGCCGCCCACGCCCGGGTTGCCGGGTA
>JANLPN010000195.1:0-9156 GCA_031367285.1 Betaproteobacteria bacterium | reverse complement strand
TTATCGGCCCAGGCTACCGGCCCGGGCTTGACGGCGTCGAAAAACCGGAACAAGCCAAAGGCGATCAGCTGCCCGACAAAACCGGTGGGCATGACCAGCCACAACACCAGCCAGAAAGCCACCACCTCGTCCCACACAATGCTGCCGGGGTCCAGCACGCGCATATGGCGCGCGGCCACGGTGCTGGCCCACCAGCCTATGGGCAGCGATGCCGCGATCAGCCAGCCAATCTGCGCGGGTGTGAGCCACAGCTGCAGCACCAGATACGCCACCCAGGCCCACAGCGTGCCCGCGGTTCCGGGCGCCTTGGGGCTCAGGCCGGAGCCAAACCCGAGCGCAATAAAGTGCGCCGGATGTGACAGCAAAAAAGATACGGTGGGCCGTGCAACCGGCGCGCTTGCAACCATGGGTCGATTATGGGCGCGGTAGGGTCGGCGCCAGACAGGAATGCCCATCGAAACCGGAGCGACAAGTTTTGCCGGGTATGCTTGCCGTTCCCGGCGCGGGCTGGACGATAAAACCATTTACACGAGGCGACCTATGTTAAAAAAAGCGATTGTCACGGGGCTGCTGGCCCTGTTTGGAGTGGCGGGCGCTGCGCTGGCAGACGACAACCACATAGACACCATACGTTCGGATGCGCCGGAGCTTGCCGCTTACGGCAAGTTCAATATCGGCGTCAAGACGCTGAAGTTCGTCAATCCCAAACAACTCGATATCGCCAAAGCCAAGGCCGGCGAACCCCTTCCCGTCTATGACCGGCCGCTCACGGCGGAGGTGTGGTACCCGGCCAAGGCCGTGCCGAACCAGGCCAATGTGGGCCAGTACCGCGCCATCACGCGCGACGGCAAGACCGAGGTCACGCTGTATGGCAAGGCCGCGCGCGACGCGGCGCCCGATGCCTCGGGCGGCCCCTATCCGCTGCTGATAATTTCGCACGGTTATCCCGGCAACCGCTTCCTGCTCAGCCACCTGGGCGAAAACCTGGCCAGCAAGGGTTATGTGGTGGTGTCGGTCGACCATACCGACAGCACCTACAGCGACCAGGCCGCCTTTGCCAGCACGCTGTTGAACCGCCCGCTGGACCAGCTGTTTGTGCTGGGTGAAATGGCCAAGCTCAATAACAATGACCCTGGCGGCACGCTCAAAGGCATGGTTAATGCCGACCTGACCGCCCTGATCGGTTATTCCATGGGCGGTTACGGCGCCGTCAACACCATAGGCGGCGGCTTCAGTGCGGCTGCGGTTGCCAACACGTCGGGGCTGGGTGTACCCCAGGGCGCGCTGGCCGTGCGCCAGGCCGGTAACGCGACCTATGCGGCGTCAATGGACAAACGCATCAAGGCGGCGATTGCGTTCGCGCCCTGGGGCTGGAACTACGGCTTCTGGGACGCGGCCGGTTTGGCCGGCATCAGGACACCGGTGATGTTTATCGCCGGCAGCGTGGACGACGTGGCCGGTTATTCGCCCGGCGTGCGCAACCTCTTCGAGGGCGCAGTCAACGCACCGCGTTTCCTGTTGACCTTCGAGAACGCCAACCACAACGCCGGGGCCCCCATGCCCGCCCCCAGGGAGACCTGGTTGCCGGTGCCTTCGCTCAAATTCATACCGGCCGAGCATTACAGCGACGCGGTGTGGGACAACACCCGCATGAACAATATCTCCCAGCATTTCGCCACCGCCTTCCTGGCCAAATACCTGAGGAGCGATGCCGGCATGGACGCCTACCTGAACCTGGTGGAGAACTCCAGGGACGGCAAGTTTTCGGCCGAGACCAATGGCACGTTCAAGGCCGACCACACCTACTGGAGAGGTTTCCCGGCCCGCAGCGCGCAAGGTTTGCGGCTGGAGCAGCGCAAGCCCCAGTAAGGTGAAAAGCCCCCGCGCCCACTTTGTTCGCCGCCCTCAGGGAGGGCGCCGGCATGCCTACCGGTAACCTGCGCAGCATCACCGCCATGCTGGCGGCGGTGGGGCTTTTTTCGGTGATGGATGCCTTGCTCAAGACCTTGGCCGGGAGTTACCCGGCGATGCAGGTCGCAGCCATGCGGGGCTTGTCGGCCTTGCCGCTGGTATGGCTGTATGTGGTGTGGCGCCGCGAGACCGCTGCGCTGCTCAAGGTACGCTGGCGCCTGCACCTGTTGCGCGGGGCCATCAGCATCGTGATGTTGTCGCTGTTTACTTTTGCGCTGCGGGAACTGGCGCTGGCCGAGGCGTACACGGTATTTTTTATCGCCCCCTTGTTAATCACGATTTTGGCCATTCCCGTGCTCAAGGAAACCGTCTCGCCCCGGCATTGGATGGCGATTGCGGTGGGCATGGCGGGTGTGGTGATTGCGCTGCGCCCGGACGAAGACCTGTTCTTCTCCCTGGGCGCATTGGCGGTGTTGGCGGCGGCCGGCTGTTACGCGGTGTCGGCCATTACCGGGCGCATATTGAGTCGCACCGAACCCAGCGTGACGCTGGTGTTCTGGACCACCACCTTGCTGGCCATGGGCGCTGGTGTTTTGGCCTGGCCACAGTGGGTCGATATCCGCAGCATGCACTGGCCGGTGCTGGCCGGGCTGGCGGTCACGGGTTTCCTGGGCCAGCTGGCAATTACCGAGGCATTCCGGCACGGCCAGGCCTCGGCCGTGGCGCCGTTCGAATACACGGCGCTGGCCTGGGGCATAGGCCTGGACTGGGCCTTGTGGAAAACCGTGCCCGATGGTGCAACCCTGCTGGGTGGTGCCATCATTGTCGCCAGCGGCCTGTACCTGATTCGCAAGGAAAAGGTCAACGACATAACGCTGGCGCCTTGACGTGATGTGATGTGATGACAACCCGCTGCAGCTGCGGGAAAAGGAGTGTGGGCCATGTTCAACCTGACCGTCCCGTGGTGGGAGCTGGTACTGCGCAGCATCGTGGTGTTTGGCGCCTTGCTGCTGTTGCTGCGCCTGACCGGCAAACGCCAGGTCGGCCAGCTCGCGCCCAACGACCTGGTGCTGCTGCTCATACTTTCCAACGCGGTGCAGAACTCCATGAATGCGGGTGACAACTCGCTGATCGGCGGCCTGATTTCCGCCGTGACCCTGGTGGCCCTGAATTACCTGGTCAGCAAGCTCGTCGTCAAAAGCAAAACGGTGGAGCGTTTTGTTGATGGCCGGCCGCAGATCCTGGTGCGCGATGGCACGGTGTTCGAGGGTGTGCTGGCCGACGCGGGCATCACACACGACGAGTTGAACGGGGCCTTGCGCCAGAACGGTTGCAGCAAGCTGAAGGAAGTCCGCCTGGCCATCCTGGAGACCAATGGGTCGATCAGCGTATTGCAGAAATAGCCTGCCCCGGCGTTAAAGCGGCTGCATCGTACTGGCATGTACCTCAGCCGCGTCGCGGGTCGAGAAATGCAGGTGGATGCCGGCTTCCTCCAACACGGTGCGCGAGTAGGTAAACGATTCGCCCCATACCGGGTCGGCCAGATCCGGCGGCAGCGTGTGTACGTGGGTGATGCCGGACTGCACGATGGCGCGCGCGCAGTCCACACAGGGGAAATAAGTGCTGGCCAGGCTTGCCCCTTCAAGGGCCACGCCGGCCCGGGCCGCCGCATAAATGGCGTTGCGCTCGGCATGCTCCATCCAGATCAGGCGGCCGTTGCCGGTGTGCCGGAATTCCGTGTCGGCCACACCGCGCGGGAAGGTGTTGCAGGCGCTCAAGCTGCCACCCTGCACGGGGACCAGCACGGCGCCGACCTTGCGTACCTGGTTGGGGCTTGGCCGTGCCGCTGCGATGGCGGCTTCCATGAGTTCGTCGGTGGTCATTGCTGCGCTCCTGTCTGGCCCGATGGTTTCAGGCAAAGTGGTCGAACGAGCGGTAGCTATTGGCGACCGGCGTGCCGTGTGCGTCGGTCAGGCGCAATCCGGGCTCGCTGTATATCTGGCCGATAAGCGTGACGGGTGTGGCGCTCGCCCTTGCCGCGGCTTGTACCGCGGCGCGTGCAACGGGCGGCGCCGTAAAGGCAAGTTCGTAGTCGTCGCCGCCGGCCAGTATGCAAGCCAGCCGTGACGCATGTTCCAGCGCCGGGTCCTGGCAGGCCATCAAGCCGCCGGCCAGCGCTGTATCGATGGACGCACCAACGTGCGAGGCCGCCAGCACATGGCCCAGGTCGCCCAGCAGCCCGTCGCTGATATCGATGGCCGCGCTGGCAACACCGCGCAAAGCCAGGCCCAGCGCCACACGCGGCGTGGGTGTTTCCAGCCGCTGCCGGGCCTGGGCCAGCAGTGCCGGCGCCAATGGTCGCTGCCCCCGCAGCGCGTCCAGCGCCAGGCGTGCATCACCCAGCGTGCCGCTCACGTAGATGTCGTCACCGGCCTGTGCGCCCGAGCGCAGCAGCGCCAGGCTGCGGCCATCCACCACCGGCACCTCGCCGAACACCGTGATGCAGATATTCAGCGGCCCCTGGGTGGTGTCGCCGCCCACCAGCTCGCAGCCATACGCATCGGCCAGTGCCAGCAGGCCTTGTGAGAACGGCTCCAGCCAGGATGCGTCAGCCTGCGGCAGGGCCATTGCCAGCGTAAACGCCAGCGGGCGGGCACCGCAGGCGGCCAGGTCGCTCAGGTTCACGGCCAATGCCTTGTGGCCGAGCGTACGCGGGTCCACGTCGGGGAAGAAGTGCCGGCCCTGGACCAGCATGTCGCTGGATATTGCAAGCTGGTGGCCAGGGCGTGGCTGCAGCAGCGCGCAGTCGTCGCCCACACCCAGCACCGCGCGCGGCGTCGGGCGCTTGAAGTACTTCGCGATCAGTTCAAACTCGCCCATCGTCTCTATGCTTGGGGGTTTGCCGATGCCACGGCCGGCCCGGTCGGAAAGAAAAATTCCAGCGGCTTGTGGCGCAAGCGGCCCAGTATCGCCGAGCGGATACGCGCACGGTCCAGCGCGCCTATGTTGTGCGACAGCAGGGCGAGCCGAAATGCGCAGTAAAAACTCACGCCCAGGTTGAGTGCGCCAATCACGGGAATAGCTGCCGCGCACCACCAGAATGCGCCATCCCGCAGCACGTCCCAGCCGATGGAAGCGGCGGCCGCCGCAAGCTGGCCGGACGACAGGGTAACGTGGCGCAGCTGCAGCCCGAGGCCGAAAAAGTTGGCGAATTCGGGCACCATGCCCAGCATCAGGCCCAGTGCGATATTGGACGCAAAACCCGAGATATTGTTGCGCAGGAAGGTGGCCCAGCGGTCGCAGCGCTGCGCGCCCAGCCGGCTCGTAAAGGCCGGGTTGTAACGCAGGGCCGAGTCAAGCCGGTAAAACACAAACGCGTTTTCGGTCCAGCCGGCGATGATGCTGGACGCAAACAGCAATACCCCGGTAACGGCCGCAAACAGGGCGCTGGGGCCCAGCAGGGTCAGCGAATGCAGCACGTAGGCCGCACCCTTGGCGTCCAGCATGGGGTGGCCGCTGAGCAACTGCAGCAGAACCGACGCCAGCACCACGACCGGGAACACCATGCCTACATTGCCTATCACGGCCGCCACCTGGGAGCGCACCAGGTGCGAGACCTCGTCCACGAACTCGTCCAGCGATGCGGGCCCGCTCAGATCCTTGAGCTTGGCCGCCATGGCCGGGGCGGTCATGGCCGGCTGTTTGGTGGCCAGCGTGAAGTGCAGCAGCTGGATGGCGACAAAACTGCCCGCGTAGACCAGGCTGGACCAGAAGCCGTTCCAGAACGCCGATAGCCCGAAGGCCATGACCGCGAACTTGAGCCAGGTGGTGACGGCCGTCAGCGCACCGCCGCCGGCCGCCTTGCGCAGCATGTCCTTGTATTCCGCGCTGCTGCGTGTGATGTAGTGCTCACCCACCTCGGAGCTGCGTTCGGTCACCTTGGCCGCCAGCATGGACGAGTTGGACGCCACCAGGGAACGCAGGCTGCGCCGGTCGCGCCCCACCAGCACCAGGTGGGCCAGCAGCTTCACGATACTTAAAGCCGGCCGGGCCGTGCTCAGGCAGTCGATCAGGGCGCGGATGCGCAGGATACGTTCGCGCACCTGGCGCACGCGAAACACCAGGCTGACCGACACACCGTTTTCATCCAGATGCGCATAGACCGAAGCCGCCGCCGCGCGGCAGGCTTCGAGCTGGGTGCGGAACTGCTGCAGGGCATCCTGGAACTCGATCTGGCGCGGGTCGTGTACATCTTCCGACGCCGATACGGCGCGCACGAAACTGGCGCGCAGGTGCTCGAAGTCGGACGCCAGGGAATGGAACGGTGCGGTCTCGCGCGCCTGGGCACTCATGCGCAAACGCAACTCCGACGCAAAACCGGCGGCCCGGACCTGGCTGGTGCAGATCGTGATGGCTTCGAGCAGCGTGTTGTGCCAGTCGCTGGTAGGCGCGGCGTCCGCGCTGTGCCGCGCCGGTTCGAGCAGGGCGCCGATCCGGGCCAGCTGGTCTTCGTCCAGCGCCAGCAGCCACTGGGCGTCAAAACTGCTGGACAACACGAGCGAAAACAATTCGGTCGCGTCCACCGTTTCAGGCGTGGCCGGCAACATCTTCTGGCGCAGCCGCTCCGCGAACTCGCTGATAAAGGCGTTGCGCGAAGAGAAACCGTAGTCCGCCAGCAACACGGCAAGGTCTACCGTGCGGGTCAGCTCCCGCCACCATTGCTGCAATTGCACCGCCTTGTCGGGCCGGGCCTGCACCGCATCGAGCAACAGGGCCACCCGCGCCACGGCGGCCTGCTCCGAGCTGGCGTCACCCCGGATCCAGCCCAGCAGATCAACCAGCCACAGGTGCCGCTGCACCAGCGTCCCGCCCGGGTCCAGTGTGTCCAGCAGCCCCGGCAGATCACGCATGGTCAGGGATGGCCGCTTTTGCGTCGTCAATGCAGCGTGCGCGAGCCGCCGCTCAGTGCGTCCAGCACAAACATGGGCACGTCGGTGTCGAATTTCTCGCCGTCTTCGGCCACGCAGAAAAAGCTGCCGTGCATGGTGCCGGTAGGGGTGCGCAGCCGGGTGCCGCTGGTGTATTCGAACTTTTCGCCCGGCTGCAGCAAAGGCTGGTGCCCCACCACGCCCAGGCCCTTGACCTTTTCGGTATGGCCGTTGGCGTCGTTGACGTTCCAGCTGCGCGAGATCAGTTGCGCCGTGGTTTCGCCGGTATTGGTGATGGTGATGGTGTAGGAAAAAACAAAATGCGCCTGCGCCGGTGCCGACTGTTCGGGCAGATAACGCGGCAAAACTTCAACATGAAACTGGTACTTGGCCATGTCGCAATGCTACCTGCGAAAATGCGGCTCGCATTGCCTTCACCATTCATAACCACTTTTGCCATGATTTACCGCATCGCTCCCTCGATTCTTTCGGCCGACTTTGCGCGCCTGGGCGACGAAGTCAAAAATGTCATAGCCGCCGGCGCCGACTGGATCCATTTCGATGTGATGGACAACCACTATGTGCCCAACCTCACGTTTGGGCCGATGGTCTGCTCGGCGCTAAAACCGCACGCGTTTACCGCCGTCGGCACGGCGGTGCCGATCGATGTGCACCTGATGGTGCAGCCGGTGGACGCGCTGGCGGCGGCCTTTGCGGATGCTGGGGCAGACCTGATCAGCTTTCACCCGGACGCCAGCGGCCACGTGCACCGCAGTATCCAGGCCATCAAGTCCAAGGGTTGCAAGGCCGGCCTGGTGTTCAACCCGGCCCAGTCGCTGGACGTGCTGGACTGGGTGCTGGAAGACATCGACCTGGTGCTGGTCATGAGCGTCAACCCGGGTTTTGGCGGCCAGAGTTTTATCGACTCGGCCTTGCGCAAGATCGAGGCCGTGCGCCGGCGCATCACGGCCTGCGGCAAGGATATACGGCTCGAAGTGGATGGCGGCATCAAGGTGGACAACATCCGCGCCGCCGCCGACGCGGGGGCCGACACCTTTGTGGCCGGCAGCGCCATTTTTGGCAAGGCCGATTACAAGGCAGTGATAGACAACATGCGCCACGCGCTGGATGGTGTGGTGGGCGACGGCCGGTAGCGGTTGCCGGCTAAAAAAACTCACCCTTTACTTCGCCGTTGCAATAAACGACTCATAGTCAAGCAGCCGTTTATCTTCGGTCACCTGGTCATGCGGCACCAGCAAATATTTCCACGGCTTGGAGCCAATCTTGAGTGCGTGGTCCGACGCGTGCCTGCACCACAAGGCACCCGCTTGGGCCTTCGCCCTCACCACGTCGGTGCCCAGTTCATTGCGCGCCTTGGTCTCACACATGAACAAGCTCTGCGCAGTCTCCACGACAAAATCCGGTATGTATTCGGGCTGCTCCACGCCGAGCTTGTAGTACACCTGAAATTGCCCTTTGGCCGGCTTGAACCACTTGTCGGCGTCGCGCTCCAGAATCACGGCGAAGCGTCGCTCGGTATCAGAGTCAAACTTTTGCAGCGGGTACAGGCAGCGCGAGAAATGGCCGAACACCATCTGTTTGATGCGGCTCGGCTCATCCACCGTGTCGCGATAGTCGCGCACGGCCTGGCCTGCGCCAACGGTGTAGGTCGGTTCCTTCAATGCGGTATAGCCGCGCCGCACTTCCACAGCGTATTCGGTCGCAGATTCGTGGAAGTTAGCCATCATCTGCGCATGGATGTTCTTGGCGATCAGTTGCCGGTCCAGATCCAGCACATTGCGCACTTCGGCTTCATCCTTCAGGTAGCTGCACAGGTGCGCCTCCAGTTGCCCGGCCAGGTCATACAACAGGCCGGCGTGCGCCGTGTAGTCGATGTCGTCAAAGTCGATCAGCGCGTGGACGATGTAGTCCTCAAGACGTTGCTCCTGGCGACCACTCTGCGCAGACAAAGTGAACTGCTCGTGGGTGCGCAGTGTCTGGCCGACCAGAGAGCGGTCTTTGGGCTGAAGGTGCAGACCCGAAACTTCCAGCGTAAAAGACCTGAAGCCGCTGGTCACTGTGCCCTTCGGCACGACGGCGATGCGCGGAATATCAATGGTCTGCCTGATGGCTGCCTCAACAGTCCGGCGCACCACGTCCTCCAAATCCAGCTCCGGTGGCGCGTCGGCGCCCGCAAGCAGACTGGGCTGGACGGGCGGCAACTGCTCTTTCACCGCCGCTGCGATTCGCGCTTGCAGCTCTGGAGCCAGCAAGGCTTGCCGTGTTGGCGCGTCTTGTGGACACACCTCGAAGCCGG
>JANLPN010000170.1:0-10015 GCA_031367285.1 Betaproteobacteria bacterium | reverse complement strand
TTGGCCAGCAGGTCCGGCGTGCGCTGCGTCAGCCCGGTGACGATGCCCAGCCCGCCGGCGTTGGACACGGCGGCGGCCAGCTCGGCAAAACCGACAAAATGCATGCCGCCCTGGATGATGGGGTGCTGGATGCCGAACATTTCGGTGATCTTGGTTTTCATGTGGAAGTGCTCCTGGATGTCTGGAAGAAATTGAAATGGTTGAACGTGAACACCGGTCTGGCGTTCATTCAGACGCCTGGTGTTCAGGCCGCCGGGCCGAAGCTCGGGTTACGCCGTTCCAGGTTGGCGCGTACCGCCTCACGCTGGTGCGGCGCCCCGATCAGTGCGGCCTGGGCATTGGACTCGGCCTGCAGCAAAGCTGCCGCACCGGCGTCGGTCAAACCGGAGGCCTGGTTGAACAACTGTTTGGCGGTGCGTATCGCACTCGGGCTGCGCTGCGCCATGGCCTGCGCCATCTCGCGCGCCTGCGCCAGCGGGTCGGCGCAGGCGCGTGTGGCCAGCCCGATCCGCACCGCTTCTTCGCCCAGCACCACGCGGCCGGAATAAGTGAGCTCGCGCGCCACGTCGTCACGCAGCAGCGAACGCATGAGCACCATGCCCGCCATGTCGGGCACCAGGCCCCACTTGATTTCCATCACGCTCATTTTGGTGTCGGGTGTCACCAGCCGGACATCGGCGCCCAGCGCCACTTGCAGGCCGCCGCCGAAGGCAACACCATGTACGGCGGCGATCACCGGCACCGGCAACTCGCGCCAGCCCCAGGCCACGTACTGGGGCGCGTTGCTGATGCCATGTGTGCGTGGCCCCAGGCGGCTCAGCGCGGCGTCCTGTCCGTCACCCATCTTTTCGAAGCGCCCCATGTCCAGCCCGGCGCAAAACGCCTTGCCTTCGCCATGCAGCAGCACGACCCGCAGGCCGGCCTCGGTTTTCAGGCGGTCAATGGCCGCGGCCAGCGCTTCGAACATCGCGGCGTCCAGCGCATTCATCTTGTCGCCGCGAACCATACACACGTCGGCTACGCCGCAGGAGTCGATTTCTATACGTACGCGGTCGTTCATGGAGTCTCCTGGGGATCCAATGGCGGAGTGGTCCGCGCAAGGGTTTCCAGTTTGCACCAGCTTCGAGGAACCGGCGCCGGGCCCAGTCACACACGGGACTGGCATCGGTTCTCAGTCAACTACGGGTTCGCTGAAATTGGCTTCACGAAGCTTGCCATTTGTTCAAATGCCTTTTATAGCAAATTCGCTATAATTTAGCGATGGCACGGGAGATCAAATACCACGATCAAACGCTGCAGGCCGCGGTGCTTGCGTTGCCTTCCGGTCTCTTGGCAAGGTACCTGCATTGCACGGATCGAATGATCCACTTCGGTCCTGATTTTGGGATGCCGCATACACGTGCGATGGGTGCGGGTCTTTTCGAATTGCGATTGAAATCCGTGGAGGGCCTGGGACGGGTGTTTTACTGCACGTTGGTGGGGCGCAAGATAGTCATGCTGCACCAGTTTGCAAAGAAGACGGACAAGACCCCGCCCAAGGAATTGACATTGGCGCGCAAGCGCATGAAGGAGTGGAGAGATGTTGACGCATAAGCAATTGCGGGCCAAAGCGCTCGGTCGCGCGGAAGTGAAGACTGAATTCGAAAACCAGAGCAAAGATTTTGCGCTTCTGGATGAATTCCTGAAGGCACGCGCTGCGCAGGGGCTTACCCAGGCGCAAGTTGCCGAAAAGATCGGTACCACCCAATCCGCCGTGGCACGGATGGAATCCGGCAGCGGCAAGCACTCTCCTTCACTTGCCACACTTACAAGATATGCCGAGGCACTGGGATGCAAGTTGGAGGTAAAGCTTATTCGTCAGTCGCAACCGACGAGAGACTTGGCTGCCCGATCCAGCGGCCGCGTGTCGCGCGTGGCTGGACTGTGACTGTTGGTAATGTGCAGGCCTACTGCTCACGAGCACAAGTCGTGCATCGCACATGGAGTTTTCCTTCTGACTGGCGGTGCCTTACACGCCTAGATAACGTGCCACCACGCTCTCGTCGCTGCCAAGTTCCGCGGCGCTTGCGCGCCATACGATACGGCCCTTTTCGAGGATGACGGCGCGATCGGCGATCATGGCCAGGCGCTGCACGTATTTATCGATCACGATCATCGCGTGGCCTGCACTGCGCAGTTCCGCCAGAACTTTCCATATTTCCTCGCGCACCAGCGGCGCCAGTCCTTCGGTGGCCTCATCGAGGATGAGCAGCGCCGGGTTGGTGACCAGGGCACGGGCGATGGCCAGCATCTGCTGCTCGCCGCCCGAGAGCTGGTTACCCATATGGCCGCGCCGCGCCCGCAGGCGGGGAAACAGCTCGAACAGGCGCTGCGGCGTCCACGTCGTCTGGCCGGTGGGCGAGGCGCGCCGGAACGCACTCAGATGCTCCGCGACACTCAGGTTCGGAAATATCTGGCGGCCTTCGGGCACCAGGGCAATGCCGGCGCGCGACACCTGGTCCGGCGGCAGACCGTGCACTGGCCGGCGGTCGAATTCGATGCTGCCTGCACTTGGCCGCAGCAGCCCCATGATGGACCGCACCAGGGTCGTTTTGCCCATGCCGTTGCGTCCCAGCACGCCGACGATCTCGCCGCGGCCGACCGAAAGCTCGATGCCGAACAGTACCTCGCTCGCACCGTAGCCGGCGCAAAGGCCATGTATTTCCAGCATCACGGGCCGCTCTTTACCGGTGTCCGGGCCGGCGATGTTTTCCCGGCCGCGCCGTCGCCAAGATAGGCGGCGATCACGCCGGCATCGTTGCGCACTTCGGCCGGTGCGCCGCTGGCGATGATGCGGCCTTCGACCAGCACCGACACCCGGTCGGCAAGACGGAACACCGCATCGACGTCGTGTTCAATCAGCAGCACGGTGCAGCTGGCCCTTAGCGATGCGATCAGCCCTTCCATACGCGCCGATTCCTGTTGACCCAGGCCAGCCATGGGTTCGTCAAGCAGCACCAGCGTGGGCCGGCCGGCCAGCGTCATGCCGACTTCGAGCGCGCGCCGTTCGCCGTGCGAAAGCTGGTCGACGAACAGATCGTGCTTGTTTTCGAGGCCGACGGCGGCGAGCACCGCATGGGCGCGCTCGAACAGGCTTGGTTCGCGCCGCACCGGATGCCAGGCGCGCAAGCTGCTTCCGGCTACCGCCTGTACGGCGAGGGCGACGTTGTCCAGCACGCGGAAGCTTTTGAAAAGCCGCGTGATCTGGAATGAGCGCGCCAGGCCGTGCCGCGCCCGTGCATGCGCGGCCCAGCGCGTGATGTCGGCGCCGTTAAAGCCGATGCGGCCGTGGTCACTCGCCAGTTGGCCACCGAGCTGGGCCACGAGCGTGGTCTTGCCCGCGCCGTTGGGGCCTATCAGCGCGTGTATCTCACCCCGCTGCACCTGGAGGTCGAGTTTGTCGGTCGCCACCAGGCCGCCGAAGCGTTTCGTCAAACCGCGCACATCGAGCAGCGCTGTTGCGCTCATCGAACGGTGCCCGCCTGCCGCGGCGCAAACAGGCCCACCAGCCCGCGGCGCGCGAACAGCACCACGGCCAGCAGCACCCAGCCGGTCCAGAAGTTGCCGTGTTCGGTCCAGGAGCCCAGCACTTCCTCCAGCAGCAGCAAAGCCGCGGCACCGGCCAGCCCACCCCAGACCGTCCCGACGCCGCCCAGGATCACCATCACCATCAGCGTTCCGGACTGTGTCCAGTGCAGCAGGTTCGGGCTCACATAGCCCTGCAGGTTCACGCTCAGGGCGCCGGCGACACCGCCAAGCGCACCGGCAGCGACGAACAGCACCAGCTTGTAGCGGTAGGTCGGAAAACCGATTGCTTCGGCACGCAGGTCGTCGTCACGCAGGGCCGACACGGCGCGGCCGAAACGCGATGGCACGAAACGCGCGAGCGCCAGCAGCGACAACGCAAGCACGGCGAGGGCGGCATAGTAGAAGACCAGCGGATTCTTCAGATCCAGCACCTGGCCGGCGAAACTGAACAGCGAGCGGGCGCGAATGGTCAGGCCTTCGTCACCGCCGTAACCCTTGACCGAATTGGCCAGGAAAAAAAGCATTTGCGCGAAGGCGAGCGTGATCATGATGAAGTAGACGCCGCGCGTGCGCAGCGAGATGGCGCCGATCAGCAGTGCGGCCAGCGCCGTGATCAGGATGGTGGCCGCGAGGTGGGCACCGCCGCTTTGCACGCCCTCGCTGATCATGATGCCCGTGACGTAGGCACCAATGCCGAAAAACGCGGCGTGACCGAAGGAGACCAGGCCGCCATAACCCAGCACCAGGTTAAGGCTGGTGGCGGCGATGGCATAGACCACGATGCGACTCGCCAGGCTGAGGTAGAAATCGAGCCCCAGTACCTGTAACAACCAGGGCAGGGCAAGCACCACCGCGGCCGGCAGCGCAAGCGCGGCAAGCGCCGCGACAGGCCGGGCTGCCGGTGCCCGTGGTTCGGCTGGCAACATCAGCTTCGCGCCGGGAACAGGCCCTGGGGCTTGATCGCCAGCACCACGGCCATGAACACGTAGACCGCGACCGATGCGGCGGCCGGCCCGGCGGCGCTGGCCCACTGCGGCGAAAGAAATTCGCGAAACAGGTGCTGCAGCAGCGTGCGGCCCAGGGTGTCGATGGCTCCCACCAGGATCGCGCCGACCAGCGCTCCGCGGATCGAGCCGATGCCGCCTATGACGACCACCACGAAAGCGGTGATCAGAATGTTCTCGCCCATGCCGACCTGCACCGCCAGCAGGGGCCCGAGCAGCGCGCCGGCGACCGCGCAGAGCGCCGCCCCGATGCCGAATACACCGGTGAACAGCCGGGTGACGTTGGTTCCCATGGCGCTTGCCATCTCCCGGTTGGAGGCGCCGGCCCGCACCAGGGCACCCAGGCGCGTGTGCTGTACCAGCAGGTACAGCAGCAGCGCCAGCGCAACCCCCACGCCAAGGATCAGCAGGCGGTAGGCCGGATACGGCAAGCCGGGCAGCAGCTCGACCGGCCCGCCCAGCGCTGCTGGCGCGGAGAGCGGCAGGTCGTTGCCGAACAGCATCTTGACGCCATCGTTCAGAATCAGGATCAGCGCAAAGGTGGCCAGCACCTGGGACAGGTGGTCGCGCGTGTACAGCGTGCGCAACAGGCCGGCTTCCAGCGCCATGCCGAACAGCCCGGTCAGAACCACCGAGCCCGCGACGCCGAGCACGAACGACCCGCTGAGTTTGACCAGCCAGGCCGCCACGAAGGCACCGACCATGTACAGGGAACCGTGCGCCAGGTTGACCATGTCCATGACGCCAAAGACCAGCGTCAGCCCGGCCGCCAGCAGGAACAGCATCAGGCCGAACTGCAGGCCGTTGAGCGTCTGTTCGAGGATCAGCAGGCCGGGCATCAGGGCTTCATGGCGCAGCTTTGCACGTAGGCATCCCCGTGGTTCTTGAGGATGGGCTCGCCGAACGATTTGTTGATCAGACCACCCTTGCCGTCGCTGCCGATGGCGCGCACGTAGTAGTTCTGGATCGGGTACTGGTTGGTGTTGAACTTGAACGGCCCGCGCACCGAGTCGAAGCGTGCTGCTTTCAATGCAGCAAGCACCGCCTTGCGGTCTTCGAGTTTGCCCTTGGTATCGCGCAGGGCGGCGTCGATCAGCAAGGCGTCGTCGTAGCCCTGCGAGGCATACAGCGTCGGCACGCGTTTGTATTCCTTCTGGAACGCCGCCACGAACTTCACGTTGGCGGGGTTGGTGAAATCGGGCGACCAGTGCGCCGTGTTGAACAGCCCCGCCATCGCGCCGCCCACCGGGTCAATGACGTCCTGGTCGGCCGAGAAGCCGGGCAGCAGCAACGTGGTGTCCTTGCCCAGGCCGGCGCCCACGTATTGCTTGATGAAGTTGATGCCCATGCCGCCGGGCAGGAAGATGTACACCGCCTGCGGCTTGGCGGCGCGGATCTCGGCCAGCTCGGCGGCGTAGTCGAGCTGGCCCAGCTTGGTGTAGTTTTCGCCCACCACCGTGCCCTTGAACATGCGCTTGAAGCCAGCCAGCGAATCCTTGCCGGCCTGGTAGTTGGGCGCCACCAGATAGACGCTTTTCAGGTCGCGCGTGTTGGCATACTGGCCGGCCGCTTCGTGGTAGGCGTCGTTGGGCCAGGCCACGGCGAAGAACAGCGGGTTGCAGTCCTTGCCGGCCATGGACGAAGGGGCCGCGTTCGGGCTGATGTAGATGGTGTTGCTGTCCAGCGCTTCCGGCAGCGCCGCCAGCATGATGTTGGAGAAAACCACGCCGGTCATGAAGTCGACCTTGTCGCGTTTTATGTTTTTCTCGAACAACTGCTTGGCGACGTCGGGCTTGAACTGGTCGTCGCCCACCAGCACTTCGGCCGGCAGGTTGCCCAGCTTGCCGCCATTGAGCTTGATCGCGAGCAGAAAGCCGTCGCGTATGTCGATGCCCAGGGCCGAGGACGGCCCCGAGAGCGTGCTCACGAAACCGATCTTCACCTTGTCGGCGGCGTGTACCGCGCAAGCCAGCAAAGACAGGGCCAGCGTCAGGGCGGCGGGGCGAACAAGATGGGTGCGAGCGGACATGGTGAATACCTTTAGTGGGAGTGGTGGAGGCGACGGACCGGGACGTGCCAAAGATGCAGGGCGGCCGATGCAAGCCTCATACCCATACCTGCAGTACGTAGTCGAACGGCGCCTGTGCATTGAACAGGTCAACCCGCTGCAGCTGGATGCGCAAGGCGCCGCCTGCGTCGCGCACCAGGCTGTGTGTGTAGCTGCCACCGAAATGGCGGATGGTGTCGCGGCGCAGCTCCATCATGTGGAAACGCGAGCGTACGCGGATCCCGGTGTCGCTGACCGACTCGACCATCACGTGGCTGACCAGGTGGCTGGTTTCCCACATTGGGGCCTGCGACCAGGCGTTCGGGTGCGAGACGCGTCCCTGCCGGATCTCCATCATGAGTTTGTCTTCGGCGAAGATCGACGGCGAGCCTTCCCACTCGGTTTGTTCGGGCGTGACCGGCATCCAGTACACACCGTCGGCGGCGAACAGGTCGATCCAGGCCTGCCAGTGTTTGGCATCGAGGAATTCCGCCTGGGCGTACAGGAACTGTTCGACCTCGCGCTGCACGTCGGCGGCGGCCGCGATACTGGTGCGTGGATACGGGGCCGCTGCAGCGCGATCCACCAAAGCCTGCGGGGCGCGCGGCGAATGGTCGGGTGCCACGGCCTGCGCACCGGTGCGTGTTTCGCCGTCGCCGGCTTCTATTACCACGTCCTGCGTCAGCAGGCGTTCAAAGTCGGGGCCGGCGCTTGGCAGAGAGGTAGTGGCGCTCACAGGAGTACCTCCGCGCTCCGCGCTGCGGTGCTAGCTTGCTTGGGGCGGCCCGGCGCGGCGCTCATTCCGCCGCCCCTTGCAGGTATTTCGTCCAGGCCTTGAACTGGTTGCGCATCACCGCCTCGGAGGTGCCGTGGTTGGAATAGGTCACGCCGTTTTCCTCACGGTCGTCGCCGAAATAACGGTGAAAACTCACCCAGTCGCCGCCGTTCGAGCTCAGACCCCACTGGCCTTTGGTCCAGTTCTCCAGGTCGTCCGCATTGATCATCGTGGCCGGCGAGTTGACCAGGTTGTAGTACCACAGGCTGCGCCGGTAGATCGCCTCAGGCGCGCCTTTCAAGCGGAAGTGCCAGATTTCCGACATGGTCTTGTCGGGGCCGACCGGGCGCAGGCAACGCAGCTGCTGCAGCGGCGACTGCACCGAGAGATAGGGATAAACCAGCACGTGGTGGATGCTACGCGACAGGTACTCCTCGGTCTTCTCCTTGCCATAAGCCTTCTCCAGCAGCGCTTCATATTCGAGCGTATCCGGGTCCTGCGGGCGCAGTCCCATATAGGCCTTGAGGATGCCGTGGCCATGCGGGAAATTGATGGTCTGCACCGCGTCCCATTGCTCGAAGCTGGACGCGAACGTGGACAGGTAGTGGTAATACAGCGGCGCCGTGCCGCGCTCGGCCTTCAGGCGCTTTTCGACCCGGCCGGCCGCAATGCCGGTGGACTGGTGGGTGACTGAAGGGTGCAGTGCGTCAAGCTGGTTCTCCATGAAGAACTTCCAGTTCGAGTGCTGCATCACGCGGTGGCAGACCGGGACGACCTCCACCTCGCCCAGCGGCGAGCGGTCGCACATGTCGTCGAAGGCGATTTTGGCCTCGCCCAGGAAGTCTTCCAGCGGGGGGCCGTCCGCCACCAGGCTGGCAAAGACGAAGCCGCGGTAGCTGCCCACGCGCGCCGCGCGCTTGACGCCGCAGTCGGGGTTGTCGCGTGTCATGCGCGTGCCGTCGTAACCCTTAGCCAGCGGAATCGCCCGGATGCTGCCGTCGAGGTGAAAACTCCAGGCGTGGTACGAACATACAAACGCGCTGCCGGTATTGCCCTTGAGGTTGCCCACCAGCTGCACGCCGCGGTGCGGGCAGCGGTTGTACAACACCTGCACGCTGCGGTCAGGCTGGCGCACCATGATCATCGGTTGCCGGCCTATCGCCACCGCGTAATAGTCGCCGGGCCGCGGCACTTGCGATTCGTGGCCACAGTAGACCCAGGTGCGCTCCCAGATCAGCTCCATCTCCCTATCGAAGATCCGGGGATCGGTATAGACCGTTTTATGAACCCGATCCGGTTCGACGAGAGACTCGATGTTCATGGGTGCCTTTCAGTTGCGGCATGACTTGGTCATGGCCTGGCCCGCTGCGAAACTTTGCGGTAGTGGAAGCTTCAAAAGCAGCCAGTTTATGCCTGTTTCAATCCGCGACCATCCATGGGCCAGCTTGTCAGATGCCCAATTGCACGCAGTTGAAGTCGCTGTTGGCAAGCGGCTTGGCCTTGGGCAAGGCACAGGACTCGCCATTTGGCCGCAGGCGGGCCTTTTCCCCGGCTCATGGCCCCGGCGCCACCAGCACCGTGCGAAACCCCAGGTGACTGGCCCCGAGGTCGCTGTCCTGCGGCTGGCGGGCGCCGGAGCGGTAACGCATGCAGTAGCTGGGAGCGCATAAAAACGAGCCGCCCTTGATCACGCGTTGCGTCACGGTGGTGGGCCGCAGGTCGGCGGGTACCTGGTCGGGCGCGGCGCCGCTGTCCGCGTGGGTGGGTGTGTAGGCGTCGCTGGTCCACTCCCATACGTTGCCAATCATGTCGAACAAGCCAAGCGCGTTGGGTGCGTAGCAGCCCACCGGCGCCAGGCCCACGAAACCGTCTTCGCCCGAATTGACCACCGGGAACAGGCCTTGCCAGGTGTTGGCATCCCTGGGTTGCTCGTGGTCCTGCGCCGCCTGCTGGCGGCCGGCGCGGGCGGCCCATTCCCATTGCGCCTCGCTAGGCATGTCGCGGCCTTTCCATTTGGCGTAGGCCAGCGTGTCTTCAAACGCAAGCGCCACCACCGGGAAGGCGCCATGCCCCTCAATACCCGTGGCCGGGCCGCCAGGGTGGCGCCAGTTGGCGCCGGGGATGTAGCGCCACCACTGCGTCACGTCGCCCTGGCCGTTGACGGCGTTGGGCATCACAAACACCACGGCGCCGGGCTTGCGCATCTCGGGCGGCAGGCCGGGATACAGCCTGGGGTCTACCGGACGTTCGGCCACGGTCACGTAGCCGGTGGCTTGGACGAACCGCGCAAACTCGTCGTTGCTGACTTCGGTGCGGTCCATCCAGAAGCCGGCCAGCGTGGTTGTGCGAATCGGCTGTTCCTCGGGATAGACGGTGTCGCCAAAATCGAAGCTGCCGGCCGGCACCCACACCATGCCCGGGTGCGGAGCCGAGGTCTGCGCGGGCAGGGTGCATTGCAGCCGCTCGCTGGCCAGGTGCTGTGTTGCCTGGCGCCCCTGGGCGAACCACAACCATGCCGCACCTGCGGCAACCACCCCGGCGGTAGCCAGCAGCCACGGCAGCCGGTAACGGCGCGAAGGCTGCGGCGCACCCGGGCCCGGTAACGCAGGTTCAGTTGACCCA
>JANLPN010000168.1:0-9262 GCA_031367285.1 Betaproteobacteria bacterium | reverse complement strand
TCCGGCCCAAGCGCATCAGCAAGCAAGGCGAGCGCCCCGCTGTGGCCCTGAAGAAGTACGGCGTTGAGTATGTGGAAGTGCGCCTGTTTGACCTGAACCCCCTGGTGGACATTGGCATCACCCCGGAGCAGGGCCTGCTGGCCGATGCGTTTTTGCTGATGTGCCTGTTCCGCGAGAGCCCGCCCATCACCAGCCGCGAGCAAAGCGAGAACGACGAGAACAAACGCCGCATCGTCAACCGCGGCCGCCAGCCCGACCTGCACCTGCTGGTGCACAACCACGAGCAACCGTTCCGGCCCATCGCGCACGAGCTGTTTGACGAAATGGCCCCGTTTGCCGAGATGCTAGACAGCGCTTATGGCGGCACGCGTTACGCCAGCACCCTGGCCGCGCTGCGCCAGCGTATAGACCGCCCGGACCTCACCCCCTCGGCCCAGGTGCTGGACGCCGCGCGCGAACACGGCGGCTTTTTCAAATACGTGATGTTTGCGTCGCAGCAGCACAAACAGGCCCTGCTCGCACAGCCGCTGGAAGGCCCTACGCTGGAGCGCTTTCTGACCAGTGTGCAGGACTCGCTGACGCTGCAGCAACGTATCGAAGCGCGCGACGAAGGCAGCTTTGAGGATTACGTGGCGAATTACTACGCTTGAGGGGACAGCAGCCGGTGCGCAGCGGCTCGAACCTGTCGCAGGTTGAAATGTACGGGTGCCGATGTGCTCGCGTCCATCCGTCCCTACCTGTAGCTTGCGCTGCTTGTGGGCAAAGCACCGGGCCGGCCCAGCTGGTGCGCCACCACGCAAATGCCCAGGCTCAGCCGAGCATAGGCGTCAAGTCGGGATCGCCCTTGGCCATTGCGCGTCGATAGGCGGGCCGCTCGCCGATGCGTTGCAGGTAAGAGCGGATATGGGGATAGGGTGCCAGATCGACCGGCTGGAAGAGGCGCATCGTGGTGAGCGAGAACACGCTCATGATGTCGGCTGCCGTGAACTCGCGGCCCGCAAGGTAGGGGACCTCGGCTAGCCGTGCTTCCATGTGCGCCATCACCCGGTCGAACCGGCCCTTCGCCGACGCCTGCACCGGATGGTCCGCGGGCAGTTGCGCGCGGCTCACCATCATGAGGCGTCCCATCACCGGTTGCAGGTTGCCGTTGGAAAAATGGAACCAGTAGAGGAAGGCCGCGTAGTCCGGATGGTCGGGGCCGAGTTTGAGGCGGCCACCGCCGTGCTTCACGATGATGTATTCGACGATCGCGGCCGACTCGGCCAGCAGCAGGTCGCCGTCCTCGATCACCGGCGCCGCGCCCAGCGGATGCAGCGCCATGAGCTCGGGCGGCGAGAGTCGGGTGACGGCGTCGCGCGTGTAGTGCTGAAGTTCGTAGACGAGCCCCAGTTCTTCGCAGAGCCAGACGATGCGTTCCGATTGGGAATGGCCGAGGTGGTGGATTTTTAGCATGGGGGTCCTTGTGGTTGCGAGTAAGCTTCATTCGGTGCGGCGTCAGTCGCATTTTGTGCCATTCTGATCGAGTTGAAGTTCCGCACCGGCATCGCTGCTTCTTCCTGGGCGCTCGAAGTATTTCTGCCGCGGCCTTGTAAGTTTGACTCGTGCGTCGCGACATTCGTTCAGCACGGCGTTTCGTCTTGCCCACCCGTTCATGCAGAAGGTGCGATCACCCCAGCGCTGTCTGAATGAACGTTTTGTATTTGAAATAACCCCAAGGAGTCGGAAATGAAAAAGCAGATGTTGGTTACAGCGCTCATGCTGTGCAGCGGTTTCGCAATGGCCCAGACCATGACGTCGAGCGACGGCGTAATGATGAAAGACGGCAAGGTCATGGTCATGAAGGAAGGCAAGACCATGATGATGGACCACGACATGACTTTGATGGACGGCACCAAGGTCATGACGGACGGAACCGTCATGAAGAAGGACGGCAGCAAGATGATGATGAAGAACGGCGATGCCATGGACATGTCGGGCATGATGAAGAAGTAACGCCGCTTTCGCGGCATGTGCTCACCGGGGCGTCACGCCGTGCGCCCCTCCGAAAGCCGCACCATGCCAACCAGGCTGTCGATCTCGGGCGCACCGGCGCGCTGGTTCTGGGCATAACGCAGTTGCAAATACATGGGATCGATGTCCACATCCAGCTCGACCATCGTCCCGGCGGCTATATCCTGTTGCGCGCTGCGCAGCATCAGCACGCTGATGCCCATCCCCGCCAGCACCATCTCTCGCAACATCGTTATTTCCTGCGCCTGGGACCGGATCGTCAGCGTGGGGACGCCCGCGGCCTGCAGCATGCGGGCCACGGTGCGTCCGAAGTACGAGCTGCGGTAAGCCGCCACGAAAGGGTGCTGCGCGAGAGTGTTGGCCGGGATGCGTGTCTGGCCGGCCAGCGGATGGTCCGGGGTGGCGATGAAGGCGAGCCGGTACCGGCCCAGCGGCGTAGTGGGCAAATCAGGCACTTCGCCGTCGCTCAGCACGAAGCTCAGGTCCACGGCCCCACTCTTGAACAGCGCATGGACTTCCTCAAACGTACCGGTGTGCGCGATCAGCTCGATATGCGGGAAGCGGGCTGAAAAAGCCTCCAGCGGTTTCCTCAGCAAGCTGGCCGCAAAGCGTTGGGACGCGAAACGCAGGTGGGTGGTAGCCTGCCCCAGCTGGGTAGACACGTTCTCGGCACGCTGTAGCGTGTCCTGGGCGTAGGCATAGAGGGTGCGGCCGGTGTCCGTGAGGCGTGGCGCCCTGCCGGGCACGCGTTCGAACAGCGGTCCCCGCACGCTTTTTTCCAGCGCGCGGATGTGGGCGCTGACCGAGGGTTGCGATACGTTGAGCGCCGAAGCGGCAGCGCTGAAGCCGGCGTTGTCCACCACGGCGACGAACACCTGCAGCCTGCGCGGCGTGACCTCCAACATTGTTTTCCCCCTCAGCCCTCGGTACCGTACCAACCCATAACCATCTTACTATGCACCCATAACCTCCCACCCCGTTGCCTTGGGGCAACCATCGCGCTCCAATGCCTGCATCGAGCACAAAGGCAAGAGAGAGAGACATGGACACCTCATTTATTACCCGTCGCCAGTGGGGCCGCGTTGCGATCGCCGCCGGAATGGCGGCAGCAGCGGGAAACACGCTGGCGCAGGCGTGGCCGGGCAAGCCGATCCGGATCGTTTATCCGTACGCGGGCGGCGGTGTCGGTGACGCCATCTTCAGGCTGTTGGAACCAAGCCTGGAGCAGCGGTTCAAGCAGGCACTTTTCATCGAAATCAAGGCCGGCGCAGCGGGGAACATCGGCACCAGCGACGTAGTGCGTGCGGCACCCGACGGCTACACCTTTCTGCTGGCGCCGACCGGCAACTATTCGGTTAACCAGTACCTGTTCAAGCTGGGCTTCGATCCGCTGAGCCAGCTGGAGCCCGTGGTTGCCATTGCGGATGCGCCGTTGCTGGCGGTGGTCGCTCCGGGTGTGACCGCCACCTCGCTAAAGCAACTGTCCGAGCAGGTGCGCGCCAACGGGAGCCGGTTCAACTACGGCTCTCCGGGGGCTGGTTCTCCCTCCCATCTGGCCGGTGCCTCGTTCTCGCTGATGCATGGCAATGTGGTGGAGCACATCAGCTTCCGCGGAACCGCCCCGATGGCGCTGTCCATGCTGGCCAACGATGTGCAAATGGCGTTCCCGACCCAATTGGCGGTGGCAGGGCAGTTGAAAGCGGGCAAGCTGCGTCCACTGGCGGTATTGGCCAAGCAGCGTCTGCCGGAGCTGCCCGACATACCGACGTCGGCCGAGGCCGGCTTCCCGGACCTGGTGTTCGGCAACTGGTGGGTGCTCTCCGCCCCGAAAGGCACCGACCCGGCGGTGATCAACCGCATGGGCGCCGAAATCCGCCAACTGCTTGGCGACCCGGAGATCAAGGCCAAGCTGGTCGAGATGGGCCAGGTACCCCTGGGTTATGGGCCGGCCGAAACAGCCGCCTTCATGCGCGCCGAGGCCGCGAAATACAAGACCCTCATCGAGCGCAGCGGCATCAAGCTCGATCCGACCAACTGAAGAAATAAAGGAACGGGCCATGAATTCAATCGGAGTCGATATCGGCGGAACCTTCACTGACCTGGTGGGCTACCGCGAAGGCCAACTGGTGATCTCCAAAACGCTCACCACACCGGCTAACCCCACGGTGGGCGTGGCCAAGGCGTTGGAGCTGGCCGGCACCCGCCTGCAAGAACTCGACGAGTTCCTGCATGGCACGACGATCGCCATCAACACCGTGCTGGAGCGCAAGGGCGACAAGACCGCGCTGCTCACCACGGAAGGCTTCCGTGACGTCTACGAGATTGCGCGCGGCAACCGGCCGGATGCCTTCGACATCGGTTTTCAGCGCGCCCAGCCGCTGGTGCCGCGCCACCTGCGTTACGAGGTTAAGGAACGCCTGGACGCCAAGGGAGGCGTGCTGACCCCGCTCGATGAGGAGGCCGTGCGCGCCGCAGGGCGCAAGATGCGCGAAGAAGGCGTCAGCGCAATCGCGGTGTGTTTCCTGCACTCCTACGCCAACCCGGTGCACGAAGCGGCCGCCGGCAAGATCCTGCGCGAGATGTACCCGGATCTGTTCGTCACGCTCTCGCACGAGATCCTGCGCGAGTTCCGCGAGTACGAACGCACCTCCACCACCGTGCTCAATGCCTACGTGGGCCCGCGCGTGGCCAAGTACCTGAAGACGCTGGAGAGCCACATGGGCGAGAATGGATTCGACGGCGCGATCCATATCGTTCGCTCCAATGGCGGCAGCATGTCGCTGACGCATGCGGCGGTGGAGCCGGTCTCGATGATGGAGTCGGGCCCTGTCGCCGGCATGATAGGCGCGGGTGCCGTGGCCAAGCTGCTGGGCATCAAGCAGGCCATCGGTTTCGACATGGGCGGCACCACGGCCAAGGCCACGCTGATCACCGACGGCGTGCCGGGTATCGAAGAGGGCTACTTCATCGGTGGTTATGCCACCGGCCAGCCGATGCAGTTGCCGGTGGTGGCCATCGTCGAGGTCGGCACGGGCGGCGGCAGCATTGCCTGGCGCGACGGCTCCGGCGGCATACACGTGGGGCCGCAGAGCGCAGGCTCCGATCCCGGCCCGGTGTGTTACGGCAACGGCGGCACCGAGCCGACCATCACCGATGCCAATGTGATCCTGGGCCGCCTGAACCCGAACCGTTTTCTCGGCGGCGGCATGGCGCTGGACCTTGAAGGCGCCCGCCGTGCGATGGCCACGCGTATCGGGGACCCGATGGGCCTGTCCGGCAACGAAGCGGCGATGGGTGTGGTGCGTATCGCCGACTCCTCGATGGCGCTGGCCGTGCGCGCGGTCTCGGTGCGTAAGGGCGTGGACCCGCGCGACGCCGCAATGATTGCCTTCGGCGGCGCCGGTCCGGTGCACGCCTCGGCCCTGTGCCGGGAGATCTACATCCCGACGCTGGTGATCCCCAAGCTGCCCGGCAACTTTTCGGCGCTGGGCATGTTGCTCGCACCCTGGCGCCACGACGCGGTGCGGACGCTGGTAGGGATTCTGGGCAAGCTCGATGCAGTCCGTGTGCGCGCCGGTTTCGAAGAGCTGCACACCGCCGCGCACCAGCGGCTGGCCGCGGACGATCTGGACGCCAAGCTGGCGGTGTTCGAACCCGGCGCCGACCTGCGTTATCGCGGCCAGGAGCACACCATTCCCGTACCGTTTGCCTCGGTCGATGCCCTGGTCAACGCCGACGCAGTGGTGACCGACACCTTCCACGCGCTGCACGACATGCGTTACGGCCACGCCGCCGCCGGCGAAACCATCGAGGTAGCCAACCTGCGCCTCACGGTCACGGTGCCGCGCGGCGGCGAAAGCGTCGAGCAGTTCCTGGCCTTGCCCTTCGTGCCGGAAGACCCGCGCCCCGAGCAGAGCCGTTCGGTGATTTTTGAAGACGCCGAACATCCGCTGGACACACGCATCCTGTGGCGCCCGTGCCTGCCGCCCGGCTTCAGCGTGGCAGGCCCGGCCATCATCGAAGAGTCGAACTCCACCACCGTCCTGTTTCCCGGCGACGTGGCCCGCGTCACCGAACACGGCCACCTCATAATTTCCATCCAGCTGTCCCAGGGAGAAGCCCAGTGAACGCCACTACGCAGGCAGAGGCCACTGCCGTCAAACCCAGGGCCAAGGTCAATCCGATCACGCAGGAGGTGGTGACCAATTCGCTCATCGCCTACGCCGACGAAATGGCCATGGCGCTGTGCAAGTCGGCTTACAACATGATGATCTACGAGGTGCGCGACTTCTGCTGCGGCCTCATCGACACCGAGGGCCTGATGGTCTGCCAGAACACCGGTGGCTTGCCGATCTTCCTGGCCGACCTGGGGATCGCCGTGAAGGACGGCATCGACCGCTACGGGCTGGACGGCTTTGCGCCCGGCGACGTGGTCATCATGAACCACGGCGGCGTGTGCGGCCAGCACCTGAACAACGTGGTGGTCTACACGCCGTGTTTCCACCAGGGCAAGGTGGTGGCGTTCGCCGCCAACCGCGCGCATTGGGTGGACGTGGGCGGCATGCGCACCGGCTTCGGCAATTCGCAGACCTACGAGATCTACCACGAGGGCCTGCAGATGCGTTCGGTCAAGGTCTTTGATGCCGGCAAGCGCAACGAAGGTGTGTGGCAGATGATCACCGACAACATCCGTTTTCCCGAGTCGTCGCTGGGCGACCTGCGAGCCCAGATCGCGGCCTGCCACATCGGCGAGCGCCGCATGGCGGAACTGCTGTCGCGTTTCTCGGTGCAGTCGGTCAACGACTGCATCACGGCGTCCTGGGACCAGGCCGAGATGGAAGCACGCGCCGTAATCGAGAAAATTCCCGACGGCCGCTACAGCGCCGAGAGCTGGCTCGACAGCGATGGCCGCCGGCTCGACGTGCCGCTGCGCGTCAAGGTGACCGTAGAGGTGAAGGGCTCGGACCTGACCATCGATTTTTCCGAGATGCACCCGCAGGTCAACAGCCCGCTCAACTCAGGTTTCTCGGGCGGCCTGTCGGCGGCACGTGTGGCCTTCAAGTGCCTGACCATGCCGCAGGCCCCGGTCAACGAAGGCTGCTTCCGCTCGCTCAAGCTGATCTCGCCCCAGGGCACCATCGTCAACGCCCGCTGGGGTGCGGCGCTGGGCCAGTGGAGCGTGGCGCTGCCCACGGTCATCGACACCATTTTGCGGGCGCTGGCGCCGGCGCTGCCGGGCTTCGTGCCGGCGGCGCACAAGGGCGACATGGGCGGCTTCTCGTTCTACGGCGTGCGCGAAGACACCGGCGCGCGTTACGTGCTGATCAATATCTACGGTGGCGGCTGGGGTGGCCGGTCCACCCAGGACGGCGCCTCGTGCTCGGTGTCGATCTGCCAGGGCGACGTGCGCAACACGCCGGTGGAGCTGCAGGAGATTCACTACCCTTTCCTTATCGAGTGCCTCAAGCTGCGCGAGGACAGCGGCGGCGCTGGCCAGTTCCGGGGCGGCCTGGGCCTGGAGATGCGCTACCGGACGCTGGGCAAGAGCACGATCAACGTCAACCTGGAGCGCACCTTCGAGCCGCCGTGGGGCATGGAAGGCGGCCAGCCGGGGCAGGGAAATCTCGCACTGATCCACAGCGCTGACGGCAACCAGCGTTACGTCAAGAAGGAAACCAATATCGCGTTGGGCACCGGCGACACCGTGAGCTTCTGGACCGCCGGTGGAGGCGGTTATGGGGCGCCGGACAAGCGTGACCCGCAGAGCATCCGGCAAGACCTGGCCGAGGGTTATGTGTCTCGGAGCAGTGTGGCGCGTGACTACGGTATCGCCAAGCCAGCCGAGGAGCAAACATGAGCGCCGCATTACAGGACCAGCGGGCCGGCCGCCTGCGCGATGCCATGGCGCAGGCCGGGCTGGATGTACTGCTGGTGGCGGGTGACGCCTGGCGCAGCGACTACATCCGCTACGCGATCGACGTGACGCCGATGGAGGGCCTGGCGCTGGCCGTCATCCGGCGCAGCGGTGCCACGCAGGTGTTCGTCGAGAGCCCGGCCGAAGCCAGCCGCATTGCAGCGGAGCAGCCGGCGCTGGAAGTGTCGTGGGGGCCCGCGCCGCTTGCCCAGGCCGAGGCCGCGCTGGCTTCGCTGGCACCCCGGAGCCTGGGCCTGGCACCGTCGCACCTGTTGCCGCTGCGTCTGGCGCAAGGCCCCGGCGCCGGCAGCATCGCCGCCGCAACCGCCATGCTCGACAAGCTGATGGTGGGCAAGAGCCGCGAGGAGGCCGATGCCGTGGCGCGCGCCGTCGTTCTGGCCGACGAGGGGTACGCCGCGTTTCGCGAGGCCGCACGCGTGGGCCGGCGTGAATACGAGGTGGTGGCCGATCTGGAGGCCTGGTACCGCGCGCGCGGCTGCCCGGAGAACTTCATGATCATGGGCTCCGGCGGGGTCGAGGTGCGCAGCATGCATCCGCCCGGGGATCGCGTCCTGCAAGCCGGCGACCTGGTCACCACCGAACTCACGCCTTGCATCGACGGCTACTACGCGCAGATCTGCCGCACGCTGGTGCTGGGCCAGCCGACCGCGCTGCAAATCAAATCGCACGCGGTCTACGTTGAGGCAATGGAAGCCGGCATCGCCATGGTGCGGCCCGGCGTCACGCAGGGCGAGGTTGCCAAAGCGCTCAACGACGTGTTCCGCAAACATGGTCTGGGTGAATACATCACCAGTGCCTACACCCGCGTGCGCGGCCACGGCCTGGGGCTGTATGTGGATGGCCCGCACGTGTTGGAAGACGTGAAGCTGGTGCTCGAGCCGGACATGACGCTGATCGTGCATCCCAACACCTACCACCCCGATGTCGGCTACATCGTGCTGGGCGACGCGGTGCGCGTCACCCAAACCGGCTGCGAAGTGCTTACGCGCACGCCGCGCGAGTTGTTCGCAAGAATATGAACGCCCCCCGAAGCGCCTGCGGCGCCTCCCCCCACTGGGGGGCGGCCGGCCGCTTCGGAGCGGCCGTGCGCTGCGGCCCTCGCCATCAATAACCGTAAAGGAGCATTGCTTTATGCGACGCGGACTTATCCATTGGTCTCCCGAAGAATTGCCGGCCGCCGCGCTCGACGCGCGCGTGGCGCGGCTGCAGTCGGCCATGCGCGCCCAGGGCTTGGGTGCGGTGCTGACCTACGCCTCCTTTGCGCAGCCGGCACCACTGCAATGGTTGTGCAACTACATCCCCTACTGGAGCGAGGCG
>JANLPN010000095.1:0-4102 GCA_031367285.1 Betaproteobacteria bacterium | reverse complement strand
GTGCTGGTCAACAATGCCGGCGGCTTCGTGCGCAAGTCGCCCCTGGTGGATGCCAGCGATGAACTGATCGACAGCATCTTCCACCTCAACGCGCGCTCGATGATCGCGCTGTGCCGCCATGTGGTGCCGCTGATGCGCCGCCAGGGCGGCGGTGGCAGCATCATTAACGTGACTTCACAGGCGGCGCGCAGCGGCGGCAGCCTGGGCGCTGGCCTGTATTCCTCCAGCAAGGCCTATGTCTCCACGCTGACACGGGCTTTGGCCAAGGAACTGGTGGCCGACGGCATTCGCGTCAACGCCGTCGCGCCCGGTGTTATTGAAACGCCGATCCACGACGGCCACACCAGCCCGGCAGTGCTGGAGCAGTTGCGCGCCGGCATACCGATGGGCCGGCTCGGCCGGGCCGACGAATGTTCGGGTGCCATCCTGTTCCTGGCCAGCGAGAAGCTTGCGAGCTACGTGACCGGCCAGACCATCGAGGTCAACGGCGGCAGCATCATGCCGTGAAGACGCCGCTTGCCGGCTCCCGGTCCTGCAGGCAATACCGCCACCACAATCGCCACAATCGCAACAAGCACCGCCGCAACCCACCAGCCATCACACACCATGAGCACTTCTCCCACCCGTACCGCCAGGGCCACCTTCGTGGTCACCGTCCAGTTCGGCATCCACGCTGAGCACTATGCCGCGTTCATGCGTGAGATGGTGGCCAACGCCCAGGCCTCGCGCGAGCGTGAGCCCGGCTGTGTGGTGTTTGACGTGTGCGAAGACCCGGCCCAGCCAGGCCAGGTTTTCCTGTACGAGATTTACCAGGACGCCGCGGCGTTCGAGCAGCACAAACGCGAAACACATTTCCTCGACTTCGACCGCAAGGTCGCGCCCTGGGTGCAACACCGGGCGATCAAGGTCTATTCGCTGATAGACCGTTGAGGGCCCAAGAACAAGTTCCGATCAAGGAGACCGTGATGCAGGCTTGCAGGGTAAAAGGGCGCGAGGTACCGCCCGAGATGGTGGGTGAACTGGTGGACAGCGCTGCGCTGATGGCCGACCCGCCTGCGCTGCGTGCGCGCCTCAAGGACGAGGGTTATCTGTTCCTCAAGGGCGTGTTGCCGCGCGCTGCTGTCATGGCGGCGCGGCGCGAGGTGTTCCAGCGCATGGTGCAGGTGGGCGAGATCGCGGAACCGGCGGAGGCCGGCATCTTCACCGCCGCCAGCCGCCGTGCCGAGATGGAGCCGGACCTGGGCCGTTTCTGGAAATCGGTCAGCGAAGGCCCCCGGCTGCGCGCGGCCAGCCATGGCGCGGCCTTGACCGCCGTGATGTCGCTGGTGTTTGGCGAGACGGCGCGGCCGCAGGACTATATGTTCCTGCGTGCCGGCCCGTTCGGCCGTGCCACCGGCCTGCATTTCGATTACCCGTTTTTTACCCGTTCGCACGACCGGGTGGCCACGGTCTGGCTGCCGATCGGCGACGTACCTGTCACCGACGGGCCGCTGGTCGTGGTCGAAGGCTCGAACCGGTTCCGCGACCTGATTGAACCCATGATCGGCTTCGACATTTCCAAGGACAACACCCGCAAGGCCGACCTTGGGGCGGACGCCATCACCTTTGCTGAACAACGCGGCACGCGCCTGCTTACGCGCAACTTCGAGGCCGGCGACATCGCGCTGTTCGGCATGTACACCGCGCACGGCTCGCTGGACAACCACACCAGCATCAACCGTGTGCGCCTGTCCTGCGACGTGCGCTGGCAGCCCGCAGCGCTGCCGCTGGACGAGCGCTACTTCGGCGACAACCCGCCGGGGACGACGGGGGTGGGGTATGCGGAGTTGAACGGCGCCAAACCGCTGACGCAGGATTGGCACGTGCGGTGATTGTTCTTTGGCTATTGGACTAGGGTTCGACTTTTGTTGGGTAGGCAATGACTGGTTCGCAGCGGGAGCAGTCGTCCCCATCCGCAAATTGAATGATCGCTGTCCCCACATACAGGCCATCCACGCGAAGGAGACTGCGGAACGTCTCAGCAAAGAGCGCGGCACATCATCAAGGGGCGGCCTGCAATAGATCAGTAATTCGCGACCAGTTGAAAATGAAGCCGCGATTAGGATGGAATACATAACGGCCCTGCGGCTGAACAAGCTCCAGTTGCTTCCAGAGTTGCTTCTCAGCCTTGAGAAAGCCCCGTTCTTCGCCGCGAGTCGCAGCCGCAGCCCTCGCCACATTTCGTTTCAGAAGCCCCTTCGCTTCCAAGAACAGTTCAAGCTTGTCAAGCCACTCTCCCTGATTCGGGAAGGCTCCCCTGATCGAGTCTTGGTAGTCACTGATCGCGTTGAACAGGATCAAGTGCTTCCCACCGGTCAGCGTTGCGATTGCGATTGCGTCCAAAAATGGCCTTGACCAAGCACCGTAGAGCGTGCCCACATGATGAGCATCCAAGCCCTCTTTCGTCAGTGCTCCATCTGCCTCCGTCCAGCCGATGTGAAAAAGGAAGTTGCGATAGTTCTTTTTCACACCTTCCTTCGTCGAAGGCGCAGCATTGCGCGGAGTTCTTGCCCAGTTGTCTACGAGGCCGGCCTGGATGTCGTTCCACAACTTGTCGAAGGCTCTGTCGCGAATATTCTTGGTCGAGGCAGCAGCCGGCCGCATCTCGCTATAGCAGTACGCCAACAACAGGAAGATTTCCTGCGGACTCATCTCCCGCCACTTGGCGTAAAAGCTGTTGTCGAGAGACGCGAGTTGGAGAGGCTGCGTCGCGCGACTCGCAAAAAAGTGTGCTTCGCGAAATCGAGGCGCCAGCGGAGTAAAGAGCGCTGGGTCATACGTCAGAACACCGACAGGCGCAGTGTTGAAAGCAGCCTGCCTCATCACATCAACCACGTGATCGGCGATGCGATAGCCATCGTCAGCTATCTCCGGAATCACCAAAAGCGAGTAGTGAAAATCACGCGAGTACGCTATCGCCTGCCCCAACCCAGTGAGGTACTCGCGCTTGGTCTGCTTCGGAGGTTTGAACTCAGCCGCTACGTTAAGGTTATTGGTGCTGTCGACCAACACGAAGTCCGGGACCGGCCATGTCCGTGAAGCGGTGATGTAGGCATTGGACGAGAAGAGCGTATTCCACGGAGCGCTTCCAGCCCTCAAACGAGCAACTGCTTCCGTTGCTACGGCATATGCCAGTACATCATGCGTGCTCATGCAGAAGCCGCCAAATCGTAGATGTCACGCTTGTAGCCCTGCGACGAGTAGTTTCCCTTGATGGTCTTCACGATGTTGCTGGCGAATATCTCTGCAAGCACGGGAGGGACAGCGTTGCCGACCAATGTGCATTGTTGCTGCCGTGTGCCAACGAATCTCATCCAATCTGGAAAGGTTTGGATGCGGGCAGCCTCTCTCACCGTCAGCGTCCGATGCAGAACTGGATGGACCGGAAAGGCGTTGTGACCTGGGACCATCGTTGTCGCCGGGGAGCCCATCGACAGCCGCTTGTAGACATGGCTGTAGTTCTTGACGTTGTCTGATCGGTATCCCTTCTTGAGATGGTCTGGGAGTCCGTTTTCAGGAAGCCGCCCACCCTCAGGAATCAGCTTGTACCTTTCAACTACCAATTCCTTGTGAGCCATTGGAGCATGGCTGAAATCATCTCCGCATGAGGCTGGGTCCATCAGGTCTGAGATGACATCACCAACCGTGACGAACGGTCGCTGCCAGGGCTTGGGTTCATTGAAGTATATTGGTTCCGGCCACTGGAACATGAGGCCCTTTTTCCAAGCAACGAGGATGAATCGTTCCCGCTGTTGAGGCACACCGTAGTCGGCACAGTTCACGACCTTGTAAGCGACTTCATAGCCGGCACGCTTGAGTTTCCTTTCGACCTCAGTCAAGTAGGTCGAGTTACCACGCCGCGTGGAAACGAATCCTTTCACATTCTCCAGAAAGATCGCCTTGGGTGACAGGCCAATGGCAAGCTGAACGAACTTGATAGAAAGGTCATTTCGTTCATCGTCTTCAGGCTTGTGATCCTGAGTGTTGATGAACCGGCGGCGACCGAAGATTGAGAAACCTTGGCAAGGCGGCCCGCCAAAGACGATGTCTATCGGCTTGTCCC
>JANLPN010000066.1:0-17273 GCA_031367285.1 Betaproteobacteria bacterium | reverse complement strand
GCCAGATCGACGCCAACTCGTGTAATCTCGCTCATGGGACTTCTCCTTCCAAAGGTTGTAGATTGACTTTCCGAGACCAATCTTGGCACTTGATGCCGTTACCTGGAAGTGGGAAGTCCCTTCGTATTCATGCCGCTGCGCCGAGCACCCCGCCGACCTGATCCTGCAAGTGTGGTGGGTATGCGGTGTGGGCAAACCAGCCACATCCGCGGCCGAGGACGTTGGGACGGGTGGCCCAAGCGAAGTGGAGACGGAGTCAGTGGCCATAGGCCACCACGGGTGACATGAGCGAAGCCACCCGCCCCGGCGTCCTCGGCTTGCAGAAGCTTGTGCGTACAACTGCAGCTACCACTACCGCAGCGGCTTCAACCGTGCCCCATGTCCCGGCATTCGAAGGCCATCGATATCAGGTAGGCTCACCAAAAACGGTGTCGTGAATTCCAGAACTCTCAATAGGCCACCTTCAGGATATTTTTCGTCCAGTCGGCCAGGTCTTCACGGATCGCTTCGCGTATTGCATCCAGTACCGGCTGACGCAGGCGCTGCTTGGTGGCGGTAAACGATTCGGCGTGCAGCTTGAGCAGCTTTGTGGCGCGGGCGCGGGCTGCGGCGGCCAGCGCCTCGGCCGGCACGATCTCGTCAAAAAAACCGGCTGCCAGCGCCTGCGCGGGGGTGTAGGGTTCGGCCGTCAGGGTGGTAAGGTTCAGGTGCGCGGGTGCGAGCCGCTGGCGCGAGACTTCGATGGCAAAACGCGGCAGGGTCAGGCCGATCTGCACCTCGTTGATCTGGATGCGTGCTCCCTGGTCCACACCCACACGCACGTCGGTGCTCAGCAACACAAACACACCCATGGCGATGGCGTGCCCGGTGCAGGCCGCCACCACTGGCTGGGGGAACGCCAGCAGGCGCTCGGCCAGCCGTGCGCCGGCTTCCAGCATGCGAAAGGTCCCGTCCGGTTCACCCTTGAACACGGCGAGGTCGAAGCCGCCGGAGAACATGCCGGGGCGCCCGGTCAGCACCACGGTGGCCTTGTCGGCCAGCGCGCGGTCCAGCGCCGTGTTGATCGCACCCAACATGCGCACGCTCATGACGTTGGCCTTGCCATCGTCCATGGTGAGGGTGGCGATGCCGTCGGCGAGTTCGTACTTGACCAGTTCATCCATGGCTTTTGCTCCTTGTTACAGGCGGATTTTGCCTGCTGCCAAGTGGCTTGCGATCACAATGCGCGAGGGCACGGCAGAAATAGTTGCGCCACGTGTCGATCCGGCACCGCCCTGACCGTCGTACCCATGGAGAGCGCGCAAATCCCGCGTCGCGCCAGACCAGCCCGTCAACCTCACACAAGGAGCAAACACCATGACCCAAGCCACCGTCAACCCCGTTCCCAATGGCATGCACACCGTTACGCCGCACCTGATCTGCGCCGGTGCATCAGACGCCATCGAGTTCTACAAGAAGGCGTTCAACGCGGTGGAAATGTCGCGCCTGGATGGGCCCAGCGGCAAACTTATGCATGCCATGCTCAAGATCGGTGATTCGCCGCTGATGCTCAACGACGAGTTCCCCGACTGGGGAGCGTTTGGACCCAAGGCGCTCAAGGGCAGCTCCGTCACCATCCATCTGCAGGTTCCCGATGTGGACGCCGCGTTCGCCCAGGCGGTGGCGGCGGGCGCCAAGGTGGTGATGCCGGTGGCCGACATGTTCTGGGGCGACCGTTATGGCATTGTGGAAGACCCGTTTGGCCACAAATGGTCGGTGGCCACGCACCAACGCGACCTGACGCACCAGGAAATCCTGGAGGGTATGGCCAAGATGGGCGGCTAAGCCCGTTTATTCGGGCTTGATGTCGTTGGCCTTGACCAGCTTGCCCCAGCGCTCGGCCTCGGTCTTGATAAAGGCGGCAAACTGCTCGGGTGTGCCGCCGCCCAGCTCGTTGCCCTGGCCCAGCATCTGCTCGCGTATGGTCGGGTCGGCCAGGCCCTTGTTGACCAGTTCGTTAAGCTGCTTGACCAGTGCCACCGGCATGCCAGCCGGGCCTACCAGGCCTTGCCAGTTCTGCACTTCGAAACCCGGCACGCCGGATTCAGCCATGGTGGGCATGTCGGGGAACAGCGGCGAACGCGTCTTGCTCGTGATGGCCAGCCCGCGCAGCTTGCCGGCCTTGACCGACGGCGCCGCCGCATACATCTGCTCGAACATCATGTCCACCTGGTGGCCCATCAGGTCGGTGGTGGCGGGTGCGCCACCCTTGTAGGGGATGTGGGTCATGTTCAGGCCCGAGATTGACTTGAACATTTCGGCCGACAGGTGGTGCGAGCCGCCCAGGCCGCCGGACGCAAACGACAAGGTGCCGGGCTTGGCCTTGGCGGCGGCAATTATGTCCTTGACGCTCTTGAAAGGCGAGTCCATCGGCACCATCAGGATCAGCGGCCCTTTTTCGATCAGGGCGATGGGTATCAAATCCTTGGCCGGGTCGAAGTTCATTTTCTTGAACATGGTCGGGTTGACGGCCAGCGGCGCGAAGTTGCCCATGCCAATCACATAACCGTCCGGCTTGGCGTGGGCAATGGTTTCGGTGCCGATATTGCCGCCCGCGCCGGGTTTGTTGTCCACCAGCACGGGCTGGCCCAGCGCGGTGGACAGAAAACGCCCGAACTGGCGCGAGCGCTGGTCGGCGTTGCCGCCGGCCGCGTAGGGGCAGATAAAGGCAATTGGCTTGCTGGGGTATTTGTCCTGGGCCATGGCTAGGCCCGGCAGTGTCAGGGAAAAGCCTGCTTGCAAAAGACTGCGGCGCTTCATGATTGTCTCCAACGGTAGTAGATGCACGATAACCGCATTCTTGCGGCTTGTAGCTAAGGGGTTACCACAACTAACAGGCGGGCTGGGCAGCTTGTGCGTCACCATTGGTGCTGGCCAAAGTGCCCTCCGTATGCCTGCTATTACGGTGCGTCGGGACAATGCGGTAAGAATACCTTGCGATCCTCGACCAATCCGCAAGCACCATCCTGATGCCTCCGCTTATAGGACCCACCATGACCCACAACACAGCTTCTTCACCGTTTCGTAGCCTGGTCACCGCCTTGGCGTTGGGTACCCTTTGTGCGTTCGCCCAGGCGCAGACCGCAGCCACGCCGGCCATGGCACCGGCAGCCGGGCCAAGCGCCAAGGCCATTTTTGCCGGCGGCTGCTTCTGGTGTGTGGAGTCCGACTTTGACAAGGTGCCGGGGGTGCTGTCCACCACCTCTGGCTACACCGGGGGCAAGACCCCCAACCCGACCTATGAGCAGGTGTCGGCCCACACCACCGGCCATGCCGAGGCGGTGCAGGTGGTGTTCGACCCGGCCAAGGTCACCTATGCCCAGTTGGTGGAACACTTCTGGCGCACCATAGACCCGACCACCAAGGACCGCCAGTTCTGCGACGTGGGTTCACCGTACCGCACGGCAATTTTTGCGCAGGACGCCGAGCAGCTCAAGGTGGCGACCACCTCGCGTGCCGCACTCGAGAAGTCCAAGCCCTTCAAGGACCCCATCGTGACCGAGATAGTGCTGGCCGGCGCCTTCTACCCGGCCGAGGAATACCACCAGGACTACTACCTGAAGAACCCGCTGCGCTACAAGTACTACCGCACCAGTTGCGGCCGCGACGCACGGGTCAAGGAGCTGTGGGGCTCCGCGGCACATTAGCGTCAGACAGCAGTTCGGCAATCCGCGCGTCCTTCTCGCGCCAGAGTTGCTGCACCCAGGCCTGGAAGGCGGCGCGTACGGCGGCGTCGCCGGAGTAGTCGGCGTTGATCAGGTGCTGGGGTATAGGCAGCAGGCGGGCCCGCACCACCACGCGGCGCAGCCGGCCCTGCAGGAAATACCAGAAAGTGGGGATGCCGTCCGGATAGACGATGGTGAGGTCCAGGATGGCCTGGAACTTGTCGCCCATGGCGTTGAGCGCCAATGCCATGCCGCCCGCCTTGGGTTTGAGCAGGTGCACATACGGTGACTGCTGGCGCGCGTGTTTGGCGGGCGTGAAACGCGTGCCTTCGGTGAAGTTCATCACGCTGGTGGGCATGAGCGCAAATTTCTCGCAGGCCTTGCGGGTCGTTTCCTGGTCCCGTCCGCGCATCTCGGGGTGTTTTTTCAGGTAGTCTTCGCTGTGCCGGCGCATGAACGGGAAGTCCAGCGCCCACCAGGCCAGGCCCATCACAGGCACCCAGATCAGCTGCTGCTTCAGGAAGAACTTGAGCAGCGGGATACGCCGGTTCAGCAGGTGCTGCAGCACCAGGATGTCGACCCAGGACTGGTGGTTGCAGGTCACCATGTACCAACTGTGGGTGTCCAGGCCTTCGAGCCCGGCCACGTCCCAGTGGATACGCTGGGTCAAGGCCATCCAGGCGCTGTTGCACCAGATCCAGGACTCGGCGATTTTCAGCAGCACCGGCGCGATGGCGCGCCGCAGTGCCGGGATGGGAATGAGAAGCTTGAGCAGCGAAAACAGCAGCAGCAGCGGCACCCAGAACAGCGCGTTTAGCACCATCAGCACGGTGGCGATGACCCCCACCAACAGCGCTGGCAGGAAGTTCAGCATCCGCCGGCCCCGGACTCGCCAGGTCTTGCCCGGCAGCGCGGGCAACGCACTTGTTGCCACCGATGGTCGATACGCGGGGTGTTGAACGTCGGCATGGGCGGGTCTCCTGATTTTTATGGTCCCACTTTATCAGCGCCGGGGTGGCGCTCCGATTGAGGTGCGCCGGCGAACGCCGGCCACAAAGAATCAGCGTGACATTTCCCGTTAGCGGGCGTAAAGTGTTTCAAAATGTATTCAAGCGGTGCACCTTGATTTTCGAGCGCAAGTGCCGCAACCGGAGACAAGCCATGAATCCAGGAAAGTTGGGCGCCTTGCTGGTGCTGCCGCTGTTGGTTTATGCAGGTAAAGCCGAGTCGGCCTTGGCGCTGCAGGAATTTACCCTGCATACGATGCTGGAGGCAACTGCCGCGGTTTTTACCACCCTGGGGGACTACACCTTGTCCAACCCGGATGGAATCAGCAACGGCACCGCCGATATTGGTACGGCTGGAATTTCCTGGAGCGGTTCTTACAGCGACTCGGCCTGGAGCTATACCGGGAGCGGGGTTTTTGGCGGGCTGGCTTTGTCGATGTCTTATTCTGGCTTGTTGACGGGAAGCGACGGCTCGGATATTGGCGTAACGATTTCGGGTACCGGAACACTGGGTTCCAAGCCGCTGTTGATGAACGGGTTTACCAACTGGAAATACGACCTCGCCAGTGATGACTATCTGGAGATGGACTTTGCGCAGGAGACAAAAATCGGCACCAATACGCGCTGGGGTTGGACTACCGGCAGGGAGCGTCTGGTGTGTGTCGGTCCGGGCAAGGTACCTGGGTCGATAGCGGGCAACGAGTTGGTCCTGACAGGCATCGCAAGCTCTGGCAAACGCTCGGGCTTCGATTTCGGACACAAGTATTGCCTGGTGCCGGGGGGCGACGGCAGGGTAGGCGTCATGACGATCAGCAGCTACACAAAGTCGACGCTGAATGCGTTTTCGCATGTAGCCCCTGCTTTTGCTGCTCTCCCACTGGACAACGAACTGTTTGACCCCTCCGTGCAAGGCACCCTGATTGCCGACAACGGCGCTTTGTATGCGGACGATATGGACAACCGATACCGCAGCGAGGGGCGATTCGCCGGAAACAGCTTCTCCGGGCTCACCTTCTCCGTCGCCGAGCCTTCGGCCGCCTGGACGATTGCGCTCGGGCTGCTGGGACTTTGGGGCACGCGCACTCCAAGGGCGAAGCGCACGCTCTGAGCTCTCCGGCAAGTGTTGCCGGGGGGCAGGGTCAGCGCCGGAAACCAGCGCCAAGTGACACCAGTACCTCCATGTCCGACGGGCTGAAGCCCCAGTCGGCAAGCGCCTGTGCTCCGTCGGCACCTGGCTCCGGGGCCGGGTTGCGCACTGCGCCGGGCGTGCGCCCAAAGCGGGGCGCGGGCGCGGGTTGGGGCACGCCGGCAATGGTCACGCTGCCCTGGCGCAACAGGTTGTGCGGATGTTGCCGCGCTTCCGAAAACGTAAGCACCGGCGCAAAACAGGCGTCCGAGTCTTCGAACACTTCGCTCCAGGCGTCGCGGGTCTTGCCGCGAAAGGCTTCTTCAAAACGGCGCCGCAGTTCCGGCCAGCCGGCGCGGTCGTATTGGGCCGGCAGCGTTTCGTTGCCCAGCCCCAGCCGCGTAACCAGCTCGGCGTAGAACTTGGGCTCGATGGCGCCTATGGACACAAACTTGGCGTCCTGCGTCTCGTAGCAGTCGTACCACGGCGCGCCGGTGTCCAGGATGTTGTCGCCGCGCGCTTCGGTCCAGCGGCCAGACGCCAGCATGCCGGCAAACATGGCGCCCAGCGTGGAGGCGCCGTCCACCATGGCGGCGTCCACCACCTGGCCGCGGCCGGACCCGCGCGCCTCGATGATGCCGCAGGCGATGCCAAAGGCCAGCATCATGCCGCCACCGCCAAAGTCTCCTACCAGGTTCAATGGCGGCACGGGTGCCTGGTCCGTGCGGCCAATGGCATGCAACACGCCGGTCAGTGCGATGTAGTTGATATCGTGGCCGGCGCGCTGCGCCATTGGGCCCTGCTGGCCCCAACCCGTCATGCGGCCATAGACCAGCTTGGGGTTGCGTGCCAGCATCACGTCGGGCCCCAGTCCCAGGCGCTCCATCACTCCCGGGCGAAAGCCTTCAATGACGGCATCGGCCTTGTCGGCCAGCAGCAGTGCCGCCGCCACGCCTTGTTCGGTCTTCAGGTCGAGCGTGACCGAGCGCCGGCCGCGCAGCATCACATCGAACTTGCGGTCGCGTCCCAGGCCCAATTGCGCGTCGCTGGCTCGGTCCACCAGCAACACGTCGGCCCCCATGTCGGCCAGCATCATGCCGCAGAACGGTCCCGGCCCTATGGCTTCAAATTCGAGTACGCGCAATCCGGACAGAGGTCCCATGCAGGAATCTCAGACCAGTGCGGCTTCGATCTCGGCGAAGGTCTGGGCGACCTCGAAAGTTTGGATCTCCACGCCCAGCTGGCGGCCGATCTGGGTCGCCGAGAACACACCGACCACGCGCTGCGTGGCGCCACCTGGCTCGGCGGCGGCCACCAGCAGATGGTGCTGGCCGCGCTGTTTTAGCGTCGCCACCAGATCCCCCACGCTGGCATGGCGCATATCGCAGAAGTCCAGCATGTCGATCTCGCGCACGGAGTGCATGAGGTCGGCGACCGTCATCTCGAACACATTGCCCTTGCCCTGGTGCTGCAGCTGCATGGGCCGCTCGCCCAGCGTATCGCGCGTACTGATGATGCCCAGCAGGTTCTCCTGCGCGTCCACCACCAGCAGCAGGCGCACGCCGCGCGCGATCATGGTCTCGTTGGCCGCGAACAGCGTGGCGTCGGATGCGATGGTGACCGGATGCAGGCGTGTGAAATCGGTCATCACCGCCAGCGCCGGGGAGTGCACGGTGACAGCGCGCAGCGTATCGGGCTGCTCGATGGATACCCGCGCCGCGGGCCGGCGCGTGGTCAGGGTTTTGAAACTGCTGGTTGCCATGATTGCCTCCTGCCGAGCCGCCTCAAAAGAGGTGCGCCCCCTCGGGGAGCAGCGAACAAGTGTGAGCGTGGTGGGCCATATTGTCTCCTTTGCCAACGGTAGCGGATAGCGAAGTATCCGCCTCGTGCGCGACACAGTCAAACAGGGTCTCTTTACGCATTTTTTACGCCCGCGCCCCTGGTCTGTGTCCCGTTTTTATGCGCCGACTTTCAGACTTCAGCAATCGCTTTAAAAGACGGAGTTTCCAGATGGACATACTTTTTTTGGGGGCCATGGCCCTGTTATGGGTGCTGATGGCGCTGCTGGTCTTGGGCCTGCGCAAGTTGGAGCGCCCGCAAGGAGGCCGGCCATGATCAGCCTGCCCGTGCTTTACGGCTTTGGCGGCATGTGTGCCATTGCCCTGCTCGCCTACCTGGTCTACGCGCTGATCTGCGCCGAGGAATTTTGATGAGCGCACAAGCCTGGGGTCTGTTGGCCCTGTTCCTTTTTGTCTTGCTCGTGACGGCTTGGCCACTGGGTATCTGGCTGTCACGCATCAATACTGGCCGGCTGCCGGCCTGGATGCTCAAGGTGGAAGCTCCGCTGTACCGCCTGGCTGGCACCTCGGCCGACACAGCCATGAACTGGTGGCACTACGCGCTGGCTTTGCTGGCGTTCAATACCCTGGGTGTGCTGGTGGTCTACGTACTGCAACGCCTGCAGGTTTTTCTACCTCTCAATCCGGCTGCCATGGCCAACGTGTCGCCCGACTCGGCCTTCAACACGGCGGTGAGTTTTGTGTCCAACACCAACTGGCAGGGGTATGCGGGCGAAAGCAGCATGGGCTACCTGGTGCAGATGCTGGCACTGGCGGTGCAGAACTTCTTTTCCGCCGCCACCGGTATGGCCGTGGTGTTTGCGCTGATCCGCGGCTTTGCCGCACGTGAAGCCAAAGACAGCACCGCCGGCGGCGCGGGCCTGGTCGGCAACTTCTGGGTCGATGTGACGCGTATTACGGCCTGGCTGCTGCTGCCGCTGTCGCTGGTGTTTGCGCTGTTCCTGGTGGGGCAAGGCGTGATCCAGAACTTTGACGCCTACAAAGACGTGACCACGCTGGAGGTCAATACCTACCAGCAGCCCAAAAACGGCCCAGACGGCCAGCCGCTGAAAGACGCCAAGGGCAACCCGGTGCTGGAAGACCTGAAGGCCACGACACAGACGCTGGCCATGGGCCCGGTGGCCTCGCAGGAGGCGATCAAGATGGTCGGCACCAACGGCGGTGGCTTCTTCAACGCCAACTCCGCCCACCCGTACGAGAACCCGACGGCGCTGTCCAACTTTTTCCAGATGTTGGCGATTTTTCTGATCCCCGCAGCACTGTGTTTCAGCTTTGGCCGCGACGTGGGCGACCAGCGCCAGGGATGGGCGCTGCTGGCGGCCATGACCGTGGTGTTCGTGGTCGCCGTGGTGGCCATCATCCCTGCCGAGCAGGCCGGGAACCCGCTGCTGGCGCCTCTGGGAGTGGACCAGGTGGCCAGTGCCGCCCAGGCAGGCGGCAATATGGAGGGCAAGGAGACGCGGTTCGGCATCACTGCGTCCAGCCTGTTTGCGGTCATCACCACGGCCGCCTCGTGTGGTGCCGTGAATGCCATGCACGACTCGTTCACGCCGCTGGGGGGCATGGTGCCGCTGGTGATGATCCAGCTTGGCGAGGTGGTGTTTGGCGGCGTGGGAAGCGGCCTGTACGGCATGCTGATTTTTGCCATTCTGGCGGTGTTTATCGCCGGGCTCATGATAGGCCGCACGCCCGAATACCTGGGCAAGAAGATCGAGTCGCACGAGATGAAGCTGACCTCGATCGCCATCCTGGTCACTCCCCTTGTGGTGCTGGTGGGCACGGCCATCGCGGTGTTGGCCGACCCGGGTAAAGCGGGCGTGGCCAACCCCGGCGCGCATGGCTTCTCGGAGATCCTGTACGCGCTGAGCTCAGCCGGCAACAACAACGGCAGCGCCTTCGCCGGCCTGTCGGCCAACACGGCGTTCTACAACACGCTGCTTGCGTTTGCCATGTGGTTCGGCCGCTTCGGGATGATTGTGCCGGTGCTGGCCATCGCCGGCTCGCTGGCGGCCAAGAAACGTCTGCCGGTCACCGCCGGCACCATGCCCACGCATGGCCCGCTGTTTGTGGGTCTGCTGATAGGCACGGTGCTGCTGGTGGGTTTGTTGAACTATGTGCCGGCCCTCGCGCTCGGCCCGGTGGTCGAGCACTTGATGCTCTGGCCTACCCAATAAGGCAGGAGAAAAACATGATTGCCCAAAAATCCCTGACGCTGCTCGATCCGGCCCTGGTCAAGCCGGCCATCCTCGCCGCCTTCGCCAAGCTGAGTCCGCGCGTGCAATGGCGCAACCCGGTGATGTTTGTGGTCTACATAGGCAGCATCCTCACCACCATCCTCTGGCTGCAGGGCCTGCAGGGTTTTGTGCTGGCGATCGCCGTGTGGCTCTGGTTTACGGTGCTGTTCGCCAACTTTGCCGAGGCGCTGGCCGAGGGCCGCAGCAAGGCCCAGGCGGCGTCGCTGCGCGGGCTCAAGAAAAGCGCCTGGGCCAAGAAATTCAAGGCGGCCGCCAATGGCGTCTGGCTAGGCACGGCATGGTTACCCGAGCAGGCGGAGAACCTGCGCAAAGGCGACGTGGTGCTGGTCGAAACAAATGACATGGTGCCGCTGGACGGCGAAGTCATCGAAGGTGTGGCCTCGGTGGACGAAAGCGCCATTACCGGCGAGTCGGCTCCGGTGGTGCGTGAATCGGGCGGCGACTTCTCGGCCGTGACCGGTGGCACACGCGTCTTGTCCGACTGGCTGGTGGTGCGTATCGTGGTCAACCCCGGCGAGTCCTTCCTGGACCGCATGATCAGCATGGTGGAGGGTGCCAAGCGCCAGAAGACGCCGAACGAGATTGCGTTGACCATTTTGCTGGTGGCGCTGACCATCGTGTTCCTGGTGGTCACGGTCAGCCTGCTGCCGTTTTCCATCTTCAGCGTCGAGGCCGCGAAGGCCGGCACGGTGGTCAGTCTGACCGCCCTGGTGGCGCTGCTGGTGTGCCTGATTCCCACCACCATAGGCGGCTTGTTGTCGGCCGTGGGCGTGGCGGGCATGAGCCGCATGATGCAGGCCAATGTAATAGCCACCTCGGGCCGCGCCGTGGAGGCGGCCGGCGACGTGGACGTGTTGCTGCTGGACAAAACCGGCACCATCACGCACGGCAACCGCCAGGCCTCGGCCTTTCTACCCGCGCCCGGTGTCACCGAGGCCCGGCTGGCGCGCGCCGCTCTGCTGGCGTCCCTGGCTGATGAAACTCCGGAGGGGCGCAGCATTGTCGAGCTTGCCCGGCGCGGCAAGGTGGACGACAGCGCGGTAGATGGCGCGGTCTTCCTTCCCTTTACGGCCCAGACGCGTATGAGCGGCGTGGACATCCTGCAGATGGGCATAACCCATGCGATACGCAAAGGCGCGGTGGACGCGGTGCGAAAACACGTGCTGGCCCAAAATGGGGAGGTGCCGGCCGAATTGCTGCGCACTGCCGACCAGGTGGCGCGCCGCGGCAGTACACCCCTGGCCGTGTGCGAAGGCAACACCTTGCTGGGTGTGATCGAGCTCAAGGACATCGTCAAGGCCGGTATCAAGGAGCGTTTTGGCGAGCTGCGCCGCATGGGCATCAAGACCGTGATGATTACCGGCGACAACAAACTTACGGCGGCCGCCATTGCGGCCGAGGCCGGTGTAGACGACTTCCTGGCCGAGGCCACACCGGAAGAAAAACTGCGCCTGATCCGCCAGTACCAGGCCGAAGGCCGGCTGGTTGCCATGACCGGTGACGGCACCAACGACGCACCCGCGCTGGCCCAGGCCGACGTGGCGGTGGCCATGAACAGCGGCACGCAGGCCGCCAAGGAAGCCGGCAATATGGTGGACCTGGACTCCAACCCCACCAAGCTGCTGGAAGTAGTGGAGACCGGCAAGGCACTGCTCATGACCCGTGGTTCACTGACCACGTTCTCGATCGCCAATGACGTGGCCAAATATTTCGCCATCATTCCGGCGATCTTCGTCACCACCTACCCGCAACTGTCCGCGCTCAATGTCATGCACCTGGCCAGCCCGTCGTCGGCCATCCTGTCGGCGGTGATCTTCAACGCACTCATCATCGTGTTCCTGATCCCACTGGCGCTCAAGGGCGTGAAATACCGCGCAGTGGGTGCGGCCGCCTTGCTGCGCCGCAATCTGCTGATCTATGGCCTGGGTGGCCTGGTGGTCCCCTTTGTGGGCATCAAGGCGATAGACCTGCTGCTCGCCGTTACCGGTCTTGTTTAAGGAAACTGTCATGAACACCATTCTTCGCCCCGCCGCGGTTCTTTTCTTGGCGCTGTCGCTGCTGACCGGCATTGCTTATCCGCTGATCGTCACCGGGGCGGCCAAGGCGCTGTTCCCCGTGCAGGCCGCCGGCAGCCTGCTGGTGCGCGACGGCAAAACCGTGGGCTCGTGGCTGATCGGGCAGAACTTCTCGGACCTCGGCCATTTTTGGGGCCGTCCGTCCGCAACCAGCCCCATGCCTTACAACGCCGCCGCCTCCAGCGGCTCCAACCTGGGACCGCTGAACCCGGCGCTCACCGACGCGGTAAAGGGCAGGGTGGAGGCGCTGCGCGCCGCCGACCCCGGCAACAACGCCCCAATCCCGGTGGACCTGGTCACGGCATCCGCCAGTGGCCTGGACCCGCATATCAGCCCGGCGGCAGCGCGCTACCAGGTGGCGCGGGTGGCCAAGGCGCGCGGTCTGGCCGCGGACAAGGTGCAGACGCTGGTAGACCGGCAGATCGAGAAGCCATTGCTGGGGTTGCTGGGCGAGCCGCGCGTCAACGTACTGCAACTCAACCTGGCGCTGCAAGCGCTGCGCTGAAGGCGGGACCGGCAAGCGCCAGGCCGGATGCCACAATCTACGAACCACCCGCACAAAAAAGGAAGCCGGCATGCTGATCAACTGCGTTGTCTACCAAAACGGCAGCAAGCTGGCCGACATACCGGTCGCCGAGATCAGCGATTACCTGGGCCGGGCCGACACTTTCGTCTGGGTAGCGATGCAGGATGCGACGGCGGCGGAGCTCGCTGAAATGCAGCACGAGTTCGGTTTGCACGAGCTGGCGGTCGAGGATGCCCGGCATGGCCACCAGCGGCCCAAGATCGAGGAATACGGCGCATCCCTTTTTTCGGTATTGCATCTGGTCGAAATGCCGGCGGCGGGCGAGAAGGAGCTCAACGTAGGCGAGGTCGATATCTTTACCGGCAACAACTACGTGCTGTCGGTGCGCAACCGCAGCCAGCAGGGATTTCTGGGCGTGCGCCAGCGCTGCGAAAACGAACCCGAACTGCTAAAACATGGCTCGGGTTTTGTACTGTATGCGCTGATGGATGCGGTGGTGGACCGCTACTTTCCCATCATCGACGCGCTGGAGACCGAGCTGTAAACCATAGAGGCGGACATCTTCACCAAACGCACCGCGCGCAGTAACATCGAGCGGCTGTACGACCTGAAGCGCCGCACCATGGTGCTAAAACACGCGGTGGCGCCGCTGCTGGAGGCAACGGGCAAACTGTACGGAGGCAGGGTACCCACTATCTGCATGGGTTTTCAGGACTACTTCCGCGACGTGGTGGACCACCTGGCGCGTATCAATTCGCTGGTCGATACGATGCGCGAAACCATAACCACCGCCATCCAGGTGAACCTGGCCATGGCCACCATCGAAGAGAGCGAGATCACCAAACGGCTGGCGGCGTGGGCCAGTATCTTTGCCGTATCGACCTCGCTGGCCGGCATATGGGGCATGAATTTCGAGAACATGCCCGAGTTGAAGTGGCAGTATGGGTATCTGGTGGCGCTGGGTACCATCGTTGTTTCCTGCTCGCTGCTTTATTGGCGCTTCAGAAAAGCGCGCTGGCTCTAGCGCCCTCGTTTCCACGCATACACGGCAATGGGCAGCAACGGCGATTCCCGTCCCGATCCGGACCAACTGCTGGAACAGCTGCGCGAAGGCGAGTCGTCGGCCCGGCGTGGCAAATTGCGCATTTATTTCGGTGCCATTGCCGGCGTCGGCAAGACCTACGCCATGCTTGCCGCGGCACAACGGGAGCACAAGGCTGGCCGCGACGTGCTGGTAGGTGTGGTGGAAACGCACGGCCGCGGTGAAACAGCCGAGCTGCTGGCAGGCCTGCCGCAACTGCCGCTGCGCGAAGTTCCCTACCGGGGCCACACGCTGAAGGAATTCGACCTGGACGCGGCGCTGGACCGGACCCCCGCCGTGCTGCTGGTGGATGAGCTGGCGCACTCCAACGTGGAAGGTTCGCGCCACCCCAAACGCTGGCAGGACGTGCAGGAACTGCTGGAGGCGGGTATCGACGTCTGGTCGGCGTTGAACGTACAGCACCTGGAAAGCCTTAACGGCACGGTCGGGGCCATCACCGGCATACGCGTGCACGAGACGGTGCCCGACACGGTGCTGGACGGTGCCGACGAAATTATCCTGGTGGACGTTACCCCCGATGAACTGATGGCGCGGCTCAAGGCCGGCAAGGTCTACCTGCCGCAACAGGCCGAACGCGCGGCGCAGAACTTTTTTCGCAAAGGCAATTTGATCGCGCTGCGCGAGATCGCCTTGCGCCGTACCGCCGAACACGTGGAAGACGACGTGCGCAGCTACCGCGTGGAGCAAAGCATCGCGCCGGTGTGGAATACGGAGGGCGCCATCCTGGCTTGTATAGGCCCGCGCGAGGGCGCCGAGCAAACCGTGCGCACCGCCGCGCGCCTGGCCGGCCAACTCAATGTGCGCTGGCACGTGGCCTATGTGGAAACGCCACAGCTGCTGCGTCTGAACGTAGCGCAGCGGGACCGGATTCTGGCCGTGCTCAAGCTGGCTGAGGAACTGGGCGCGGCCACAGCCGTACTGGCCGGCCGCGATACCGCCGCCGAGCTGGTGGCGCAGGCGCAAAAACTCAACTGCGCCACGCTGGTGGTTGGCAGGCCGCGCCCGTCACTGGTGCCGTGGGGCCTGGGGGGAGGGCGCACCTTGACGCGCCGGCTCGCGCTGCTGGCCCCCACGCTGGACATCCTGGAAGTCGCGCAGGCGATCAGCACCCGCCGTCTGGGGCGTGTCGTGCAACGCATGCCCGAGGAAGAGGCCGAGGCAGCCTGGAGGGAGGCCTGGCCGCGTTACGCCTGGGCCTTGGCCAACTGCGTGGCCATTACCCTGGCCGCGATGCCCTTGCACGGTGTGCTGGACCTGGCCAATATCGTGATGCTGTTTTTGCTGGGTGTGGTGCTGGTGGCCGTCAAGCTCGGCCGCGGGCCGGCCGCCATGGCGGCCTTTGTCAACGTGGCGGCGTTCGACTTCTTTTTTGTGGCGCCGCAGCTGTCGTTTGCCGTGAGCGACGTGCAGTATGTGCTGACCTTTGGTGTGATGCTGGCCGTGGGGCTGCTGACCGGGCAGCTCACTGCGGGCCTGCGTTTTGAGGCGCGCCTCTCCACCAGCCGCGAGCGCAGGGCGCAGTCGCTGTTCGAGCTGACGCGGGACCTGTCGGGCGCCTTGCTGAGCAGCCAGGTGGCCGAGTTGGGCGAAGCGGCCGTGCAGCGCAACTTTGGCGGCAGCGCGGTGGTGCTGATGACCGATGCGCAGGACCAACTGGTGTTGCCTGCGGCACCTGCGGAGGGTTTTGACGCTAGCGTGGCCGACTGGGCGTTTCGCAATGCGCAGCCGGCTGGCCTGGCCACCTCCACGCTGGCCGCGCAACCCTGGCATTACGTGCCGTTGCGCGCGCCGATGCGCGTGCGCGGTGTGCTCGCGCTCAAGCCGGCGCAGCCGCGCTGGCTGCTGATCCCCGAGCAGGTGCAGCAACTCGACACGCTGGCGCGCCAGATCGCGATTGCGCTGGAGCGGGTGCACTACGTGGAGATTGCCCAGCAGGCGGTGGTGGAGATGGAGTCCGAGCGGCTGCGCAACGCCTTGCTGGCCGCCATCTCGCACGACGTGCGCACCCCTTTGACGGCCTTGATCGGCCTGGCCGAATCCTTGCAGCATTCGCAGCCGGCCTTGTCCGCGCCGCAGGCCGATGCCGCGCGTGCCCTGACCGAGCAGGCGCGCGAACTCAACGCCCTGGTCAACAACCTGCTCGACATGGCCCGGCTGCAAAGCGGCGCCGTCAATCTGCGGCTGGAGTGGCAGTCGGTGGAGGAGGTGGTGGGCGCCGCCATCCGCACCGCCCACCACGCCCTGGGCGCAAAAACCGTGTTGACCGATGTGCCGGCTGACTTGCCGCTGGTGGAGTTTGACGCCGTGTTAATAGAGCGCGTGCTGGTCAACCTGCTGGAGAACGCGGCCAAATACGGCGCTTTGCCCATTGTTGTGCGGGCCCATGTGACGGCGGATACGCTGGTGCTTACGGTCGCCGACCACGGGCCCGGTCTGCCGCCGTCGGTCAAGGGGCATCCACAATCCCTGTTTGAAAAGTTCACGCGGGGCTCGGCGGAATCGGCCACGCCGGGCGTGGGCCTGGGCCTGGCCATCTGCAAAGCCGTGGTCGATGCGCACCGGGGCCGGATCAGCGCCGCCAATGCGAGCGGCGGTGGCGCGGAATTCACCTTGAGCCTGCCACGCCGGACGCCGCCTGCAGTGCCACCCGACCTGCCCGCCGAACTTTTGCCTTCCACCGCGTAAACCCCGCCGCCATGCCCGCTCCCGTTGCCGTTGTGATTGAGGACGAACCGCAGATCCGCCGCTTTGTGCGCGCGGCGCTGGAGGCCGAAGGCTGGCAGGTGCATGAGGCCGACACGATGCAGCGCGGGTTGACCGAAGCCGGCACGCGCAAGCCGGATCTGCTGGTGCTGGACCTGGGCCTGCCCGACGGCGACGGCATCGCCCTGATTCGCGACGTACGCGCCTGGTCGGGTGTGCCCATCGTGGTGTTGTCGGCGCGCTCCGACGAGTCGGACAAGATCGCCGCGCTCGACGCCGGCGCCGACGACTACCTGACCAAACCGTTTGGTGTGGGTGAGCTGCTGGCCCGCGTGCGCGCCAATGTACGCCGGCCGCGTGCCGCTTCGCCCGACGGCGCGGCCGTGGACGGAGCGGACGCCGTGTTCCGCTTCGGCGAGGTGGAGGTGGACCGCGCGGCACGGCTGGTGCGGCGCAAGGGTGCCGAGGTGCACCTGACGCCGATCGAATACCGCCTGCTGCAGGTGCTGGTGACCCACGCCGGCCGTGTGCTCACGCACCGCCAGCTGCTGCGCGAAGTCTGGGGCCCGTCACACGCCGAGCAGAGCCACTACCTGCGTATCTACATGGGGCATCTGCGGCAGAAGCTGGAGGCCGATCCGGCGCAGCCGCAACATTTGCTGACCGAGACGGCGGTGGGGTACCGGTTGGTGGTGTGAGGCCGGAGCAGCGCGTTACGGCTGACCTTTTACGCAGCGGTGGCCTGATTCACCACTTCACTGCGCAGATAGAGAGTGTCGTGGCTCAGGTCGATCTCACCGGGCCATTCGATGGAACCGTCCACGACCTCGGCAAGCGCAAAGTCGGGGCTGTCGCGCAATGCGCGGAATACACCCCGCTCCAGATAAGGTGTCAGATCGAAAAGGCGCGTTTCTCC
>JANLPN010000040.1:0-15590 GCA_031367285.1 Betaproteobacteria bacterium | reverse complement strand
GGGAATTCGGTCAGGTCGACGTGGCCATCATCCTGGGCGCCAACGATGTGGTCAACCCTGCGGCCCACGTCAAGGGCAGCGCAATTTACGGCATGCCCATTCTGGAGGCCTACAAGGCCAAGACGGTGATCGTGAACAAGCGCTCCATGGCGGCAGGTTATGCCGGTCTGGACAACGAGCTCTTTTATATGGACAAAACCATGATGGTGTTCGGTGACGCCAAGAAGGTGGTGGAAGACATGGGCAAAGCTATCGAGTGAGCCGTGTGGAAGCAGGGGAAGCAGAGGGAGAAATAGTCGCCGGAATCCGTACAAAGGACGACAAACCGCTTGATCGCGAATTGGAGACAAGACAATGACAGACCGTATCTGGCTCAAGAGTTATCCCCCGGGTGTCGCCGCCGATATCGACGTGGCGCAATACGACTCGCTGGTGACCTTGATGGAAGAGAGTTTCAGCAAATATGCGGACCGCGTCGCCTACAGCTTCATGGGACGGGACATTACCTATGCCCAGACCGACAGCCTGAGCCAGGCCTTCGCGGGCTACTTGCAGGGCCTGGGGTTGGCGCGCGGAGACCGGGTGGCTGCAATGATGCCCAACGTGCCGCAGTACCCGGTGGTGGTTGCGGCGATTTTGCGCGCAGGCCTGGTGCTGGTGAATATCAACCCCTTGTACACACCCCGCGAGCTGGAGCACCAGCTCAAGGACTCGGGCTCCAAGGCCATCGTCATCCTGGAGAATTTTGGCACCACGCTGGAAAAGTGCATTGCCGCGACGCAGGTCAAACATGTGGTGTTATGCGCCATGGGCGACCAGCTAGGCCTGCTCAAGGGAGCGCTTGTCAACTACGTGGTGCGCCACTCCAAGAAGTTGGTGCCGGCATTCAATCTGCCGGGTGCCGTGAGGTTCAACGACGCGGTAGCGCGCGGCACAAGCACCACGCCCAAAAAACCGGACATCAAGGCCGACGATGTCGCGGTACTGCAATACACCGGTGGAACCACCGGTGTATCCAAAGGCGCGGTCCTGTTGCACCGCAACCTGGTTGCCAACGTGCTGCAAAACGAAGCTTGGGGCGAGCCGCTGTTCAGAAAAATTCCGGCCAATGAACAATGCACGATTGTGTGTGCCTTGCCGCTATACCACATATTTGCGTTCACCTACTGCATGATGCTGGCCATGCGCATGGGCGGCAAGCTGATCCTGATCGCCAATCCGCGCGACATGCCCGGCATGCTCAAGGAGCTGTCCAAATACCGCATCCACATCATGCCGGCCGTGAACACCCTGTTCAACGGCATGGCCAACCATCCCGACTTCAACACCGTGGACTGGAGCCACCTCAAAGGCGCGACCGGGGGTGGAACCGCCGTACAAAGCGCCGTGGCCAAGATATGGCTGGAGAAGACGGGATGTCCTATTCTTGAAGGGTATGGCCTGAGCGAAACCTCCCCCACGGCCAGTGGCAACCCGGCCACGGCGACCGAATACAGCGGCTCCATCGGGGTGCCCATGCCCAACACCTGGATGAAACTGCTGGATGACGACGGCGTGGAAGTTGGCCCGGGGCAGTCGGGCGAAATTGCAATCAAGGGGCCGCAGGTCATGGCCGGTTATTGGCAACGGCCCGACGAGACCGCCAAGGTCATGACCGCCGATGGTTACTTCAAGACCGGGGACATCGGCGTCGTGGATGAGCGCGGCTTCTTCAAAATCGTGGACCGCAAGAAGGACATGGTGCTCGTGAGCGGCTTCAATGTCTATCCGACTGAACTCGAAGACGTGGTGTCGCAGCTCGCAGGCGTGCTGGAATGCGCCTGTGTCGGTGTGCCTGACGCCAAAACCGGCGAAGCAGTCAAGCTGGTCATCGTCAAGAAAGACCCCGCCCTCACTGAAGCCCAGGTGCGCGCTTACTGCAAGGAAAACCTGACCGGCTACAAACAGCCCAAAGTGGTCGAGTTCCGCGCCGAATTGCCCAAGACTCCGGTAGGCAAAATTCTGCGTCGCGAATTACGCGACAAATAACATCCGGCTGGCCCGATGTGACAACAACGGCCATTCTCAGTGCGCTGGGGGAAGAACAACAGGGCCTGCTTGAGCGGCTCGAGAACCCCCGGCCGGTGACGCGCGCAGGGCGTGAATTCTGGCTTGGAACATTGCATGGCGAGTCGCTGGTACTGGGCCAGTCGCGGATCGGCAAGGTCGCTGCCGCGACCACGGCGGTTGTATTGATCGAGGCTTTTTCGGTGGCACGCATCGTGTTTACCGGCGTGGCCGGTGGGCTTGGCGCTGGCGTGAACGTCGGCGATGTGGTGGTGGCAGCACGGTTCGTGCAGCACGACATGGATGCCTCGCCGCTTTTCCCGCGCTTCGAAGTGCCGCTGTACCAGCAGTCGCACTTTACGTGTGATGCCATGCTGACCGGGCTGCTGCTGGAGGCCAGCCGCTATGTGGTTTCCACCAATGGCGGGCACCTGCCCGAGACCGGGTTACGGCCGGGAGCCAGAATACATCAGGGGCTCATAGCAAGCGGCGACCGCTTTGTTTCAACCGCTGCTGAAGCCGCTGCTCTGAAGCTGGCTTTGGGCGTGGCCGGCATGGACGCGCTGGCCGTGGAAATGGAAGGGGCCGCCGTGGCACAGGTGTGCCAGGACTATGGCGTACCGTTTGCCGCTGCAAGAACCATTTCAGACCGCGCGGACGAACACGCGGCAACCGACTTCCAGCACTTCGTCACCCATGTGGCGCGTCACTATGCGCTTGGCATGGTGGACCATCTCGTGCGCGCCCTGGCGAAAGCGTAGCCGCGCTACTTGAGCCAGCCACGACGGCGGAAGTACCACATGGGCACGATGGCGCTGGCGGCCATCAGGCCGAGCGCATAGGGATAACCGAAAGACCATTCCAGTTCGGGAAAGTAGCCCTTGAAGTTCATTCCGTAAATGCTGGCAATCAGTGTGGGCGGCAACAAGGCCACGCTGGCAACCGAAAAAATCTTGATGATCTTGTTCTGGTTGATGTTGATGAAACCTACTGTCGCATCCATCAGGAAGTTGATCTTGTCAAACAGGAAGGCGGTGTGTGAGTCGAGCGAATCGATATCGCGCAAAATCTGCCGCGCTTCCTCGAACTGCTCCGCGTTGAGCATCTTGCTGCGCATCATGAAACTCACGGCACGCCGGGTGTCCATCACGTTGCGGCGAATACGTCCGTTCATATCCTCGTGGCGGGCAATCGCACCCAGCACCTCGCCGGCCAGCATGTCAGTGATGTCGCCCGAGAGCACCTTGGCGCTGACCTTTTCGAGTTCCACATAAATACCCTCAAGGGTATCGGCGGAGTACTCTGCATCGGCATCGAACAGCTTGAGCAGCACCTCCTTGGCGTCTTCAATCAGGCCCGGAGCGCGGCGCGCCCGCATGCGCAGCAGGCGAAACACCGGTACGTCTTCGTCATGGATGGAAAACAGCACGCCCTTGCTGCGTAACTCTTCGTTGACGAGATTGAGAATAAACGCCACCCGGACCGTGCGCGGCTCATCGGTATCGGCGATCAGGAAGTCGCTGCGGATGTGCAGGTCGCCGTTGTCTTCCGAATAAAACCGGGCGGATTCCTCGATGTCTTCATCCATGGCGTCGTCTGGAATCGAGAGGCCGAAATACTGCTTGACCCAGCGCTTTTCATCCGGCGTGGGCGATTCCAAATCAACCCAGATTGGCTGGAACTTGGACAGCTCTTCGAGCGACTCAATTTCTTCCTGAAAGAGCCGGCCGTTGGCGAGTGTGAAGATATTGAGCATGGGGTGGCAAATTATCTCCCATGCACTGCAGGAAGAAGCACGCCTCGCCGCGGCAAACCGGCAACGGGTCAGGAGCCCAGGATCAGCTCCAGCAACTCTTCCTTTTGGGCCATGGCATCACTCTCCCCCATGGCGATCAGGGACTGCACGAATCCGGGCTCGAACAGCAGATAACTTGCCAAGGTGCCGCCGCTGCCTTTGAGCACGCCTAAAGCACCCAGCGCGTCGCGGATCACCGCCGGCAACTCTTTTGTGTACTGCTGCGCCAATGCGTCAAGAGACCGTGTCGGCGCAATCGCCAGCACGTCGATGGCCTTGTAGGGCATGGCCGCGGCGGCCTCGCGCGGCAATCGGTTGATGGTTTGCGTGACGCGCTGGGTCTGTTCCACATCGGCCTGCAAAGTATCGTGAAATACGCTCGCCATCACATGGCCGGCCATACTGCCCAGCGTCGGACCACGATCCTGGGCAGCAGCCGGGCCGGCCACCATCCCCTGGCGCTCCGGCTGCCCCACGCCTACCACCAGTATCTTGCGTGCACCCAAGTGCATTGCGGGCGATAGGGGCGTGACCTGGCGCATCGAGCCATCGCCAAAATGCTCCTCCCGTCCATCTACCTGCAGAGCGGTTGCAGGGAACAGAAACGGTATCGCGCTCGATGCCATCAGGTGATTGATCGTGACCGGTTGGTACTCGGCGCGGCGCCCGGGGCGCGCCCACCCATGAAACTCGGCGCGGCTGGCCGTATGGCAAAAAGTCCAGTGGACGCCGCTGGTGTAACTCGATCCGGTCACGGCCAGCGCATCGATCGTATTGGAGCGCAGTGCCTCTTCTATGCCACCCAGTAAAATGCCTTTGCGCAATATTTGCGCCAGCGGCGAGTTGTCCATCAAGGCCCCGTTGGCCCGCGCATGCCGCGACAGACTGAGCGCTACCGCGACACGGCTGAATCGCAGCCAGCGCGCCCAGCGCGGAACGTTGAGGTGGTAAACGTCAGTGGAGCGAAGCTGGCTCCAGAATTGCGCCAGTTCCTCGAAAGCCTGCAAGCCGTGCATGGCGCGCCCGGCCAGGAACGCCGCGTTGATGGCGCCGGCTGACGTGCCAATCAGTATCTGGAACGGGAATGTCCCGGCAGCGGCGGGGTGCGCCTTGAGCACGCCCGCCAAGGCGCGCAACACCCCCACCTGGTAGGCAGTGCGGGCCCCGCCACCCATCAACACCAGAGCAACCGTGGGCCTGCCATATTGGCGCAAACCCGCGTGGATGATGGTGTCAAGACTCATGTGCACACATTTTGTAACGATGGCAGAGTCTATTGCAAGCAATCAACGCAACGGGCTTTTCCCCCATGGAGCGATATCGTTACAAAAGGGGATTGCTTTTGCGCCCCATCGGGTGCATAGTTATTTCAACGGCTTCCTATCGCTCCCAGTCCCCGCCCAGCTACCCCCTATTCCAGAACCCCCGGTTTCCCTGCCGCATGTACCGTGCATGCGGTTTTTTCAACGGCCAAACGCCACAGGAGGATATCCATGAACTTGACGATCAGCGGTCATCACCTCGAAGTAACCCCGGCCCTGCGCAATTACGTCATTTCCAAGCTGGACCGGATTACCCGTCACTTTGACCAGGTCGTCGATGTCAAGGTACTTCTGACGGTCGAGAAGCAAAAGGAAAAGGAACGAAGGCAACGTGCCGAGTGCAACATCCACGTCAAGGGCAGTGACATGTTCGCCGAGAGCTCGCACGCCGATCTCTATGCGGCGGTGGATGAGCTGGTAGACAAACTGGACCGCCAGGTGGTGCGCCACAAGGACCGTCTGCAGGACCACCACCATGAGGCACCCAAACGGATCATGTAGCGCGCCTCGCCACTTCAAGCAAACCGCCCCTCCAGTGGGCGGTTTTTTTGTGTGCATAATCTGCAACCCGACCATGAACCGACTCGCATCCATCCTGCCACCTGCGCAAGTGCTTGTGCGCGTTGATGCCACCAGCAAAAAGCGGGCCTTTGAAGAGGCGGGGCTGTTATTTGAAAACCTGCACGGCCTGAGCCGCGCTCTGGTGACCGACAGCCTGTTTTCCCGCGAGCGGCTGGGCTCCACCGGCCTGGGCCATGGCGTGGCCATACCGCATGGGCGCATCAAAGGTCTCAAGGCTCCGATGGCCGCCGTATTTCAGCTTGCGGCCGCCATTGGTTTCGATGCACCGGACGACCAGGCCGTCGGCCTGCTGATTTTCCTGCTGGTTCCCGAAGCCGCTACCCAGAAACACCTGGAGATACTGTCCGAGATCGCCGAATTGCTGAGCGACGCCCCCCTGCGCGACAAGATGAGCGTGAGCGCCGACGCGATCGAACTGCACTCCCTGATCGCGCAGTGGCAGTCGGGGCAAATAAGCTGAACAGCGGGCGGCACCGGCCTCCATTGCAGTGAAACCCACCGTAGTCAGCGCCGACGTTCTTTTCGAGGAGTTCCGCGCTTACCTCAAGTGGCAATGGGTCGCCGGGCTTGGGGCATCCGAGCGCCGCTTTGACGAGGTTGCCGTGCGGGCCGCGCGCTCTGGGGCGGATCTGGTCGGATACCTGAACTACATCCACCCGTACCGCCTGCAAATTCTGGGTGTGCGTGAAATCGCCTACCTGACCAACGCCACGCCGGAAGACTGCGCCCGGCGCATTTCGCGCATCGTCACGCTGGAGCCTCCCGTTCTGGTGCTGGCCGACGGGCAAACCGCGCCCGACGCACTGCTCTCCATGTGCGAACGGGCCCAGTTGCCGATGTTCGCGACCGAGGCGTCATCGGCCTTTGTGATCGACGTCTTGCGCGCCTATTTATCCAAGCATTTTGCCGACCGCGCCTCCATGCACGGTGTGTTGATGGACATTCTGGGACTGGGTGTACTCATCACGGGCGAGTCAGGCCTTGGAAAAAGCGAACTCGGCCTCGAACTGATATCGCGCGGCAACGGTCTGGTGGCCGATGACGCGGTGGACCTGTACCGTATCAACCAGACCACCATCGAAGGGCGTTGCCCGGATTTGTTGCAGAACCTGCTGGAGGTGCGGGGCATCGGCTTGCTCGATATCCGTGCCATCTTCGGCGAAACGGCCGTGCGCCGCAAAATGCGCCTAAAACTGATCGTGCACCTGGTGCGGCGCGAGACGCTCGAGCGCGAATACGAACGCATCCCTTACGAGCCGCTGACCCAGGATGTGCTCGGCATCGCGGTGCTCAAGGTCGTGATCCAGGTGGTGGCGGGGCGCAATATCGCGGTGCTGGTGGAGGCCGCGGTGCGCAACACCATTCTGCAGTTGCGCGGCATTGACACCTACCAGGAATTTGTAGAGCGGCACCGCAAAGCCATGGACCCGCGCCCACCCGCGCGGCACTCCTGATACTGACCCGCTAGTTGTGCAAGAGCCGGTTGGAGACCGGGCGATTGGGGCATTTGTCCTTGGTGCAATTGGCGTACAGACTCAGGGCATGATCGGCAATGGTGAAGCCCTTGACCTTGGCTACCGCGTGCTGGCGCTTCTCTATCTCAGCGTCATAAAACTCCTCGACCTTGCCGCAGTCCAGGCATACAAGGTGGTCGTGGTGTTGCCCCTCGTTGAGTTCGTAGACCGCCTTGCCACTCTCGAAGTGGCTGCGGCTCAGTATGCCGGCCTGCTCAAACTGCGTCAATACGCGGTACACGGTGGCCAGTCCCACGTCCGAGTGTTCGCCCAGCAAGACCCGGAACACGTCTTCGGCGGTCATATGGCGCTGCACGCCTTTCTGGAAAATTTCCAGAATTTTCAGGCGTGGCAAGGTTGCCTTGAGCCCCGTGCTTTTGAGTTCATCGATATTGGCCATGACTGATTCTTCCTCTGGGAGCAGGCGGCCGATGCAGACGCAGCGGCTACAATGCATCGATCATATCGCCCCACCCCAACCCATGTCCGACCCGTTCCTTCGAAGCGCCCGCCAAGGCCTCTATTTGGCCCTGTGTGCCGGGCTGGTGGCGTGCTCGGGCTTCAACGATACCAGCCTGCGTCTGGCCAACGTAATCAGCCCGTACCAGATCGATGTAGTACAGGGTAATTTTGTATCCAGCGAGCAGGTTGCAGTGTTGAAGCCGGGCATGGGCCGCCAGTCGGTGCGTGACTTGCTAGGCACCCCGCTGTTGCAAAGCGTTTTCCATGCCGACCGCTGGGACTATGTGTTTACCTTCAAGCGCAAAGGCGATGAACCCCAGTTGCGCAAGGTTACGGTATTTTTCAAGAACGATGTTCTCGACCGCTTCGAAGCCGACTCTTTGCCCACTGAAGCCGAGTTTGTTGCGTCGCTGGACTCCGGCCGCCGCAAGACCGAAAAGGCACCCCTGCTCGAAGCCAGCGAGGAATCTTTGAAGCAATTCGTCCCCGTGGCCAAGGCGCCGGAACCTAAACCCCTGCCCCCCTTGCCTTCCAGCTATCCGCCTCTTGAGCCCGCTTCGCCCTGAGGCCACCCCGCTGATTCCATGAGCCGCCGGGCCGCTCCCAAGGCGAATAGCACCGCAGCCCATTGGGCGGAGGCTGCCTGATGAGCGCCGCCGGGCCGTTCCCAAGGGCGAATTCCGTAATGTGCAGCAAGGATGCCTCATGAACGCCGCCACCAAACGCAGGGTCGCGATAGCCGGCGCTTCCGGTCGGATGGGCCGCATGCTGATTGAAGCCGTTGGGGAATCAGGCGATTTTGAGCTGAGTGGTGCGCTGGACATTGCAGGCAGCCCATCCATAGCCACCGATGCGACGGCCTTTGCCGGCCAGCATAGCGGCATTTTCATCACAGCTGATTTGAGGCAAGGTCTGGCCGGCGCAGATGTTCTGATCGACTTCACGCGGCCGGAAGGCAGCGTGGCGCATCTGGCGGTCTGCCGCGAACTCGGCGTCAACGCGGTAATTGGCACGACCGGCTTTAGCGACGCGCAAAAGGCCGCGATTGAAGCGGCGGCCAAAGACATCGCGATCATGATCGCGCCCAACATGAGCGTAGGCGTCAACGTCACGCTCAAACTGCTAGAGTTGGCGGCGCGTTCGCTGGCTACCGGGTACGACATAGAAATCATCGAGGCGCACCATCGGCACAAGGTCGACGCGCCGTCGGGCACCGCGCTCAAGATGGGCGAAGTCATCGCGCAGGCCCTGGGCCGCGACATCAAGGACTGCGCCGTGTACGCACGCGAGGGCGTCACTGGCGAGCGTGATCCTTCCTCGATCGGATTTGCTGCCATACGTGGCGGCGACATCGTGGGCGACCACACGGTGTTGTTTGCCGGCACGGGTGAGCGCATTGAAATTTCCCACAAGTCGTCAAGCCGTACTGCCTTTGCCCAGGGCGGCCTGCGCGCGGCACGTTTCCTCGCCGGGCGCAAGACCGGCTTGTTCGACATGTTCGATGTGCTGGGTCTGAACTCACCGTCGCAATGAGCATTTTTCAACTGTTCGTCGCGGGGGATGTGGTCACCCGGCTGGTTGCACTGCTGCTGCTGGGCATGTCGGTAAGCAGTTGGGTGGTTATTTTCTGGAAAGGCTGGCTGCTGCGCCGGGCAAGCTCGGACGTGAGCCGCAGCACCACGGCGTTCTGGCAGTCGACCACGCTGGACGAAGGCCGGCGAAAAGCGCTGGCGTTTGACCGTGAGACGCTGGTCGTGCCCCTGATTGCCGCTACCGCCATCCAGCCCGACGGCACCCTGGCCACAGCAGGCGACCGGTCACAGCAGCTTACGCGCGTGTTGCGCCAGCAATTGCATGCGGTACTGCACAAGCTGCAATTCGGCCAGGTTTTGCTGGCCACCGTAGGCGCCACCGCACCGTTTGTCGGCCTGCTCGGTACCGTGTGGGGCATCTACCATGCATTGATCGGCATCTCCAACGCCGGACAGATCACCATAGACAAGATTTCCGGGCCGGTGGGCGAGGCGCTGATCATGACGGCTGCCGGGCTGGCGGTCGCCATTCCCGCTGTATTGGCGTACAACGTGCTGGGCCGCTCCGTGGGCCGGATCGAAGCCGACCTGGAGGGTTTTGCCCGCGACCTGCGCGAATTGCTTTTGAGCCGGATACCCGATGGCAAGACGGACATTTAGAGTGCCCGGCGCGGAGGTCCAATTTTCCGCCGGGCCGCCCCAAGGCTCACGAAGTGCGGCGAAGCCAAAGTCAGACACCGCTGGGGGCAGCGCATTACACGAAGTGTTCTCGGAGAGCGGCGAAGCCAAAAGCCCCGGAACGAGCCGTGGCGAGGAACGCAAGGGGGCAAGGTAGCATGGCCTTTGGAAGACTTGAGCGCACGACCGGCGCGCCACCCATGAGCGACATCAACATGACGCCGTTAATCGACGTAATGCTGGTGCTGGTGGTGATCTTCATCATCACCGCACCCCTGCTGGCCAGCTCGATCCGGCTCGACCTGCCAAAAACCGACGCCGCCACCCCCAATGAAGCGCCCAAATTCGTGCAGGTGGTGGTGGACAAGACCGGCCAGGTGTTCCTGGACGACAAACCGGTGGCGCGTGAAGTGCTGGCCAGCCGGCTAACTCTCATCGCGGCCCGTAACGCGGACACCGAAGTGCAATTGCGTGCCGACCAGACCGTGCCATATGGCCGCGTGGTCGATGTGATGGGCGTGGCCCAGAAGGCCGGGCTCAACCGCATAGCGTTTGTGGCCGATTCCATGCCTGTGCTCCGCTAGAAAGCCCGACTGGCTTGACGGATCGGTCTTCGGCAGCCTCGGCAGGCGTCACCGGCGGGGGGCCACCGCCTAGAATCGGGGTGACGCGGCATTTCTGCCGCCTGACCCCCTGCCATGCAAGACAAATACGACCACCTCGACGTAGAGAAATCGGCCCAGGCGCACTGGACAACCCGCGATGCCTACCGGGTGACCGAGGACGCGTCGAAAAAGAAGTTCTACGCCTGCTCGATGCTGCCCTACCCGAGTGGCAAGCTGCACATGGGCCATGTGCGCAACTACACCATCAACGACATGCTCACGCGTTACCTGCGCATGAAGGGCTACAACGTGTTGATGCCCATGGGCTGGGACGCATTCGGCCTGCCGGCCGAAAACGCGGCGATGAAAAATGGCGTGCCGCCGGCCAAATGGACCTACGACAACATCGCCTACATGAAGCAGCAGATGCAGGGCATGGGCCTGGCCATAGACTGGAGCCGCGAGATCGCGACCTGCGACCCGAGTTACTACAAGTGGAACCAGTGGCTGTTCCTGAAGATGCTGGACAAAGGCATTGCCTACCGCAAGACCCAGACCGTGAACTGGGACCCGGTGGACCAGACCGTGCTGGCCAACGAACAGGTCATCGACGGCAAGGGCTGGCGCACCGGCGCCGTGGTGGAAAAGCGTGAAATCCCGGGCTACTACCTCAAGATCACCGACTACGCCCAGGAGCTGCTGGGCCAGGTGCAGGACCAGCTTCCAGGCTGGCCCGAACGCGTCAAGCTGATGCAGGAAAACTGGATCGGCAAGAGCGAAGGCGTGCGGCTGGCCTTTACCCACCAGATCCATGACACATCCGGTGCGCTGATCGGTGATGGCAAGATGTATGTCTTCACCACGCGGGCCGACACCCTCATGGGCGTGACTTTCTGCGCCGTGGCGCCGGAACATCCGCTGGCCACCCATGCCGCGGCATCCAACCCGGCGCTGGCTGCCTTCATCGAAGAATGCCAGCGTGGCGGAACCACCGAGGCCGAACTGGCGGTCAAGGAAAAGGAAGGCCAACGCACGGGCCTGTTCGTGACCCATCCGTTGAACGGCCATCCGATTGAAATCTGGGTCGGCAACTATGTGTTGATGGGTTATGGCGACGGCGCGGTCATGGGGGTACCGGCGCATGACGAACGCGACTTCATTTTTGCCAAAAAATACGGCATACCCATCATCGAGGTGGTGCTGATCGATGGGCTGACCTATGACTACGACCAGTGGCAGGACTGGTACTCCGACAAGGAGAGTGGTGTCACGATCAATTCGGACAGCTTCAGCGGCCTGTCCTACACCGAGGCGGTCAATGCCGTGGCCCATGCCTTGCAGGTGCGTGGCCTGGGCGAGAAAAAGACCACCTGGCGGCTGCGTGACTGGGGCGTAAGCCGCCAGCGTTACTGGGGCACGCCGATTCCCATCATCCACTGCCAGCAACACGGTGCGGTGCCGGTACCCGAGAAGGATCTGCCGGTGGTGTTGCCGCAGGACTGCGTACCCGACGGCTCCGGCAACCCGCTGCACACGCATGCGGGTTTCCATGCCGGCGTGGTCTGCCCGGTCTGCGGTGCGGCGGCGCGGCGCGAGACCGACACCATGGACACCTTCGTGGATTCGTCGTGGTACTACATGCGTTACTGCGACCCGAAAAACGACCTGGCCATGGTCGCGGCAGGCACCGCCTACTGGATGCCGATGGACCAGTACATTGGCGGCATTGAACACGCCATCCTGCACCTTCTGTACGCGCGCTTCTGGACCAAGGTAATGCGCGACCTGGGGCTGGTCAAGATCGACGAGCCGTTCACCAAACTGCTCACGCAAGGCATGGTGCTCAACGAGTCTTTCGCACGCACCGGCGACAGGGCCGGCAAGCAGTACTACTGGGCGCATGAGCTGGAGATCGTTCGCGATGAGCATGCCAAAGTGTTGTCGGCCAAAGCCAAAGCCGACGGTCTGCCGGTCGCCTACGAAGGCTGGACGACGATGTCCAAGTCCAAGAGCAATGGCGTGGATCCGCAGGAACTGATAGAGAAATACGGCGCCGACACGGCGCGCCTCTACACCATGTTCACGGCACCGCCGGAAGCCACGCTGGAGTGGAACGACGCGGCACTGGAGGGCTCTTACCGCTACCTGCGCCGGGTCTGGAGCTTTGCCGCGAAACTGGCCGCAACGTCCGTCACGACTGGCTCCGCCGATGCAAGGGCACACGGGGCGGCATATGGCCCGGCGGCAGCGGCACTGCGGCGCGAGATCCACGGGGTGTTCAAGCAGGTGGACTACGACTACCAGCGCATGCAATACAACACCGTGGTGTCGGGTACCATGAAGATGCTCAATGCTTTGGAGGACTTCAAAAGTAGCGGCTCCGGCGCCGACCGGGTGGCTGCCCGCGAAGGCCTTGGCATGCTGTTGCGTTGCCTCTATCCGGTAGCGCCCCACATCACGCAGCAACTCTGGCGGGCGTCGGGGTTTGACACGGAGCTGGGTGAGCTGCTGGATGCCCCGTGGCCGGCGGTCGACCCGTCGGCGCTGCAACAGGAAGAGATTGAATTGATGCTGCAAATCAACGGCAAATTGCGCGGTTCGATCCGGGTTCCGGCTTTGGCCAGCCGCGAAACGATAGAGAAGACCGCGCTGGAGAGTGAGGTTTTCATCAAACTGGCGCAGGGAGCGGGGATCAAGAAGGTCATCGTAGTGCCAGGCCGGCTGGTGAATGTGGTGATCTGATGCCGCAACGCCGATCCCTCCTGGCCCTGGGCTGCCTGGTGGCGCTTGGCGGCTGCAGCTTCCAGTTGCGCAGTGCGCCGGAACTTGCATTCGATTCCATTTACATTGGCGGCGCGGAAAGCTCGCTGCTGGGCACCGAACTCCGGCGCAACCTCGCGTCCCTGGGCAAAGTGCAGATCATTACCGATGCCAAGCTGCAGTCCAGCGCGCAGGTGATTCTGGACATCGTATCCGAGGCGCGCGAGAAAACCGTGGTAGGTGTCAACGCATCGGGCCAGGTGCGCGAGTTCCAGCTGCGCACGCGCATGAAGTTCCGGCTGCGTACGCCGCAGGGCAAGGAACTGATTCCCGAGACCGAGATCCTGCAGCAGCGCGATATCAGCTTCAACGAGTCGGCCGTGCTGGCCAAGGAAGCCGAAGAGGGCCTGATGTACCGCGACATGCAGACCGACATCGTGCAGCAGATGATGCGCCGCCTGGCTGCGGTCAAGACACTCTGAGGCGTCGCGTCGAATTCAGGCGCGGCGGCGCAAGCCCTGACGCGGGCTTTTGCGAACTGGCGCAAGGCCCGGTTTTTCGTTGTAGAGGTAGGCGGCAATCGCTTCGGTCAGCTTCTCCGCCTGGCGTATGTGGTTGTGGCCGCCAACCATCAGGCTGGTCACCAGCGCTTCTATCACGAACAGTGCCGCCGCGGAACTGCTGGACATGACCGGGTGCGCTGCAGCGGCCAGCAGGGTGGTGTGGGCCGATGGCGCAAGCGGTGAAGCCATGGAGTCGGTGATCGCCACCACGTGGGCACCGCGGTCGCGCGCGTAACGGCACAAGGTCAACGCATCGCTGGCATACCGCGGAAACGAAATCGCCAGCAGCAGATCTTTGGAGCCGATGTTCATGAGGCGTCCGGCAGCCACTTCGGTGCCACCGAACTCCACTACGTTGATTACCTGCTTGCAAAACGGCTGCAGGTGCAGTGAAAGCATGGCGGCAAGGTGTGCGCTGAGGCCGAACCCGAGCGTATAGACGGTCTCGGCCGCCAATATCCGGCCGGCAATCGATGTCAGGTCCTGGGTGTTCAAGCCGCTTGCCGTAGCGCGCAAATTGGCCAGGTTGGCCTCTATGCTTTCCGCGATCACCGGGTTGCCATCGGGCGCTCCCTGTGCGCCGCGCCCCAGCGCATCCTTGAGTTTCTCCACCGGGTGAAACACCGGCTGGAGCGCGGTTTGCAGAGCGTCGGCAATGCCGCTGCGCAATGCCGCGTAACCGCCAAAACCAAGCGTGCGCGCAAACCGGCTCAATGTGGCGGTCGATGTCTGCGTGTGTAAAGCCAGCTCTTCAATCCCCCAGGCGGTCGCACGCACCGGGTTGCGCAGCAGAAAGTCGGCTATCGCCGCGTTCGAGCCCTTGGCGCTGGCCAGCACCTGGCGCAGCGCCAGGCCCAGCGCGGACTGGGCAAAGGTGGCTTCCACCGGTGTGGATGAAAACCCGGCCTTGGTGTGTTTGTTCAGTTTCATGAGGTCGCCGCGAAGAATTATCCCAAAACCGCGGCGACCCACGAGCCGCGGTCACGCCCACCAACTCTCCACGTTTTACCCCCGCAAACTCAGCTCTTGTACCCCGGGTCCATACGGTCGAGTTTGCGTAGCAATGCGGGCCAGGCAAGCATGGACCCTTGCCCGACCGACACGCTTTTGGCGGCCTGCGCCGCGCCTTGCAGAATCTGCGCGGTTATACGTGTCAGCTCCTGGCCCCCGGCCAGTGCATCGACCTGTATGCGGCAGGTGTTCTCGAAGGTGTACATGGCCAGGAAGGCGTCGGGGATGGTTCTGCCCACCGTCAGCAGGCCGTGGTTGCGCAGCATCAAGTAGGTGCAGGGGCCCAGGTCGGACTGCAGGCGGGGCTTTTCGTCGTCGTTCAGGGCCACGCCTTCGTAGTCGTGGTAAGCCAGCGAAGACAACACAAAGGTGGATTGCTGGCTAATGGGCAGGATGCCGGCTTTCTGGGCGCTGACCGCAATGCCCGCGCGGGTATGGGTGTGCAGCACACAGCCGGCGTTGTCGCGCGCCTGGTGGATGGCGCTGTGGATGGTGAAGCCGGCCGGGTTGACCGGAAACGGCGAGTCGCTGAGTTTGTTGCAGGCCTGGTCTACCTTGACCAGGCTGCTGGCGGTGATCTCGTCGAACAACATACCGTAGGGGTTGATCAAGAACTGGTGTTCCGGCCCCGGCAGGCGGGCGCTGACATGCGTGAACACCAGGTCGCTCATGCCATAAGCGGCCACCAGGCGGTAGGCAGCGGCCAGGTCCACGCGCAAT
>JANLPN010000587.1:0-3719 GCA_031367285.1 Betaproteobacteria bacterium | reverse complement strand
CAGCAGGCGGTGGTAGACCACGTGGTGGGCGGGGGCGACGCGCTGGTGCTGATGCCCACGGGCGGCGGCAAGTCGCTGTGTTACCAGATACCGGCCATAACACGCCAGCGCGCCGGGCACGGCACAACGGTGGTCATCTCGCCGTTGATTGCTCTCATGCACGACCAGGTGGGCGCCCTGCATGAAGCCGGTGTGAGCGCCGCGTTTCTCAATTCCACGTTGTCCGGGGAGGAGGCCGCGCGGATCGAGCAACGCATGATGCGCGGCGAACTCACGCTGCTCTACGCCGCGCCCGAGCGGGTCACCACGCCGCGTTTCCTGGCCCAGCTCGATGCCATGCTGGAGCGCGGGAAATTGAGCCTGTTCGCCATCGACGAAGTGCACTGCGTGAGCCAGTGGGGCCACGACTTCCGCCCCGAATACCGCGCGTTGACGGTGCTGCACGAACGTTACCCGGCCGTGCCGCGCATCGCACTGACCGCCACCGCCGATGCACTCACGCGCGAGGACATCCTGGAGCGGCTGCAACTACAGGACGCCCACGCCTTTGTAAGCAGTTTCGACCGGCCCAATATCCGCTACACGATTGTCGAGAAGAAGGACGCCACGGCCCAGCTATTGCGTTTTATCGGCACCGAACACGCGGGCGACGCCGGCATCGTGTATTGCCAGTCCAGGAAACGCGTGGAGGAAATTGCCGAAACCCTGTGCCAGGAGGGCATGGACGCACTGCCTTACCACGCCGGGCTGGACCCCAAGGTACGCCAGCGGAACCAGGACCGTTTCCTGCGCGACGAAGGCGTGGTCATGGTGGCAACGATTGCCTTTGGCATGGGCATAGACAAACCCGACGTGCGTTTCGTGGCGCACCTGGACATGCCCAAGAACATCGAGGCCTATTACCAGGAGACCGGCCGCGCCGGCCGGGATGGCGCACCGGCCGACGCCTGGATGGCTTATGGCCTGCAGGACGTGGTGAACCAGCGTCGCATGATCGATGAGAGCCCGGCCGGGGACGACTTCAAGCAGGTGATGCGCGGCAAACTAGACGCCTTGCTCGGCCTGGCCGAAGCCACCGATTGCCGGCGCGTGCGTTTATTGAAGTACTTTGGCGAGACGTATGCCCCGACTGCACCGGACGCAAAGAGCCAATTTTCCGCCGGGCCGCCCCAAGGAAAATTAGCCCCCTCGGGGGGCAGCGCAGTACACGCAGTGACAAGCGTGGGGGCCACATGCATCAATTGCGACAACTGCCTGTTCCCGGCCCAGGTATGGGACGGTACGGACGCGGCGCGCAAGCTGCTCAGCACCATCTACCGCGTGCAGCAAAGCAGCGGTATCACGTTCGGCGCGGGGCACATCATGGACATCGTGCGCGGCAAGAACACCGAGAAGGTCACGCAACACGGCCACAAGGACCTCAGCACGTTTGGCATCGGTGCCAGCTTCAGCGAGCAGCAGTTGCGGGGTGTCTTGCGCCAGCTTATCGCCATCAACGCGGTGAGTGTGGACGCACAGGCCTTCAACACCTTGAAGCTGACCGACGGCTCGCGCGCCGTGCTCAAGGGCGAAGTACAGGTGCAATTGCGCGCATCCAACGCGGGCCCGGGTGCTGAAAAGTCCCGCCGTGGCGCGGGCGCAAAAACAGGCGCTGGCAAAGCCGCCGCCGCCGCGAAGGCACCGGTGCCGCTGAATGAGGCCGCACAACAACGTTATGCCGCGCTGCGCGAGTGGCGTGCCGAGGTGGCGCGCTCGCACAACCTGCCCGCCTACGTGATCTTCCACGACGCCACGCTGGCGGCGATTGCCCAGCGCGCCCCCCAATCGCTGGAGGATTTGCAGGGCATCAGCGGTATCGGCGCCAAGAAGCTCGATGCCTACGGGATGGAGGTATTGCGTGTCGTGGTCATCTGATCGGCCGCCCGGCGCCGGGATGCCGGCGGGCCAGACTGGCATCGGCGATTATGATTGGGCTCCACGAAGACCCCGATGCAGATTCAAGCTGAGCAACTAGAGATTCTTGGCGAGCGCGCCCTGAAAAATTTCCAGACGCGCATGGTCGCGCATCTGCGTGAGCATTTCCCCGAGCGTTGCGCAAAGGTCGACGACGAAAAGCTGTACCTGGCCGTGGACCATGGCATGCAGCGGGCCAGGCGCCGTGGTGTCACGCGCGAACGCGAATTCTGCCTGTGGCTGCATCTGATGTTCGTGTTCGGCTCGCAGTTCGACCAGGACACCCGGTATCCGTGGATAAACGCGGTGCTCAACGACCCGGCCTTGTCGAATCCGATCCACAAGGTGCAGCGCCTTTACCAGCGGGCCGAATTGCAAACGGCTTTGGAAACGCAGCGTGAATAAGCCAAAAACGGGCGGATTGCCCGGCAAGCCGGCCGCGAACCCGGCTGCCGGCGCCAATCCGCCCAACAGCCCAGTCAAGCCGTGTGCCGCCAGTACGTCGCCGCCCGTTACGCCGGAAGAGCAGCAGGCTCTGGACGCACTTGGTCCGTTGCAGGGGAAAACCGAGGCTGAAATCGAAACCGAGCTGGTCAAGCAGGGCTACAGCGGCGTCAATGCGAACAGTGGCGGCAAGGTTTTTACCAAGGATCTCGGTAATGGCAAGGCCATGGCAGTGCGGCTCGATCCGGCCAAGACACGTGTTCCGCCCAAGGGATTTGCCGATGAAGTACAACACGCGCACAAGGAATCGATACCGGCCTCCGAATTGAAAAACGGCAACTACAGTCCCGCGGCAAAGGGGCTCACAAAATTCGCCGACGACGGCAAACCGAGCGTGGATCCCAAAAAATGCCATATTCCCACGTCTTGACGGAGAACAATCTTGAGTGACAGCCGCTTGAATGTGATTGCCCGAATTGCCGACCCCGCCCAGCGCGGCGCCGCTTTGCGTGCGCTCCATGCAGACCTGACCGGTGGGAAGGCAACACCCCTCAGCGCGGCGGAAGCCTTCGATACCTTGCGTATGCTTGCGCGCGACGACGACGGCTACTGCCAGGCGCTGTTGTGGAGCCTGGTTTTAGGAGCCGGCAAGGTTGACAAGGGCCGCGAATTCGCGCTCCAATGGCTGGGGGATACGGCCAGGCCGCATCGCGGAACAGCGCTTGAATATCTGAGAAGCTGTTATCCGGAAGCCATGCCAGCGCTAATACGTTCCTTGCTTGACCCGGCGAGTGCCACTGGCAACCCTGAAATCCTTTACCAGCTTGCGTTGTATCTGTTGCCGACGGAGCCGGATCGGGCGCTCGACCTGATGATTGACGCGTTGGCCACCGATTCGCACGAAACCTTCGACGCCATCGCCATGGATCTGGCCGAAAACGGAAAAACGGTTCATCTGGAACGCTTGCGCCGGCTCGATGCCGAAGCGGGCGGCGATACCGGCTACGGGCGCGTCGCCGATACGCTCCAGGCAAGCCTGGAAGGTGACCTGGAGTAGTCGCGCAATCGTTGCAGCGGCCGCTTCAGCGCCTTGATGGACCGCTTTATGCCGAAGTGGCAGTTCGACCGGGCGGAGTTAAACCGCTTGCCGGTACGGCACGAGGATTGGACCTGCTGACCTTCGATCAAGTCTGCACGGCGACCGCATGCTCCGGAGCCGTCACCGGCCCCTTGCCGCTGAAGTGGTCCAGCGCCAGGTAGACCACCGGCGCGATCGGCAAGGCCCCCATCAGCGCGGCCAGCGTGGTCCTCCGGGTCATGGT
>JANLPN010000569.1:0-3417 GCA_031367285.1 Betaproteobacteria bacterium | reverse complement strand
CTGACCAGCGACCTGTTGCTGGAAATCACGGCCGGCGCGCTGCTCGCCGTGATGTCTTACTCCAGCCTGGCCATCGTGCTGCTCACCGCCACGTTGGCAAGCAGCGGAGTGATTCCTATCGATGTTGCGCTGGGCCTGGTGTTGGGGGCCAATCTGGGCAGCGGCTTGCTGGCCGTGCTTACGACACTCAGCGCCAATATCCAGACACGCCAGGTGCCGCTGGGCAACCTGTTGTTCAAGATCATCGGCATTGCCATCACGGCACCGTTTGTGGGCCTGTGGCTGCAGAACATGCGTATCTGGATGAACGACCTGGCAACCCTGGTCGTGTTGTTTCACCTGAGCTTCAACGTGGTGGTCGGGCTGGTTTTCATCGGTTTTACCCAGGTCGTGGCGCGCTGGGTCGAGAAGTTGTTGCCCAAACCTGAACGCGGCACGGTGGATGGCCGCCAGCGGCACCTGGACGCCTCCGCGCTGGCGACGCCCTCGCTGGCAATTTCATGCGCGGTACGCGAGTCCATGCACCAGGCCGACGTGGTGGAATCTATGCTGACCGGCATGTTGCGGGTGATAAAACACAACGACCGCAAGTTGTCCCAGGACCTGCGCAAGATGGACGACACGGTGGACGAGTTGTACTCCGACATCAAGTACTACCTGACCAAGATCTCGCGCGAGGCCTTGAGCGACAACGAAGGCCGGCGCTGGACCGACATCATCAGCTTCACGATCAACATGGAACAGATCGGTGACATCGTCGAGCGCATTCTGATCGACATCGAAGACAAGAAGATCAACCCGGGACGCGAGTTCTCCGAGGCCGGCATTGCCGAGATCAGCGACCTGCATGCGCGCCTGGTGGACAACCTGCGCCTTGGCATGAGTGTGTTCCTGCACGGCAATGTGCGCGATGCGCAAAAGCTGCTGGAAGAAAAAACCCGCTTCCGTGATCTGGAACGTGAATACGCTTCCACGCACCTGGGGCGCCTGGCCGTCAATACCGTGCAAAGCATAGAGACCAGCTCACTGCACCTGGACCTGATCAGCGATCTGAAACGCATCAACTCACATATCTGCTCGATTGCCTACCCGATCCTGGATTCGGCCGGCGCGCTGGCGCCGAACCGGTTGCGGCAGGACGTGCTCGACGCCAGCCAGTAAAACGTCAGAGGGTCAGGATGCTGCACCCGGTAGTCTTGCGCGCCTCCAGATCGCGGTGCGCCTGCTGTATCTGCTCCAGCGGATAACGCTGATCGATCCGGATCTTCACCTTGCCGCTGGTAACGGCATCGAACAGGTCATCGGCCATTTCCTGCGTGCTCTCCCGGGTGGCGATGTGGGTGAACAGGGTCTGCCGGGTTACATACAGGGAGCCTTTTGCGCCCAGTACGCCCGGAGCGAATGCCGGCGCCGGACCCGACGCGTTGCCAAAACTTGCCATCAGACCAAATGGCGCAAGGCAATCGAGCGATTTGTCCCAGGTGTCCTTGCCCACCGAGTCGTACACGACTTTCACGCCCCGACCTGCCGTAATTTCCTTGACCCGCGCCAGGAAATCCCCGGTGGTGTAGTTCACCACGTGGGTGGCTCCGTGCTCCAACGCGAGGGCACATTTGGCGTCCGAACCCGCCGTGCCTATGAGCCGCAGCCCCATGGCCCTGGCCCACTGGCAGGCAATCAGCCCGACGCCACCGGCGGCCGCATGGAACAACACGTAGTCGCCCGGCTGCAAACCGCCCTGCGGCAAGGTGCGTTTTAGCAGGTACTGGGCTGTCAGGCCCTTGAGCATCATTGCCGCGCCAGTGTCAAAAGATATCGCGTCGGGCAGCTTGCACACACATTTGGCCGGCATCACACGCGCCTCGCTGTAGCTGCCAGGTGGTTGGCTGGCATACGCCGCCCGGTCACCCACCCCCAGGTGCAATACTCCTGCGCCCACCGCTTCAATCACGCCGGAGGCCTCCATGCCCAGCCGCAATGGCATTGGCAAGGTGTACAGGCCGCTACGCTGGTAGACATCGATAAAATTTAGCCCGATCGCCTTGTGGCGGATGCGAATTTCTCCGGGCCCGGGATCACCGACCGCGACGTCGACGAGTTTGAGTTGCTCCGGCCCTCCGTGTTGGTCTATCTGAACGGCTCTAGTCTTGGTCTGTCCCATATGCAACGCCTGGTTGTGTCTTAGGGCTTGATCGTAACGCTACCAGAAGCTGTACTGCCTGGTGCTTGCACGCATTCGCGTTTGGGATGCAGATCAAGGAATCACATGCGTCATCTGCCCCGGCATGACCACGCTGATCACCCCGGCCCAGTTGCACATCAGCTTGCAGGTATTGTCCAGCGACGGCTGATTGGCCAGCATGACCGTCACCGCACCCGGCACCCAGGGCGAGGATGTGGCGGGTATACACGGCATGGGGGTCAACACCCCAAGCGCCGCGGAAGTGGCCGAGGCCACGGTTGGGTTGGCAAGGCTCATGCAGGCCCCAAAAGGCAGGATGTTGATCATCGGCTTGTGATCCATGATATTGGCCGCCGGCTGGTTGCCTGACATGACGCGGTTAATCGGCAGCACCACCAGGGCACTGGGCGCCACGCCAAACGTACACATCAACTGCGCGGTATTTACAACCTGAATTGGCATGGTGGCTCCGGATCAGATATTGGCAGGATACAGAAATGTGGCCAGATCAATTGCTTACTGCTCATCCAGCAGTTTGCGCAGATCGTTGCGGTAGCGCACATTGACCGCGGTGCATCCCAAAGTGCCGGCGCCAAAACCCGCCAGCAACCCGAACAAGGCACCTGGAACCGCCCCGATCCCCGGCACCGTGACCGCGCCGGCACCCGAGCCCATCACCAGTCCTGCCCCGGCCGTCGGCACCCCTAAGGCAGCAGCCAAGAAAGCCAGTGACGATGCAGCGGCCTCCAAAAAGGCCAGTGACGATGCGGCAGCAGTGGCCAAGAAGGCTAGTGACGATGCGGCGGCCTCCAAAAGATCCAGCGATGAAGCTGCGGCCAAAAAGGCCAGCGACGACGCGAAGAAAGCAAAGGTAAAAACTGCCGAGGAGCTGTTTGCCGAGGGTGAAGCGGCAGCAAGCAGTCGCTCGGCGAAAGCAGTTTTTAGGGAGGCGGCCGAGAAATTTGGTCACGGCCCTTCGCAAAAGCGTTTGTGGGAGATTTTCAAAGCAGAAAACAATCCCACTGAAGCAGTCAAGTGGCAGCGACTGGCTTTCCAAAACATGGTGGCCGGTGTTCCAGAGCCCGTAGACGCGGTCAAACTGAAGTGAATTGCTCCAACTTTGAAATCGCCCGATGTGCCAGCGTCTGACGGGCGAAGCCGCTTGAACAGATCAAGTTGGACAAGAATACCTAGGGTCCGTACCCAAGCTGGTAGACGCACAATTTGTTCATATC
>JANLPN010000567.1:0-1700 GCA_031367285.1 Betaproteobacteria bacterium | reverse complement strand
CTGGTGGCCGGGTTTTTCGGCGGCTGGCGCGACAGCTTGCTGATGCGCTTCGTTGACGTGTTGCTCTCGCTGCCGGGCATCCTGTTTGCCATGGCCCTGATCGCCGTGCTCGGGCGCAGCCAGATGGCCGCGCTGGTGGCCGTGGGCATTACCGGCATACCCAGCTTTGCCCGCATCACGCGCGCCCAAGTGCTGTCGCTGCGCAAGCGCGACTTCGTGACTGCAGTGGAAGCCCTGGGCGGCTCGTCGTCGTACAACATGTTCCACACCGTGTTGCCCAACTCCTGGAGTCCGATCCTGGTGCAGGTGGTGATCCTGTCGTCGGTGGCGATCCTGATCGAGGCCTCGCTGGCGTTCCTGGGCGTGGGTATTCCACCGCCCACACCGAGCTGGGGCGAGATGCTTCGCACCGGCAAATCGTTCCTGCACGACTCCCCGACCTACGCCGTGTTTCCGGGCCTGGTGCTGACCTTCACCATCCTGTCGCTGGATACCTTGGGCCGCACCTTGGCCAAAGTGCTGGAGGACCGGCATGAAACCGCAGATGCCACCGGAGCTACGCCATGACCGGGTTCATCCTGCGCCGGCTGATGCAGTTGTTGCCGGTGCTGCTGATCGCCTCCACCGGCATCTGGGCCATGATTTATGCGGTGCCCGGCAGCCCGGTGGCTGCGATGGTGGGAGAAAACGCGACGCCCGAGCAAGTCCAGGCCGTCACCATCCGCCTGGGGCTGGACCGCCCCGCATACCTGCAGTACTGGTCCTGGATGACCAGCGCCGTGACCGGGGACTTCGGCCTGTCAATCCAGAACCGCGAACCGGTGCTGAACCTGATCGCCCAGCGTATTCCGGCCACCCTCCAGCTCGGGCTGGCCGCAACCCTGGTCGGCCTGTTGTTGGGCGTGCCGGTGGCGGTGGTCAGCGCGCTAAAGCCCGGCTCCATCATCGACCGCCTGCTCAGTGGCTGGAGCGCGCTGGCGCTGGGTGTGCCGACGTTCTGGCTCGGCATCCTGCTGATCCTGGTATTTGCGGTCGAGCTGCACTGGTTGCCGTCGGCGTCGGCCTATGTGCCGTTCTTCGAGTCGCCGTTGCAGGCGCTGCGCAACATCCTCCTTCCGGCGCTGACGCTGGGTGTGTACGTGTCGGGCATTTTTGCCCGCTTCCTGCGCGCCTCGCTCTTGGGCGAACTCAAGGCCGACTACGTGCGCACGGCCCGCTCCAAGGGTTTGCCAGAGCGTGACGTGATCGGTCGCCACGTGATGCGCAATGCATTGTTGCCGTTCGTGACCATCGTCGGCCTGATGATGGCGACCTTCATTGGTGGCACCGTGGTGACCGAAGCCGTTTTTACCTACCCCGGTCTGGGCCGCTTGTTGATCCAGGCCATCAGCACGCGGGACTACCCGCTGATTCAGGGCTGCATCCTGTTCATCCTGGTCGTCTTTGTGCTGATCAACCTGATGGTTGACGTGTTTTACGCCTATATTGATCCGCGAATTGATTACGGCTGAGGACTGGCGCAGCGTGGGATTTACTGAATTGCAGTAGTTCAGTTAAACTGTATTCATGCAATCCACCCTCACCATCAACAGCCGCGGCGTGCTTACCCTGCCAGCCAAGCTTCGCCAAGCCATGGGCCTGAAGGCCGACGACCAGCTGATAGCGGAAACAACGCCCCAGGGCCTGCTGCTTCGGCCGGC
>JANLPN010000528.1:0-40222 GCA_031367285.1 Betaproteobacteria bacterium | reverse complement strand
CCCCGTAGATCAAGACCCAGATCAAGGTCTCCAGGCGCATCAGGCCCACGTGGGCAGTCCCGTTGTATTTCTTGAAAAATGACATTAGAAAGCCTCTTCGGAAAAGTTGGCACAGGTCATATCGCGGGTTTCGACACCTTGCAGCCAGGCCCCAATTTTCGGCAATTCGTAGTGGTAGAAGTAACGCGCCGCGCCCAGCACTCCGGCTGTGGCGGCGTTTGCCGCATTGGAGTCCGCCTTCAGTGCCGCCAGCGCCACGTCAAGCCAGATCCAGGCCAGCACAACGTGGCCAAATGCTTGCATATAGGGTACGGCATTGGCCAGCGCTTCGTTTGGGTCGCCGCTGGCCCAGGCCGCGCGGGTCGCGGCCCTTATATGGGCCCATGCGCTGGCGAGATTACCCGCATGCAGCGCCAGTTCGACCCAGCCCTCCGCGCCGCGGACACTGGCGTCAATACGCGCAGCCAGCAGATCCAGCGCCCGCCCGTTTTCCATCACCACCTTGCGCCCCAACAGGTCCGTGGCCTGAATGCCATGCGTGCCTTCATGGATCATGTTCAGCCGGTTGTCACGCCAATACTGCTCGACCGGGAAATCGCGCGTATAGCCGTATCCGCCATGGATCTGGATGGCGAGCGAATTGGCCTCCAGGCACCACTCACTGGGCCAGCTCTTGGCAATCGGGGTCAGCACCTCCAGCAGCAGACGCGCCTCGTCAGCGGCATCGGCACTGCCGGTATGGTTTTCGTCCACCAGGCGTGCGCAATACAACTCCAGCGCCAGGGCACCTTCGCAGTACGACTTTTGCGCCAGCAGCATGCGTTTTATGTCGGCGTGTTCAATGATGCGCACCTGTGGCCGGGCTGCGTTCTTACCGCCCACGCCCACCGGGCGACCCTGGGGCCGGGTGCGCGCGTATGCTAGCGATGCGTAGTAGCCGGCCAGGCCCAGCATGGTGGCTGCCGTGCCGACACCGATACGGGCCTCGTTCATCATGTGGAACATGCAGCGCAAACCTTCATGCGGCTTGCCCACCAGGTAACCCACGGCACCAGCACGGCCTGCCACCGGGTATTTGCCCTCGCCAAAATTTAGCAGGGTATTGGTGGTGCCGCGCCAGCCCAGCTTGTGGTTCAGGCCGGCCAGGACCACATCGTTGCGCTCCCCTGTCAATTGCCCGCCGGAATTAACCAGTTTCTTGGGCACGATAAACAGCGAAATGCCCCGCGTACCGGGTATCAGCTGGCCGTCCGGGCCAGGGATTTTGGCCAGCACCAGATGGATGATGTTTTCGGTCAGCTCGTGTTCACCGGAAGAGATCCACATCTTGTTGCCGGTCAGTCGGTAACGCGGACCCAGCGGGTCATCCAGGTACGCATCCCCATCGGCAAGCGCACGCGTGGTGATGTCCGACAGGCTGGAGCCGGCCTGCGGCTCGCTCAAACACATGGTGCCAGCCCAACGGCCTGAAAACTCGTTTGCCGCAAAAACCCGCTGCTGCATCGGCGTTCCATGCACCAGCAACAGATTGGCGTTGCCCACCGTGAGCAGGTTACTGCCGATACTCACGGAAGCCAGTGCAAAAAACGCATTGGCGCTTGCGTTGACCGTGTAGGGCAACTGCATGCCGCCCAGCGCGTAGTCCTGCGCGGCCCCCAGCATGCCCGACTCCACATAGGCTTTGTGCGCATCATGCGTGGCCTGCGGAAGAATTACCTTTTCACCGTCGAAGCGCGGCTCCTGCGTGTCCACCAGCCGGTTGAACGGCGCATACTTTTCGCGTGCAATACGTTCGCAGGTATCGAGTACAGCGTCAAAAGTTTCGCGCGAATGGTCGGCAAAACGCTCGCGCTGGTTCAGCGACTCCACCTGGAGCCACTGGTAGAGCAAGAAGTTCAGCGTGGGCCGCAAGCTCATTGAGTTCCCTTTGAGCAGCGCCTTGCGGTATTGGCTGCGACATGACAAGCGCTGGGCGCAATTGTCAGTCTGCGCCGCAACTTCGTTGTCGCCCTTTGGAACGGCCAGTCGGTGCTCATTGGGTATCCTCCGCGCCACGCGCCACGCGCTACGGAATTCGCCCTTGGGAGCGGCCCGGCGGTGCTCATAGAACCTCGAACACGCCGGCAGCCCCCATGCCGCCACCGATACACATGGTCACCACGACGCGTTTGGCGCCGCGGCGTTTGCCTTCAATCAGCGCGTGGCCGGTCAGGCGCTGACCGCTTACACCGTAGGGGTGGCCGACCGCAATCGCACCGCCGTTCACGTTGAGCTTGTCCGCCGGAATGCCCAGCTTGTCGCGGCAATACAGCACCTGCACGGCAAAGGCCTCATTGAGTTCCCACAGGTCGATGTCGCCGACGGTTAGCCCCAGGCGCTTCAGAACTTTCGGAATGGCGAACACCGGGCCAATGCCCATTTCGTCGGGTTCACAACCGGCCACCGCAAAACCCAAAAATCGCCCCAGCGGCTTCAAACCTTTTTTCTCCGCCAGGGTTTCGTTCATCACCACCACGGCACCGCCACCGTCAGAGAACTGGCTGGCGTTGCCGGCGGAAATCAGCCCACCCGGCATGGCCGGTTTGATGCTGCTGATGCCCTCCTTGGTGGTTCCTTCGCGTATGCCTTCGTCCTTGCCCACCGTAATTTGCCTGGTGGTCAGCCCCATCACTTTGTCAGCCACGCCCATGGTTACCGTAATGGGTGCAATCTCGGCCTCGAACAGGCCGGCCGCAAGTGCTGCACTGGCTTTCTGCTGGCTGGCTGCGCCGTATTCGTCCATGGCATCGCGGCCGATGTTGTAGCGTTTGGCCACGTTCTCGGCCGTCTGCAACATGTTCCAGTAGATTTCGGGCTTGTTCTTGCCCAGCCAGGGATCGACCAGCATATGGGTATTCATCTCTTGCTGCACGCAGGAAATACTCTCTACCCCGCCGGCCACATAGACATCGCCTTCCCCCGCGATCACCCGCTGCGCCGCCAATGCGATGGTCTGCAGGCCGGACGAACAAAAGCGGTTGACCGTCAGGCCCGACACGGTGACAGGGCAGCCGGCCCGCAGCGCGATTTGGCGCGCGATATTGGCGCCGGTAGCACCCTCGGGGTTGGCGCAGCCCATGATCACATCCTCGACTTCACCGGCTTCAATGCCAGCACGTTGGATCGCGTGTTCGACCGCGTGACCACCCAGCGTGGCGCCATGGGTCATGTTGAAGGAACCCTTCCAGCTTTTGGCCAAAGGGGTGCGGGCGGTGGAAACGATTACGGCGCTGGTCATGTGAAATACTCCTTGTTCAGTCGAACGTTCAAGATGCCTGCGCACCCATGGTCAAAAGGCGGTGGTAAAAGCGGATCAGCTCGGCCAGGTTATCAACCGAGATACGTTCGTTGGTGCCATGAAAACGCGCCAGATCTTCGGGCCTGGCGCGCACCGGCGAAAAGCGGAAAATATGGTCGCTGACTTCTGCAAAGTGCCTGGAATCGGTCCCGCCAATCATCAGGCCTGGCGCAACCAGGGTTCCGGGAAACACCTCACGAACCGTGCGGTTGATCAATTGGTAAGGCTGCGACGCCGTTGGCGACACCTTGGAGGGTTCAGATACTCCGGGCAAGGCATACAGCTCAAATTTGTCGCTACCCAGGGACTGTGTCATCTGCCCCTTGACGCGGTCGATGATGCTGGCCGAACTGTCGCCCGGAAGCATGCGGTAGTTGACAGTGGCCTCGACCTGACCCGGCAGGACGTTATCGGCGTTCCCGGCATTCACCATCGTCAGGGCCGTGGTGGTACGCAGCATGGCATTGGTGCTGGCGCCCGCCTCCAGCTGCTTTTGCACGATAGGGCCAAACAACCAGAGATTGGACAGGGCAACGCGCGAAAAGCCGCTCATCTCAGGCGCGATCGTGGCAAACATTTCGGCTGCCACGCCGCGTATGCCCGCGGGAAGCTGGTCATCGTCAATGCGCCTGAGCGCGGCACTCATCATGGCGATGGCGCTGCTGCCCTTGGGCGGTGGCATGGACGAGTGGCCGGGTATGGCGGGCACCTTGAGCACTACGGAGAGGTAGCCTTTTTCCGCCACCCCAATAATGGCCGCTGGTTTACCCAGGCCCGGCAGTATGCCCTCCGTGATCAACAAACCTTCGTCGATCACAAAGCTCAGGCGCACGCCGCGTTCCTTGAGCAGGGCCGCAATCCGCGCGGCACCCCGCTCCCCTGCAACCTCTTCATCGGCGCCAAAAGCCAGGTAGATGGTCCGCTGCGGCTGGAAGCCGCCGGCCGCGAGCATTTCCACGGCTTCCATTTGTGCGATCAGGTTGCCCTTGTCGTCCCAGGCGCCCCGGCCCCACACAAAGCCATCCTTGATGACACCCGCGAAGGGTTCCTGGGCCCAAAGTTTTTCAGTACCAGGAGAAATCGGCACCACATCCTGATGCGCCATCAACAATATTGGTTGCGCTTTGGTATCGCTGCCCTGCCAGCTGTAAAGAAGACTGAGGCCGCCAACGACCTCGCGCTTCAACACGGCATGGGCCTTGGGGTAACGTGCCTGCAGCATGGTGTGCAGTTGCGCAAACTGGTCAGCATTTTGCAAGGCATCCACGCGCGAAGACACGGTGCGTGCGCGCACTGCTTCGGCCAGGTGGGCTCCGGCACCGACGCTATCGACTGCGAGTGGCGGCAACGCTGGAACGTCTATTTGGCGCGACCCCTGGCGCAAGGTGTTGACCGCCACCGCTGCCAGCAGTAAAAGCAGCAGCACGGCCAGTCCAAGAAAGATTCGCTTGATCATTGCCTGGTTTCCAAGGAGGAGTTGGCCTACAACCTCAGTTGAAGGTCTTGCCTTCCGCCACCAGTTTGGCAAGCAAGGGGGCCGGCTTCCAGAACGCGGCGTCATCCATCGGGTTCGTGGCAAACCGGTTCATGGCCTGCACCACATTGAACAAACCGAACTGGTCCGCGTAATTCATCGGGCCGCCGCGGAACATCGGAAAGCCGTAGCCGGTGATGTAGACCATGTCGATGTCGCTGGCCTTGGACGCGATGCCGTCTTCCAGGATGTGGGCCGCTTCATTGACCAGCGCAAATACCAGCCTCTGCACGATTTCGTCATCGGAAATCTTGCGCGCGGTGGCGCCAATTGATGTGCGGTGCGCCTCAATCATCTTGACGACGACTTCCGAGGGGATGGCATCGCGTTTTCCGGGCAGGTAGTCGTACCAGCCGGCGCCGGTCTTCTGCCCGAAGCGCCCCAGCTCGCAGAGTTTGTCGGCGGTGCGGCTGTATTTCATGTCGGCACGCTCGGTGGCGCGGCGCTTGCGGATTGCCCAGCCGATATCGTTGCCGGCCAGGTCGCCCATGCGGAACGGGCCCATGGCAAAACCGAATTTTTCGACCGCCTTGTCCACCTGCGCCGGAGTGCAGCCCTCATCGAGCAAGAAACCGGCCTGGCGGCTGTATTGCTCGATCATTCGGTTGCCGATAAAGCCGTCGCAGACACCCGAGACCACGGTAGTTTTCTTGATTTTCTTGCCCAGCGCCATCACGGTGGCCAGCACATCCTTGGCTGTCTTCTCACCCCGCACCACTTCGAGCAGGCGCATTACGTTGGCCGGGCTGAAGAAGTGCGTGCCGATCACGTCCTGCGGGCGCCGGGTGAAGCCGGCGATTTTGTTCATGTCCAGCGTGGAGGTGTTGCTGGCCAGGATGGCGCCCGGCTTCATCACCGCATCCAGCTGTTTGAACACGGCTTCCTTGACCCCCATTTCCTCGAACACGGCTTCAATCACCATGTCGGCGTCTTTCAGGTCGGCATAGGACAGCGTGGTGCTCAGCAGGGCCATGCGCTGTTCGTATTTGTCCTGCTTCAGCTTGCCGCGTTTTACCTGCGACTCGTAGTTCTTGCGAATGGTCGCGATACCGCGGTCCAATGCCTCCTGTTTCATCTCCAGCATCTTGACCGGGATACCGGCGTTCAGGAAGTTCATCGAGATACCGCCACCCATGGTGCCGGCACCAATCACGGCCACCGAGCTCACGGCGCGCTGCGGCGTGTCGGCCGGCACGTCGGGAATCTTGGAGGTGGCACGCTCGGCTACGAACAAGTGGCGCAAGGCCCGGCATTCCGGCGTCCACATCAGGTTGATGAAGATGTCGCGTTCGGTCACCATGCCTTCATCGAATTTCTGCTTGGTGGCCGCCTCCACCGCCGCGATGCATTTCAGCGGCGCCGGATAGTTCTTCGACATGGCGCCCACCATATTGCGCGCGAACTGGAAATAGGCATCACCCAGCGGGTGTTTGCAAGGCAGGTTGCGCACCAGCGGCAGTGGCCGCACAGCGGCCACCGATCGGGCCAACAGCAGGGCCTCTTCCAGCAAGGACTCGGGCGATGCGGCCATTTTGTCGAACAGCTTCTGGCCGGGCAAACCGGCCAGCACTTCACTCTTTTGCGGCTCACCGCTCACGATCAGGTTCAACGCGACTTCGACTCCCAACACACGCGGCAGGCGCTGTGTGCCGCCGGCACCCGGGATCAGGCCCAGCTTGACCTCGGGCAAGGCCACATTACAACCTGGCGCCGCAATGCGGTAGTGGCATCCCAGAGCCAGTTCCAGCCCGCCGCCCATGGCCACCGAATGCAAGGCGGCCAGTACCGGCTTGGCCGAGTTCTCTATCGCCAGGATCACGCTCAGCAGGTTGGGTTCCTGCAGCGACTTGGGCGAGCCAAACTCCTTGATGTCGGCGCCGCCGGAGAATGCCTTGCCGGCACCGGTGATGACGATAGCCCTGACCGCCGCATCGGAGTTGGCCAGGTTCAAGCCATCGGCAATCGCCTGGCGGGTCGCAAGCCCCAAGCCGTTGACAGGCGGGTTGTTCAGGCTGATGACGGCTACGTCGCCATGGACTTTGTACTCTGCGCTCATGTTTGTTTCCTCGGGAAAACGGGTGAAGGTCTCGAAATAGAACGTCCGTTCTTTTCGAAGAATTGTAGGTCGCTGAACATCGGTCGCGCCCCTGATTTGTCCCCGGAGGGACAACGCGCGGCGGGCTAAACCTCCAGCCACTCCTTGCGGATTTGTGCATCCGCGCGCAGTTGGTCCGGCGTGCCCTCAAACACGATGCCGCCATGCCCCATTACCAGGGTCCGGTCCGAAATCGCCATCGCAATGGTCAGTTTTTGCTCAATCAGCAGCACCGAAATGCCGCGCTCCTTGAGTGTCTTCAGGTACACGCCCACCAGTTTGACGATTTTGGGCGCCAGCCCTTCGGTCGGCTCATCAATGATGATCAGATCCGGGTCGCCCATCAAAGTGCGGCACAAGGTGAGCATTTGTTGCTCGCCGCCGGACAACACACCCGCATCGGTGTGCTGGCGCTCCTTGAGCCGCGGAAACATCCGGTACATGTCGTCAAACGACCAGCGGCAGCCCTCTCCCGCCGCCGCACCGCCTTTTTTCTGTCCCAACAGCAAGTTCTGCTGCACGGTCAAGGTGGGGAAAATATCGCGGTTCTCAGGTACATAACCAAGCCCCAGATGGGCCACCTCAAACGCCTTCTTGCCCTGCAGAGACTGGCCTTTCCACATCATCTGCCCCCGCCATGCCACCAGCCCCATGATGGCCTTGGCAGTGGTCGAGCGCCCGGAGCCATTGCGCCCGAGCAGCGCAACGATCTCGCCGGGATGGACCGCAAAACTCACTCCGTGGAGCACATGGCTCTTGCCATAGAAGGCATGCAGATCATGGATTTTCAACATATCAAGCTGCTAGTGCCCGCTCGCCTGGCTGTCGGCGACCGAAGATCCCAAATAAGCTTCCTGCACCCGTGCATTGGCGCGAACCGCGTCTGGCGTGTCAAAGGCCAGCACCTCCCCGTATACCACTACCGCAATCCGGTCCGCCAGGCCAAACACCACGCCCATGTCGTGTTCTACCGTCAGCAGCGTCTTGGCGATGGTGACCTCTTTGATCAGGTCGATGAAGCGGCTGGTTTCGCTCTTGCTCATGCCGGCCGTTGGCTCGTCGAGCAAAATTACACTGGCGCCGCCGGCAATCGTGATGCCAATTTCCAGTGCGCGCTGCTCGTCGTAAGTCAGGTTCATCGCCAGCTCTGCTTGTTTGCTCTCCAGCTTGATCATCGCCAACAGTTCGTTGGCGCGCTGGTTTGCGTCCGTCAGGTCGGCAAGAAACTTTAGAAACGTATATTTGTAGCCCAGACTCCACAGGACGCCGCAGCGCAGGTTCTCGAACACGCTGAGTTTCGGGAAAATATTGGTGATCTGGAAGCTGCGCGACAAGCCCAGACGGTTGATCTCGAACGGGCGTTTGCCGTCGATGCGTTGTCCGTTGAGCAGCACTTGCCCGGAGCTGGGCTCGAAGCGGCCGCTGATTAGGTTGAACAACGTGGACTTGCCGGCGCCGTTGGGCCCGATTACCGCGACACGTTCACCCGCCTGTACGGTCAGATTGATGCCGCGGATTATCTCCGCCTTGCCAAAACTCTTGCGCAGGTCTTTAAGTTCCAGTGCCGGCTGATTCGGTGGGCTGCGCATTCAGTGGGCCTCCTGCCGTCGCATTTCGTGCTCGATAAATTCTTGAATGGCACCCCACTGGCGCGCGAAACGGCGCCGCAGCAGTTCGAACAGCCCCAGGCCCGCCAGCATCACCAGCACCGACCCCAGCCAACTTGCGGTGCCCTTTGCGTCCAGTGTCAAACCCATGAAGGGAAGCTCGTTGCCGAGCGCGGCGTTAAGTTGCAGGTGGTACACCATTTCAATCATCGCCGCGGCGCCGAGCAGCGCAATCAGAATGGTGATTGCGAGCCCCAGGTAGACGCCCAGTAGCGGCTTGAGCTTGCCAAACGACGCGACGCGAACGTTCATCATGATCAGGCTGGCAACCCCACCGGGGGCATACATCACCATGAACAAAAAGGTCAACCCCAGATACAGTAGCCAGGCCTTGGTTAGCTCGCTCAACAGCACGAAAGCCATCACCATCAGTACCGCGCCAATAATCGGGCCAAAAAAGAAGGTTGCACCGCCCAGAAAAGTGAACAGCAGGTACGCCCCCGAGCGGTAGCCGCTGACCACCTCGGAGGTGACAATCTCAAAGTTAAGCGCTGCCAGCCCACCCGAAATGCCGGCAAAAAAAGCGGCGATGATAAATGCGAAGTAACGCACTTTCCGGGTGTCGTAGCCGACAAACTCGACCCGTTCCGGGTTGTCCCGAACCGCGTTGAGCATACGCCCCAGAGGTGTCCGGGTGAACGCAAACATCAGGGCAGTACACACAAAGGTATAGACCGCAATCAGGTAATAGAGCTGGATTTGCGGGCCATAAGTCAGGCCGAGCGGCTTTGAGCCCGCAACCCGATTGCCCGAAATGCCCCCTTCGCCGCCAAAAAATTCCGGGAACATCAACGCCATGGCCCACACCAGTTCTCCCACACCGAGGGTAATCATCGCGAACGGCGTGGCAGCCTTCTTGGTAGTCACCCACCCCAGCAACACGGCAAACAACAGGCTGGCGATGCCGCCCACAATCGGAATCAGGCTGACCGGAAAAGGCAAACCCTTGGTGACAAGGTTCAGCGTATGAATGGCCAGAAAAGACCCCATGCCGGAGTAAGCCGCGTGGCCAAAACTCAACATACCGCCCTGGCCCAGCAAGATGTTGTAGCTCAGGCAAACAATGATCGCTATTCCCATCTGGCTGAGCATGGTGTGGCTCAGGCTGCTGGTGAAAACCAGCGGAACCACCAGCAGCACCAGGGCAAAAGATGCCCACACCACGATCGCAAAACGGTTTGGCGGCTTGGCCGCAAGTTCGGGTGCCGGTATCTTGTTGTTCATGTTTTAGCCCTCCCGTGAGCCCAGCAGGCCCTTGGGTCTGAATATCAGCATCAACACCAGCAGCAGGTAGGGCAGGATCGGCGCCACTTGGCTGATCTTGAGTTTGAACAACGCATAACCGAAGGTTTCGGACGTAACCACGATACCGACGTTGTTGAACGCGGAGAGCAGCGACGCATCGATGGCGACCGCGAGCGTCTGCAAAACGCCAATCAACAGCGATGCCACAAAGGCGCCCGCCAGCGACCCCATGCCACCGACTACCACCACCACAAATACGACCCCTCCCACTGACAGCGCCATGCTGGGTTCCGTGACGTAGGCGTTGCCCCCAATCACGCCGGCCAACCCGGCAAGCGCGCAACCGCCGCCGAACACCAGCATCAACACCTGCGGCACGTTGTGTCCCAAAGCCTCTACCGTTTCGGGGTGCGTCAACGCGGCCTGGATCACCAGCCCGATCCGCGTGCGCGTGAGCAGCAGCCAGATGGCCAGCAACATCAGCAGCGCGACCAGCATCATGAACGCCCTGTAGGTTGGGAACTGGGTTCCGAACAGCGTGAACAAGGGGCCGCTCAGCGCCTGTGGAACCCGGTAGTCCATGGAACTGCGGCCCCACACCAATTGCACAAGTTCCAGGATGATGTAACTCAAACCGAAAGTAATCAACAACTCGGGCACATGGCCGAATTTGTGGACGCGGCGCAAGCAATATTTCTCGAACAGCGCCCCGATCACGCCCACCAGCAGCGGGGCCACCAACAGAGCTGGCCAGAAACCGACCAGTGCAGTGACGCTGTACGCAAAATAAGCCCCCAACATATAGAAGGAAGCGTGGGCGAAGTTGAGCACACCCATCATGCTGAAGATCAGCGTCAGGCCGGAACTCAGCATGAACAGCAACAAGCCGTAGCTGATGCCGTTCAAGAGAGAGATGGTGAAAAACTCCATGCAGTCCCCATTGCCCAGTCAAGCACTTTTATGTTTTCAGACAGCGGGGTGAGAGCCCCACTGCGGCAACTTCCGGGCAAACCTCACGGCTACCCGGCGTTGCCACGTTTTTAGCCCTGCGAAGGGCGCTTCATCTGGCAACTGGTCGGTGTGCTGGCCACGTAAGGTTCAAGTTGTTTAACGGGCGCAAACGTATAACCAGTGTTCTCCACGCTGTACGGGTTGGCTTTGTCTACCTTTTGCCATTTGGTGATGTACATGCTTTGCTGCAGCTGGTGGTCGGACTTGCGCATCTGAATTTCGCCGGCAAAACTCTTGAAGCTCAGGCCTTCCAGCGCTGCTGCAACTTTGACCGGGTTGGTTGACTGCGCTTTGGCCATTGCGGCACCCAATAGCTGAATGCCGTTGTAGGTGGAATAGGAGTAGTAGTCATCGTTGAATTTTTTCTTGAAATCCGCCGACAAGGCGCCGATTTCGCCAGTGTGATTGGCGTGGGCGTAAGCCACCACGTAGACCTCGCTGTCGCCGCCGGCCGCCAGTACGGTGGGGGTGCCGGTGACCTGGGCATAGTAGGTATACAGAGGCAGCTTGAGCCCGGCATCGTTCAGCGCCTTGACCAGCAGAGTCAGGTCGGCACTCCAGTTGCCGGTCACGATGGTGTCCGCGCCGGATTGCTTGATCTTGGCGACGTACGGCGCAAAGTCCTTGACCTGCCCTATCGGATGCAGGTCGTCGCCAACTATCTGCACGTCCGGCCGTTTGCGTGCGATGTCTTCCTTGAAGTAACGCGATACCTGCTGGCCGTGCGAGTAGTTCTGGTTTATCAGGAACACCTTTTTGACTTTGGGCTGGTCCTTCATGAAAGCCGTCAGCGCCTCCATCTTCATGGTTGTGTCGGCGTCCAGGCGAAAGTGCCAGTAATCGCATTTTTCGTTGGTCAGCGCCGGATCGACAGCGGCGTAATTCAAATAGACAACTTCCTTCCCCGGATTGCGCTCGTTGTGTTTCGCCACTGCGTCCGAGAGGGCCAGCGCGGCACCGGATCCGTTGCCCTGCGTGATATAGCGAAACCCTTGGTCAATGGCTGCCTTCAGGGTGTTCAGGCTTTCCTGCGGCGAGCCCTTGTTATCAAACCCGACCACTTCAAACTTCACGCCGGACGGGTTCTTGGCGCCACTCAAGCGCTCGGCCACGAACTGCCAGCTCTTGAGCTGGTTCTGACCGGTGCTCGCGAAGGGCCCGGAGAGCGGGTCCATGAAGGCAATCTTGACCGTCTCACCCTTTTGGGCCAAAGCGGCACCCGCACATGCCGCTACGGCACAAGCGGCAACAACCTGAAGTACAAATTTCATCGGGAATCTCCTGTGAGTTGGCCGGTAATCGGCAACTGCGTGAGCCTACGACGATTGCGCTGCATCACACTCAGGGATTGCCCTAGCTGCTATCACCCATGCGACTGCCGATGCCCCTTTGCGGGGATTCCGACGGCTTTATTGCGCCGGTTCCGTGCTGCGCATCACATCGCATCGGCCAGGCTGCGCCGGCTCAAAGGCCGGGCAGCGTGTAGTCCTTGAGGATCTCGCGCAGCTTGGTTTTTTGCATCTTGCCGGTGCCGCCCAGCGGAATCGCGTCGACGAACACCACGTCGTCGGGCACCTGCCACTTGGCGATCTTGCCATCGTAAAACGCCAGCAACTCCTCGCGCGTGACCTGGGCACCGGGTTTCCTGACCACTGCGATGATGGGCCGCTCGTCCCATTTGGGGTGTTTGATGCCAATGCAGGCGGCCATCGCCACCGCCGGGTGGGCGACGGCAATGTTTTCCACATCGATGGAACTGATCCACTCGCCGCCGGACTTGATCACGTCCTTGCTGCGGTCGGTGATCTGCAGGTAGCCGTCGGAGTCTATGGTTCCCACGTCGCCGGTAGGAAACCAGCCATCGACCAGCGGCGAACCGGCGTCGGAATTGAAGTAGTCGCGAATGATCCAGTGCCCCTTGACCAGCAGATCGCCGAACACTTTTCCGTCCCAGGGCAATTCCTTGCCATCGGGGTCCACGATTTTCATGTCCACGCCGTACAGGCCTCGCCCCTGCTTTAGGCGCACCTTCATTTTTTCGTCCGCCGACAGCGCGAGATGTTTGTTCTTGAGAGTGCACACGGTGCCCAGCGGCGACATCTCGGTCATGCCCCAGGCGTGTAACACCTCCACGCCATACACGTCATTGAAGGCGCTGATCATGGCCGGCGGACAGGCCGAGCCGCCAATCACGGTTCGTTTCAACGTGGAGAACCGCAAACCCTCGGCCTGCATATGGGCCAGCATCATCTGCCACACGGTTGGCACGCCGGCCGCAAAACTGACCTTCTCGGACTCGATCAGCTCGAAGATCGATTTGCCATCCATGGCCGGGCCCGGAAACACCATCTTGGCACCCGTCATCGCTGCCGCATACGGCAAGCCCCAGGCATTGACGTGGAACATCGGCACCACCGGCAGCACGGCGTCGCGGGCACTCATGTTCAGCGCATCCGGCATGGCACCGGCAAAAGCATGCAACAGGGTTGAGCGGTGGCTGTACAAGGCAGCCTTGGGGTGGCCCGTGGTGCCGCTGGTGTAACACATGCTGGAAGCCGAGTTTTCATCAAATTCCGGCCAATCATAGGTGGATGGCTGCGAGCCGATCCAGGCCTCGTAACTCATCAGGCCGGGGATGCCCGAATCGGCCGGCAGCTTGTCGGCGTCACACAGCGCAATGTAGTGCTTGATGCCGGTCGCCTTGTAGTGCATCGCCTTGATGATGGGCAGAAATGTCATGTCGAACAGCAGCACCTGGTCATCCGCATGGTTGGCGATCCAGGCGATCTGGTCTGGGTGCAGGCGCGGGTTCAGGGTGTGCAGAACGCGACCGGTGCCGCTTACGCCGAAATACAGCTCCAGGTGCCGGTAACCGTTCCAGGCCAGGGTGGCGACACGGTCGCCAAATGCCAGCTTGAGGGAATCCAGCGCATTGGCAATCTGCCGCGCGCGCGCCGCGATCTGTTTGTAGGTACAGCGGTGGAGGTCGCCTTCGACTCGGCGCGAAACGATTTCCGCCTCGCCGTGGTGCCGGTCGGCAAACTCTATCAAGGACGAAATCATCAGCGGTTGGTTTTGCATGAGGCCGAGCATGGGAGTCTCCTGGTTCCTGTTGAGCGGTATTCAAATTCAACCACGCCCTGCGTGTGTCGCCGGCCCGTAGTATCTCGCAGGCCGCAAGGCCGCGCGGTGGGATACCCCTCAAGCCGGACGGAGCTGACCAACTGCGGGACAATCGCGGCATGGATATGCCCGTCACTCCAAGCCAGTCTGCGTCCACTCAAGGCGCTGCGTCCTCATCCGTGCACGAGGCCGGTGCCTTGTCCTGGCGCAACAGTTTCGCGGCCCTGGACCCGGCGTTTTTTACCCGCCTGACGCCCTCCCAGCTCCCCGCGCCGTACTGGGTCGGGCGCAGTCGCAAGGTAGCGGAGGAACTGGGCCTGGACCCGGGCTGGATGGACTCCGGGCAAGCGCTCAACGCGTTTACAGGCAACGTCGTGTTGCGCGGTTCGCAGCCTCTGGCCAGCGTCTACAGCGGGCACCAGTTTGGCCAATGGGCCGGCCAACTAGGCGACGGACGGGCCATTCTTTTGGGCGAAATCGATATTCCGGACGGCGACACCCGCGAGCTGCAACTCAAGGGCGCCGGCATGACGCCCTACTCGCGCATGGGCGATGGCCGGGCCGTATTGCGCAGCTCCATTCGTGAGTTCCTGTGTTCGCAGGCCATGGCCGGGCTGGGGATCCCCACCACCCAGGCTTTGTGTGTTATCGGCTCGGATGCGCCGGTTCGGCGCGAGCAGGTGGAGACGGCGGCCGTCGTCACCCGCACCGCGCCCAGCTTTCTGCGCTTTGGCCATTTTGAGCATTTTTCCTACAGCGGCGAGACGGGGCAGCTCAGGGCGCTGGCCGATTACGCGATAGACCGGTTCTACCCGCAGTGCCGAGGCGCCGACCGATTCTCCGGCAACCCGTATGCGGCATTTCTGGAAGCGGTCAGCGAACGCACGGCTGAACTGCTGGCGCACTGGCAGGCCGTGGGTTTCTGCCATGGCGTCATGAATACCGACAACATGAGCATCCTGGGCCTGACCATAGACTACGGCCCGTTCCAGTTTCTGGACGGGTTCGATCCGGCGCATATTTGCAACCACTCCGACACGCAGGGGCGATACGCCTTCAACCGGCAGCCCAATATTGCCTACTGGAACCTGTTCTGCCTTGGGCAGGCCTTGCTGCCGCTGATTGGTGAGCAAGAGTTGGCACTGGCTGCGCTGGAGTCGTACAAGTCGGTGTTTCCGCTGGCGCTGGAGCGGCGTATGGCGGCCAAACTGGGTTTGCCCGACTGCCGGAGCGAAGACAAGGATTTGATTGAGTCGATCCTTAAGCTGCTGGCTGCCGGCCGCGTGGACTACACGATTTTCTGGCGCCGCCTGAGCCACGGTGTTGCCGGTGCCGATGCGGAAACGGTGCGGGACCTGTTTCCCGACCGCCCGGCCTTCGATGCCTGGATGGCCCGTTACCTTCTGCGCCTGGAGCCTTTGTTGCGACCGGCCGCCGGGCAGTTGATGCTGCGCACCAACCCCAAATATGTGCTGCGCAACCATCTGGGTGAACAGGCCATTCAAAAAGCGAAACTAAAAGACTACTCAGCGGTCACAGACCTGCTGTCGGTGCTTGAGAGCCCGTTTGAGGAACACCCGGACCAAGAGACCTACGCCGATTTTCCGCCGCACTGGGCGGCCGGAATCGAGATCAGTTGTTCATCCTGAAATCCATAAAATACCCCCATGCCTTACAAAATTGAAAAGACCGACGACCAATGGAAAGCCCTACTCAAGGAAAAAGGGGCGGAGCCCATGGCTTACGACGTCGCCCGCCACGAAGCCACCGAGCGCGCATTTACCGGCAAATATGCCGACAGCAAGGCCAAAGGCATCTACAGCTGCATCTGCTGCGGCAAGGCGCTGTTTGACTCGGCAGCCAAGTTTGATTCCGGTACCGGCTGGCCGAGTTATTTCCAGCCCATCAGCGAAGACGCTGTCGGCACCAAGGTGGATGGCCTGTTGTGGATGAAACGCACCGAAGTCCATTGCGCCGATTGCGGCGCCCACCTGGGCCATGTGTTCCCGGACGGCCCCGCGCCCACCGGGCAGCGTTATTGCATGAATTCGGCCTCACTGGACTTCAAGAGCAAATGAAAGTCCTGCTCGACTTCCTGCCCATCGTGCTTTTTTTCGGAGCCTACAAGTTCTACGACATCTATGCCGCGACTGCTGTTCTGATGGCTGCGACCGTCATCCAGACCGCCGCCCTGTACGTGATGGAGCGCAAGGTCACCACGATCCAGAAGATCACTCTCACGCTGATCCTGGTGTTTGGGGCATTGACCCTGTGGCTGCAGGACGAACGTTTCATCAAGTGGAAACCCACGGTGTTGTACGCGGCCATTGCGCTTGCGCTGACGGTGGCGGTATGGGTATTCAAAAAGAGTTTTCTCAAAGCCATGCTGGGCGCGCAGATCGAGCTGCCGGACCGGGTCTGGATGCGGCTCAACATTGCCTGGATCGTCTACTGCGTTTTCATGGCCGTGCTTAACGCCTATGTGGCGACTGCTTTCAGCACTGAGGCCTGGGTCAACTTCAAGTTGTGGGGTTATGTTTTCCCGATCGTGTTTCTGGTCGGGCAAGGCTTCTACATTGCGCCCCACTTGAAAGCCGACGAACCCAAAAGCGAGACTTGACATGGGTCCTACCGCAGTAGCGCTTGAGCGGCGCTTGCAGCAGATACTCGCCCCGTCTGAACTGCAGGTGCTGGATGAAAGCGCCGAACACGCCGGCCACGCGGGCTCCAACGGCAGCAATTTCGGAACCCATTTCCGAGTGCGTATTGCCTCTCCGATGTTCGCCGGACGGACGCGGGTGCAGCGCCACCGCCTTGTGTATGATGCCCTGCAAGATTTTATGGACCAGGGGCTGCACGCACTGGCCATAGAAGTACTTTGATGCGCCCCGCCATGTACGGCAAAGCCCGGATGGTTTGCCATCACTCCTCCAACTTTTAGAGAGAAACCATGAAGAAGACACTTATCGCCACGCTGCTGGCCGCCGCCTTTGCCGGTATTGCCGTGCCTGCCTCGGCGCAAAACATTGCCATCGTCAACGGCAAGGCCGTGCCGACGACCCGTGTGGAAGCCCTGGCCCAGCAGGTGGCCAAGTCAGGCCGCCCGGTAACGCCGGAAATGCAGGGGCAATTGCGCGACGAAGTAATCACGCGCGAGATCTTCATGCAAGAGGCACAAAAACAGGGCCTGGACGCGACCGATGACTTCAGGGCCCAGATGGAACTGGCGCGCCAGTCGCTGTTGATTCGTGAGCTGTTCAGTGAATTCCAGAAAAAGAATCCGGTGACCGATGCCGACGCCAAGGCCGAATACGACAAGTTCGCGGCTGCCAACGGAGGCAAGGAATACAAGGCACGCCACATCCTGGTGGAGAAGGAGGCCGACGCCAAAGCCATCATTACCAGCCTCAAGAAAGGCGGCAAATTCGAGGATATCGCCAAGAAACAGTCCAAGGATCCGGGTTCCGGCGCCAATGGCGGCGATCTGGACTGGGCCGCGCCCGGCAGCTACGTCAAGGAATTCTCCGAGGCCATGGTCGCGCTGCAAAAAGGCAAGATGACCGAGGTACCGGTGAAGTCGCAGTTCGGTTACCACATCATCCGGCTGGACGATATCCGCGATACACAGTTGCCCAAATTTGAAGAGGTTAAACCGCAGATTACGCAGCAGTTGACCCAGCAAAAGCTGGCCGGTTTTCAGGAAGAGCTGCGTTCCAAGGCCAAGGTCGAATAACGCAGCAGCATCAGCGCACCGATCATCACAGGTTGGTGCAGCATGTAGTACGACAGGCTCCAGCGCCCCAGCGCCGCCAGCGCTTTGCCCACAAGCGATGGCCGCCACGCCAATACCTGCCCGTGCCGCCGCAGCCAATTGCCGGCGGCCCCTCCCCACCACATGAGCCCCAGCCATGGGAATACCGGAACATAGTCTTCGGTAATCGGCTTGTGCGTGATTAGCCCTAGCCAGTTGAGCCAGGTCGAGTCGAACAGATCGGCCCAGCCTGATCGCCCCAGCACCGGTGCTGCAACCAGTCCGGCCGCCATCGCCAACCCGCCCAACAGCCATAACCAGTTGCCCCAAGGCGCGGTCAGGCGCAGCACAAGCAACATCAGGGCGATGCCGTGCAACACGCCAAAGTAAATAAAACTCTGGGGGTACATCAGGTACGACCCGGCGCTCACCAGCACGGCGCACCCTGCCACCTGGGCCCAGCGCCGCCAGAAACGCATCCAGCTTTGACCTTGCTGTAGCGCAATCGCCTGTCCCATGCCGGCGCAGAAAAGAAAGGTAGACAGTATGACGGTGCGTTGCGAGGTCCAGAACGCGTCGCGGTAGAAGTCCTGCCGGATATAGCCGAAGTGGTTCAGGTCAAAGCAGAAATGGAACACCGTCATCCAGACCAGGGCCAGGCCACGCAGGGCGTCGATGGCGTCATATCTTTGGGAGGGCATGGTGGCAAGTGTAAGAGCGCGCCGTGCGCGCCATGGGGCACGCCGAGGTGATGGCAACGAATGGCGGCGGCCACCCGTAGATGGCTGGCCGCTTAACGCTGCAACGCGAACCGGGGTACCACCTCGGGGTTGACCAGGTGTGCCGGCCACTGGCCACCCAGTACAGCGGCGGCGTGCTGCGCGCCGCGTGTTTTTGACTCGTAGGAAGACTCCACGGAGCTGCCGGCGCAATGCGGCGTGGCAATCACGTTGTCCAGTGTCAGCAGCGGGTGTTGCGCAGGCGCTCCAGGAGGTGCAAACACGTCAATGCCCTCGAACACATCGAGGGCGGCACCTGCAATGGCGCCACGCCGCAGGCACTCTACCAGCGCGGCTTCGTCCACAATGGCCCCGCGCGAGGTATTGATGAGCACTGCATCCGGTTTCATGCTGGCCAGCTCCGCGACGCCCAGCAAATGCCGCGTCAGCGCCGTCAGGGGCAGGTGGATGGAAACAAAGTCACTGCGACCCAGCAGCTGATCGAATGGCAGCAGGCGCACGCCCAATGTGCTTGCCAGTTCCCGGTATTTGTCCGGGCTGCGGGTCCACGCCAGCAGTTGCAGGCCAAATCCGGCGGCCCTGCGCGCGACCGCTTGCGCACTGGCGCCAAAACCCAGCAGTCCCAGCGTCTTGCCCGCGATGCGGTGTACACCGGCATGCTGGCGTGCGGTCCACTGGCCCTGGCGCATCGCGTCCTGCATATACGGCAAGCGGCGCGCAAAAGAGAGCAGCAAAGCCATCGTATGGTCGGCCTGTTCACCCAGGCAGAAATCCGGGACGTTGCTGACCACGATGCCGTGCTGCGTCGCCGCTTCGACGGCGATCTTGTCCGTGCCAGCGCCCAGCCGCGCAATGGTGCGGCAACGCGTCAACTGCGCGATGACGGTTTCGGGCACATGCGACGACACCACCAGCAGCGCATCGCAGTCGCGTGCCGCGCGCAGGATATCGTCCGGCTGCTGCCCCTCGATACACACCAGCTCGGCACCGGCCTCGGCCAGCGTCCGCACCTCTTCCGGCTCGACCGGATAGGTGTCCGCATTCAGGCGCACCGCGCGCCATTCGGGGGCGCCGCTCATGCCTTGCGCTCCGCCTGGGTCAGCTCGGCCACCCAGCGCGCGTCCCACAGGGACGGAAACGCGTGTTTGACATAAGGATGCCGGGCACAGGCGGCATCGTCGAGTTCTATACCCAGGCCCGGCTTGTCCGGCAGCAGATACCGGCCCTGCGCCATCGGCTTCCAGCCGCTCACCAGATCGTTGCGCCACGGCGCGTCATAGTCGGCAAAATTTTCCTGCACCATGACCTGCGGTGTCGCCCAGCCGAAGTGGATCGCCGCGCACAGGGCCACCGGGCCGATGGAGCAGTGGGGGGCCAGGCGCAGGTCTTGCGGCTGGCACAGGGCGGCGATCTTCTTGCCGAACCACAGCCCGCCGCAATGCGCCAGATCGAGCTGCACGATGTCGCAGGCGCGCAGGGCCGCAAGCCGGGCAAAGTCTTCCAGCATGTACAGCCGCTCGCCGGCCGCCACCGGGAACGGCAGGGCACGTCTTACTTCGGCCAGCAGGTCCAGGCTGTGTGGCGTCACAGGCTCTTCGTACCAGGCCGGGCGGTAGGGCACCAGGCGCCGGCCCATCTCGATCGCACACCCTACCGACAGGCGGCCATGGACCTCGATCATCAGGTCCACCCCGTCACCCACGGCCTCGCGGACCGCCGCAACAATGTCCTGCGCGGCCCGCATCTGGGGCTCACTCATGTCCTTCCAGGCTTGCTCGAAGGGGTCGAACTTCATGCCGCCGTAGCCCCGGGCCACCACCTCCCGCGCCTTGGCCGCGTAGTCCTGCGGCGTGTTTGCCCCACCGTACCAGCCGTTGGCGTAAGCCGGCAATATTTCCCGGCTCTGCCCGCCAAGCAGGCGGTACACCGGTTGGCTGCAAGCCTTGCCGATGATGTCCCAGCAGGCGATCTCCAGCGCGCTGATGACCGTCATCACGGTCGCCCCGCCCTGGTACTGGTCGCGCACCAGGTTGCCAAACACCTGTTCGACATCAAACGGGCAGATGCCCAGGATGCGCTCCTCGGCCCATTCGTGCAGCAAGGTCCGTACCGCCATTTCCTGCCACTCCAGCGTGGCCTCGCCCAGGCCCGTGAGGCCGGTATCAGTGGTGAGGCGCACAAACAGGTAGTTGCGCAAACCGCAGTTGGTCAGGAAGGATTCCAGTTTGACAATCTTCATACGGCTCTCCAGCGGTTATCAAGCTTCGGGCATGCGGAGTTCGCGCACCGTCAACCAGGCGCTGCAGACACCACACACGGCGATCAAGGCCATGCCGGCCCAGGCCCAGCCGTCCGGCACGTGGGCAAAAGCCAGCCAGCCGCCCAGTACGGCGAAGCCCACATGCGTATACAGGTAGGGCATCAGGGTCGCGGCAGGGGCGCGCTGGTAGGCCAGCGCCAGCACGAAGTGGCCCATCGCGCCCATGACGCCCATAAGCACCATCAGTGTCCACAAAAGCGGCGAATCCACCAGCGTCCAGGTCAGGGGCAAAGCCAGGCTTGCGATCACCGCGCCCACCCACACGCTGTAGAAGTGGGTCGTGGCCGGGTTGTCCGATCGGCTCAGATGGCCCGTGAGCAACTGGAACACCGAGTTGAAGACCATACACAGCAGCGGCAGCAGCGCCACCCAGCCGAGGCCGTCACCCCCGGGCCGGATGATGACCAGGGTACCCACGAAACCACCGCCCACAAACAGCCAGTGCAGCGGCGCAATGCGTTGCTTCCACACCGTAACAGCCAATACCGTCACGACCATCGGGGTCACCATCACGATGGCCGTGAACTCGCCGACGGGCATCAGCTTCAGGCTGAAAAAGGCCATGACGGTGGCACCGATCAGCAGCATTCCTCGCAATAGCTGCAGCCTCCAATGGCGGGTTCGCAACAGGGCCCGCCCGTGTATCGGCAGCAGCACCGCCGTGGACAACAGCGCCTGCAACATGTAGCGCACCCACAAGGCCATCATCACCGGCACGCTGAGCGCAACGTATTTGGTGGTGGTATCCAGGGTGGCGAAACAGGCGCCGGCCAGTACCACATAAGTGATTCCGCGCAATGCGGTGGCGGCGCCGTGGTTCACCGGATCGGCAAGGTGACAAGGTTCTCGGACATGCCAACGCCACGCAAGTCCCGCGCCCTCAATGGCGCAGCAAGTACGGCAGCCCATTGGACAACACCGGGAAATACACCAGCACCACGATGACCGCGATCTCCGCATAGAAGAACAGCGCCAGCTCCGACCACAACACGCGCATCGTGATGTTGCCGATCTTGCAGGCCACGAACAGACATATGCCTACCGGCGGCGAAATCAGGCCCAAAGTGACGCTGACTATCATCACCATCGAAAAATGGATGTCGTCTATGCCCATGCTACGCGTAATGGGCAACAGCACCGGCGCCAGCAGCAGCAGCGCCGGGCCAGCGTCCAGCGCCAGGCCGATCACCAGGAATGCGACCACACAGACCAGCAGAAAGGTATTCGGATAGTTCTTGAATACGGAAACAATGGCCGCCGTGCCTTCGGCGACGCCAGCCAGGATCAGCACATAGTTCACCACCTCGACGGCAGCAATCAGGAGGAACAGCCCAGCCGTTAGTCGCGCGGAATTTCGTGCCGCCTGCACCAGCCCTTTCAGGTCGAGCGAGCGAAAGACAAAAACGCCCAGCAGGGCGGCATAGACGACTGCAACGCCACCGGCCTCGGTCGGTGTGAATGCACCCGACATGGTGCCGACGACGATGAAACCGGGCAGGCTCAATACCAGCATCCCATCGCGCATCAGGCGCGGCAGGTCTTCCCGCTTCACGGACACGGTGGCCATCGGCATGGCGCCACCGCGCTTGCCGCGGAAGTAGACGACCAGGGCGCAGCCGACACCCAGCAGCAGACCCGGCACAACGCCACCCAGGAACAGGTTCAGTACCGAGATGTTGGCCACGGCCGCATACAGCACCATGATCACAGAGGGCGGAATGATCGGGCCGATCACGGACGCCGCAACGACGAGCGCGGCCGCGAAAGCCTTGCTGTAGCCTTCCTTGTGCATGCCGTTGATGAAGATCTGGCCCAGCGCCGCGATATCGGCCACAGCGGTCCCGGAGATGCCGGCAAACATGACCGACGCAAGGATTGCCGCATACGCCGTGCCACCGCGTACGCGTCCCACCATGACCTGGGCGAAGTGGATGATGCGTACGCTGATGCCGCCGCGGTTCATCAGTTCGCCCGCCAGTATGTAGAACGGCGCGGCCATCAGCACGAACGTGTCCACCCCGTTGAATAGACGGGATATGACGTTGAGCTGCTGCTCACCCGTGTACCAGAGCGCAAACGAGCCGGCGAGCGCAAACGAATAGGAAATCGGCAGGCCGGCGACCAACAGCAGAGTGAGCGCAATGGCAATTGCGATCATGCGGTTTCTCCGGAAAATTTCTCTGGAAACAGTGCGGCAAAGAACTTGAAGACTGTAACGATGGCGAGCATGACGCCGCCCACTGCCATGGCGGAATAGACGTAATACATCGGCATGCCCGTGGTGGGCGCCGTCTGCATGCCGTTTAGCAGGCAGAATTTGGCGCCCTGCCAGATGAGCAACACGCAGAATCCGAAAATGATGAGCTGCAGAAAAGCCTGGTGCCAGGCCTGGAAGCGCGCATTTTTCACATCCAGGAACAGGTTCATGTCCATATGGTCACCATACAGGCTGGCAGCGGCCGCACCCACGAATGTCAGCCACACGGTGCTGTAGCGCACCAGTTCCTCGGTCGAGGAAAGCGGCGCGTTCATCACATAGCGCGTGAAGACCTGAGCAATGTTGAGCAGGACGCTGATCAGCAACAGCCAACCAATGATGTGATCGGACAGGATACCGACGGATCTACCGGCGCGTTGGATGAATTTCATGGTGCTTCCGTCAGGCGCGCCTGCCCTTTATGGGCAGGGCGCCTCGGTCGTTTGGCTCGATGCCAACGATTCAGTTGGCGTAGGACTTGCTGGCGGTATCCTTGACCGCGGCGAGCAGCTTGTCGACGATGGGACGGCCGGTCTGGGAGACGATGAACTCGATCACCGGCTCCTGGGTCTGCTTGCGGAAAGCTTCCTTCTCGGTCGGCGTGTTCACATAGACCTTGGTGCCGGCTGCGCGGATCTTCTGGATCGCCTGCAGGCTGTCCATCGACTTTCGCGAATTGGCCACTTCGGCATGCACCGCTGCGCCATCCGACAGGATTTTTTGCAGATCCGGTGTGAGGCCCTGGTAGACCTTGTCGTTGATGATGATGTAGTGAATGCCGTAGATATGTTCATTGACCGACATGAACTTCTGCACTTCGTACAACTTGGCATCCCAGATTGTCGAGGCGGCATTCTCCTGGCCGTCCACGACGTTGGACTTGAGCGAGGTGATCAGCTCCGGATAGGCGATCGGCGTGGCGGCGGCGCCCATGGCCTTCATGAAGTTCACGTACACCTGCGACTGCATGGTGCGCATCTTCATGCCCTTCATGTCGTCCGGAGTCTTCACTTCCTTGCTGTTGTTGGTGATATTGCGAAAGCCGTTCTCGGACAGGGCCAGTGTGCGGATGCCGGTGGCCTTGCGCATGTCTTCGTTCAGCTCGCGCACGAACGGGCTTTTCATGAACTCCCAGGCCACGGGTGAGGATGGGAACAGATAGGGAATCTGGAACACCAGCATGGGCTTGTGGAAGTTGCCGAGTACCGAGTCATCGGTCAACGCCATTTCGAGCGTGCCGTTCTTGACCTGTTCGGTCACCTGCTGGGAGCCACCGAAGGTATTGAAGAAGAGCCGGACCTGTATCTTTCCGTCGCTCTTGAACTCCACGTACTCCTTCATGGCCTTCATGCCCAGGATTTCGCCGCCGCCGCTCTCGGGCGCGCCAATCGAGAACTTGAGGACGGTCTGGGCTGCCACGCCGCCCGATAGCGCAAGCGCCACAGCGGTTAAGAGGCTTGAAACAAATAGTCGAACTCGCATGATGTTGTCTCCTGATGGTTGAATCACGTTGCGTAACAAAAATCCTGACTGACTTCTCTTTCTTGTTCCTCGAATACCGGCCGTAGCCTTCTGGTCCGTTGCAGCCCGTGCCGACCGGGGCAACCGGCAAACCCATGCTACGGAGCCATTGCCGCAGCGTCAATGCGGGATTACTCAGGGGGCATGCAGCGAAGATTTCCAGACACCGAGTGCATGTGGATTCTCCAGATGCTGCTTGAACGCGCCCAGCCATTGCGCCGCCACCGCCCCATCTATCACCCGGTGATCGACTGACAGCGTCACCGTCATCATGGTCGCCACCGCGAGTTGGCCGCCTCTTGCGACCGCCCTGGGCTCGGCCGCACCCACGGCCAGGATCGCGCCTTGCGGCGGGTTGATGACGGCGGCAAACTCGCGCACGCCATACCCTCCCAGGTTGGAAATTGAAAAAGTACCATTCCTGGAGGCGCCCGGTGCCAGCGCGCCGGCGCGCGCGCGGGACGCCAGGTCCTGCACCTCCGCCGCGATCTGCGCCACGCTTTTGGCGTCGGCGTCCTCGATCACGGGCGTCAGCAAGCCGTCTTCCAGCGCCACAGCCACGGCAATGTTGATCACGCGGTAACGCCGGATCGCCGCCTCGGTATACGAGGCGTTGACTGCTGGCACGGCCTTGAGCGCCAACGCGGCAGCCTTAACCACAAAGTCGTTGATGGACAGTTTGGGGCCACCCAGTTGCGCCTCGGACGCCCGCAAGCGCAACAGGGCATCGACCTCGCAATCCACGCGCACATAGAAATGGGGCGCCTGCTGTTTCGATTCGGTGAGCCGGCGCGCCAGCAGCTTGCGCCCGATCGCATTCGGGATCGCGTCAAATGCCGGACCCGCCTGCCCACCGGAGCGCAGCGGCGCATTGCCTCCCATTGCCGCCAGCAGGTCGGCCTTGACCACCCTGCCCTGCGGACCGGTGCCCACCACAGCCGACAAATCCAGGCCTTCGCGCCGTGCGATGGCGCGCGACAACGGGCTCGCAAAGCGCCTGCCATTTTTTGAGGTAGCAACAGACATCGCGTCCCTGCTCATTGGGATGCCTTCGCCCTGCGGGCCGCGGCGCTATGAGCCTTGGGAGCGGCCTGGCGGCTCATGCACCCTCCGGTGCAATAACCGCGATCTGTTGCCCCATCTTGACCATGCTGCCTTCCTGCTCAAGCAACTGGGCCAGCGTACCGCTGCACGGCGCCTCTACCTCCACCACCGCCTTGTCGGTTTCAATCTCCACCACCAGTTCGCCGGCAGTGACGGTGTCACCCAGCTTCTTGACCCAGCGAACCAGCCGCCCTTCGCTGACGGTGAGGTCACCAAATGGCATCATCAAGGCTTCGCCTTTGGCAAGCGTCACGCCAGCGGCTACTGCCGCCGCAGGGGCCGGTGCCGAAACAGCCAGGGCCACTGGCGCCGCCACCGGGGCCGGGGCACCGGGCGTGGATTGCGCCACACCGCTGCGTGCTCGCCGCGGGGGCCTCGCCACACCGGCGATGACCTGCAGGCTGCTGGCCACAATCGCTTCGGTATTGACCAGCATGGCACGCTCCAGTGCCGGTGCGAAGGGATGGGTCATGGCGTCGGTATGCAAACGGGCTACCGGCGCATCCAGGTAGTCGAAGGCCAGCTCGTTCATGGCCTGGCCCAGCTCGGCGCCCACACCGCACATCGACCAGCCTTCATCGGCCACCAGCAAACGCCCGGTCTTCTTCACGCTTGCAGCCACTGTGTCCACATCCAGCGGCTGTATGGTGCGCAGGTCTATCACTTCCACCGACACACCCTGCGCCTGCAAAGTCTCGGCCGCCTGCAGGGCCAGATGCACGATCTGCCCGGTGGCGGCAATCGTCAGGTCGGTGCCGGCACGCGCGATACGTGCCACGCCAAAAGGCACCAGGTGGTCGCCGGTCGGAACCTCGCCACGGGTGGCAAACAAGGCCTTGGATTCGAGCATCAGCACCGGGTCACCGGCACGCAATGCCGTCTTCATCAGGCCCTTGGCGTCGGCCGGTGTGGACGGCACACACACGATCAGACCCGGTATGTGCGCCCACACCGGGTGGTACATGCCGCTGTGGTGCGGCCCGGCCGAACGCACGGCTCCGGCGCCGACACGTATGACCATCGGCGCCTGCATCTGGCCGTTGCTCATGTAGCGCAGTTTGGCCGCCTGCAGCACGATCTGCCCGGCGGCCTCGAACAGGAAGTCGGCAAACATCAGGTCGGCCACACAGCGCACACCGGTGGCCGATGCGCCCAGGCTGGCGCCGGTAAAGCCGAGTTCCGAGATCGGCGTGTCTATCATGCGGCCGGCGCCGAATTCCTGGAACAGGTTCTTGGTGTGGGCAAAGGTGCCGCCCCGCTCCCCCGTGCCCTCGCCAAAATACAGGATCAGCGGATCACGCCGCATCTCCTCGGCCAGCCCGTCCCGCACCGCGTCGAGCCACCCCGTGCTGACCGTGATGGCACTCGGCGACATGGCGGCCAGCGCGGCCGGCGGGTTGATCGGCTCGGCGTAAATATGCCGGTCTACCGTGGCCGGGTCGGGCTCGGGTGAGTTGCGCGCGAAGGTGATGGCGTCGGCCACCTGGGCCTTGACACGCGCCTCGATAGCGTCGAGTTGCTGCTGGGTGGCCAGCTCCAGCTCGAGCAGCCATTCGTCGCGCAACAAGCGGATCGGATCCCGTTTGGCCCAGGCGTCCACCTCGGCCTGGCTGCGGTAACCGCCGACCACGGAGTCGCCCTCATGGTGGGCCACCACGCGGTAGGTCTTGACCTCGATCAGCGTCGGGCCCCGGCCCGAACGCGCACGCGCCGTGGCTGCCTGCATGACCTGCCAGACCGCCAGCACGTCATTGCCATCCACCGCCACGCCCGGTATGCCGTAGGCGGCGGCACGGGTGGCGATTTCGGGGTTCAGGGTGGCCTTGGACAGGGCCGTGGCCGTGGCGTACAGGTTGTTTTCGCAGACAAAAATGGCAGGTGCATGCTGCACCCCGGCAAAGTTGAGCGACTCGTGGAACGCCGCATGGTTGGTCGCGCCGTCGCCGAAAAACGCCACGCCGATGTCGTCCGTGCCACGGGCCCGGGCGCTCAGGCCGGCGCCAACCGCCGAAGGCAGGCCGCCACCCACCAGGCCATTGGTGCCGAACAAACCACAGGACGGGTCGTACAAGTGCATGGTGCCGCCACGGCCGCCGCAACAGCCGTCGCGTTTGCCATACAGCTCGGCCATCAGGGTATTGGGCGACATGCCTTTGGCCAGCGCGTGGCCGTGGCCGCGGTGCGTGCTGGTGATCCAGTCGGTCTTGCGCAGGTGGGCGCAGATACCCACACCGGAGGCTTCCTGGCCGATATACAAGTGCAGGAAACCCGGGGTTTCACCCTTGCGGCAGGCGATCTGGGCCGCGAGCTCGAAGCGGCGCAAGAGCAGCATCTGCTCGTACAGGCGCAACAATTCGGCCGGCCTCATGCCGGCGGGAAGTTCCTTTACGGCGATGCCGGTGGACGCGTGGTTCATGAAGGCTTCGACTTTCAAAAATCTCTGGAGAATCCGGCCGTCCAGCCGCCGTCCACGGTAAGCACGTGGCCGGTGATGTAGGAGCTTTCAGGCGCGGCCAGGAACAGCACTGCGTTGGCCATCTCCTGCGTCGTGCCGGGGCGCCCAAGCGGAATATGCGACATCAGCCGGGCATGCAGGTCTTGTGCTTCGCTGCCGGCGTCCTTGATCCATTGCTCCCAGCCCTGGGTCTGGGTGGAACCGGGGGCGACCCCGTTCACCAACACACCGTACGGCGCGAGTTCCAGCGCCATGGCCTTGGTCAGGTTGACCACGCCGGCCTTGGCCGCGATATAGGAGCTTTGCAGCCGCGCCGGCACCAGGCCCAGCACCGACGCGATATTGATGATGCGCCCCGACTTCTGCGCCATCATGGCGCGCGACACTTCGCGGCTCATCAGGAACACACCGGTCAGGTCTACCTTGAGCAGGGCGTCCCAGGCCTCCAGGCTGAACTGGTCGATGGTCTTGCGCTGCGACGCCGCCACACCGATGCCGGCGTTGTTGACCAGGATGTCGATACGCCCGAAACGCCGCAGCACATCGGCCACGCCATGAACCACGCTGGCCGGGTCACCAACATCCAGCGCACCGGCCAGGCATGCCCCGCCCGCCCCGGCGGCGTCCCTGGCCGCCTGCGGATCGATATCGCTGTACACCACGGTCGCGCCGTTGCGGCCCAGCGTATCGGCAATCGCCTGGCCGATACCGCGGCCCGCGCCGGTGACCAGCGCAACCCTGCCTTCGAGCTCAACTTTCATCGTGTCTTGTCTCCGTGGACCAGTGCAGTGCCTGGCCGTTTTTCCGCCACCGGGTGGCTATTTTTGATTATTATAATAATATAAGCAAGCGACGCAAGTACAAAAACAGTACAAAAACAGGGTCACATCCCGTGCGGTGATGGCGGCAATCCCTGGAACATCTGGAGCACATCGTGAAGATCACCCGGCTTGAAACCCTGCAGCTTGCGGAATTCCCCCACCTGCTGTGGCTGCGGCTACACACCGACAGCGGCCTTGCCGGTACCGGCGAGACCTTCTGGGCGCCCGGCCCCGTGGCAAGTTACCTGCACGACCAGGTCGCACCCTACCTGCTGGGCAAGGACCCGCGCGATATCGAGCTGCACGACCGCATGCTGGGCAGTGTCTATGTGGGCGCACGCGATTCAGGCGCCGAGGTGCGCGGCAATTCGGCGGTCAACATTGCGTTGTGGGACATCCTCGGCCAGGCACTCCAGGAACCGGTGTGGCGCTTGCTGGGCGGCCGTACCCACGCTTCGGTGCCGGTCTACAACACCTGCGCAGGCTACGGGCACGTGCGTGCCAGCAAGCGCAATGCGTTGTTCGAACGCACGGAGGATTGGGCACTCCAGCCCGGTGATGCCGCACAGGGCCCGTACGAGGATCTGCTGGGCTGGCGCTTCAACGCCGGTGGACTCGCCCAAAGCCTGCGCGCGGAAGGATATGGCGCGATGAAGATCTGGCCCTTTGACATCGCGGCGGAAGCTTCCAATGGCACGCGTATTTCGCTCAAGCAGCTGGATCAGGCGCTGGCGCCTTTCGCCAGCATCCGTGAATCGGTTGGACGCGATATGGAGATCATGGTGGAGTTGCATGGCTTGTGGACCCTGCCGCCCGCGTTGCGTATTGCCGAGGCGCTGCGGCCTTTTGATGTGGCCTGGATCGAGGAGCCGATCCGTTACAACGAGCTGGACGCCATGGCGCAACTGGCGCGCCATACCAGCATTCCCATTGCAGCGAGCGAGCGCCTGGCAACCCGGCAGATGTTCAAGCAGTTGATAGCCAAACGCGCCGCCTCGGTGATCATGGTTGACATTGCCTGGTGTGGTGGCCTCAGCGAGGCACGGAAAATTGCCAATATGGCCGAGGCCAGCGAGTTGCCCGTTACCTTGCATGATTGCACCGGCCCCATTGTGTATGCCGCAAGTTGCGCGTTGTCGGCGACCCTGCCCAATGTGAGCTACCAGGAAACCGTGCGTGCCTATTCCAGCGGCTGGTACACCGAAATCGTGGATACACTGCCGCCGGTGAAAAATGGCAGCGTATCTCCGCTTGAGGGGCCGGGCCTGGGGCTGAGCCTGAAGCCGGAGTTGTTCCGGCGCCCCGACGCCATTACACGCACCACTCCGGCATGACGGGCCGTCACAGCAGATCGTTGGGAGCGTCGTAGGTGATGCTGAAGTGGTCGGCGCGGTTTTTGGAAACCGTCAGTTCCACCGGGTCGCCGGTGGACGAGAAATACAGCATCTCGGTGGCCAGGATAGGCGCGCCGGTTTCGTAGGCCAGTGCCGCCGCAAGTGCTTCGTCAGCGATCTCGGCGCGCACCTTGATCTGCGCGCGCGACAGCTTGATGCCCAGATGCCGCTGTACGGCGCGAAAAACCACCACGTCGTCAAAGTCGGCCCGTTTCATGCGGCTGCCTATGACCGGCGGAAAATAAAACGTGGTTTGCGTGATCGGCTGGTCCTTCACCAGCAGCACGGCGCGCAGGCAATAACAATGGGTGGTCGGGGGCAGGGAAAAAGCTTCGCAGGCCAGCGCGGAGCGCTCCTTGCGGTAACTCTTGATGACCAGCCGGCGGTCCATGCTGGACGCCGCGATGGCCGCGAAACTCTGGAACTCCAGCGGCTTGATGCGTGTGGGCGGAGTCGCCACGATGGCCGGTTTTGCAGTGCGCTTCTTGATCAGGCCTTCAGCTTCCAGATCGCGCAAGGCCTGGCGCACCGTGATCAGGCTCACGCCGAAACGCGCCGCCAGGTCGGCCTCGCGCGGCAGCGGGGTTCCCGGTCGCAGCAAACCGTTGTCTATGGGCGCACGCAGGCGGGTTGCCAGCTGGCGGTACAAGGGCCCGTGGTCGCGTGTCAGCAAACGCGGCTTCAGACTGGCCAAAGCCGCTTCCTGCAAGGCGGCTTCGTCGGTGTTGTCTTCCATCATGGCGCCCCGGTCCGGCTCAGAGCCTGAGAGTTTTTCGGGCGTGCCCGAGCGGCGCGCCAAAACGCACCTGATCCAGGCGCAAAGCGCAGCCATAGCTCGGGCTATGGCGAGCATTTGCAACAACGAGCAGGGGTGTTTTAGCGTGATGAGCGGGCATGAGCGAAGGACTCTCAGGCTCTCAGGCGGTATGGCGCACCGCGGCGACACCGTTGACGATATTGGGCGGCAGTTCACCCAGTGCCGCCATCAGTGCGCGCCTGGCAGCGCCCTCGCGCAGCGCACGTACCGCCGTCGGGCTGGCCGACGCGATGTGCGGCGCCACAATCAGGTTGGGCGCGTTGCGCAGGTCATGGTCGGCCGGCAGCGGTTCGGGGTCGAACACGTCAAGCGCTGCACCGCCGATATGCCCGCTGTGCAAGGCCTGCACCAGCGCCGGGGTGTCCACCAGATCGCCGCGCGCAACATTGACCAGCAAGGCGCCGGGTTTCATGCGCGCCAGTGTGGCGGCATTGATGAGCTTGCGTGTCGCCGCGGTGGACGGGCAATGCAGCGTCAATACGTCTGACTGCGCGATGATCTGGTCCAGCGTAGCCACCGTGGCGCCGGCTGCAGCGATGTCAGCGGCGGGTACCAAAGTGTCGAACACCAGCACGCGGCACTTGAACGCCAGCAAACGTTTCACCACCTCCCGCCCGATACGCCCGAAACCCAGCACCCCGACCGTCTGCTCGCGCAACACCCGCATCGCCGGCACCGGTACCGCCAGGCGCCAATTGCCGGCGCGTATGTCGGTGTTGTGGGTCGCGACCTGGCGCGTCAAACCCAGGATAAAAGACAAGGTGTGGTCGGCAACTTCGTCCATGCAGTAGTCGGGGATATTGGATACCGGTATCCCCAGGCTACGCGCCGCATCCAGGTCCACGTTGTCCACGCCTATGCCGTAACGCACGATGGCACGCGCCCGCGGCATGGCGGCAATGACATTGGCGTTGATGCGTGCGAACTGGGTAATGACGGCATCGGCCTGCGCCACCGCGGCCACCAGCTCGGCCTCGGTCTTGCAATGCTGCCCTACCAGCTCACAGCCGCTGTCCGCCAGCACCGCGGCCTCCAGCGACAGATCGGGGAAGTTGTAGTCGGTGACAACAATGGTGGCATGCTTTTTCATAGACTAACCTGTGTTGGGGAATCGGCATTCTGGCCAAGGCGCTTTTCCCATCCGCTTTGAAAGATATTCAGGTAGGCCCTGGGATCATAGGGGTGGGCGCGCGCAACCTCCATGTTCACGTCAATGCCCAGCCCGGGCGCTTCGGGCAGCGAAAGATGGCCGGTCACCGGGTCCAGGCTTGGATGCCAGGTCACCAGGTCGCGCACCCAGGGTTCGTTGAACGCGTCAAAGTGCTCCTGGATCAGGAAGTTGGGCACGCAGGCCGCCAGCTGCAGGCATACCGCCGTGGCAACCGGCCCGCCGCTCTGGTGCGGAGCAATCCAGCTGCCGTGCGCCAGCGCCAGGTTGGCCACCGCCAGGGTATTGGTGATGCCGCCCAGCGACATCGGCTCGGGCTGGAAGATGTTGACGCCGCCGCCGGTGGCCAGCGTATAGAACTGGCCGATGGTGTCGTACATCTCGCCGGTCGCCACGCGGATCGGGCACTGCAGCGCCACCGCGTTGGCCGGCTGCTCGCGTTCCCGCGTGGTCGGCTCCTCCCACCAATACAGGTCCAGCGGCGCCAGCTTGCGCGCAACGCGCAGCGATTCGGCCTCGGTGAACCGGGCATGCACATCGATCAGGATACGCAGCCTGGGGCCGAAGCGCGTGCGCAAGGCCTGCAAAATATCGAAGGACAGTTGCAGTTCCGCGTCGTCGATAAAACCCTGGGCGGTGCCGAAGGGGTCGAGCTTGAGCGCATGAAAACCCTTGGCCACCACCTCGTCGGCGGCCGCCACAAAATGCTCGGGCGTGCGTTCCGTGCGGTACCAGCCATTGGCGTAAGCCAGCACCGAATCGCGCATGCGCCCGCCGAGCAGCTGGTGGACCGGCACCCCGAGCGACTTGCCCAGGATGTCCCAGCATGCGACCTCGATGGCTGCCACGGCGGTGCGGTGGATATGCCCGCCGTCCAGCGAGACGCTGTCCATCAGGTGTTTGGAGAGCCGGTTCACCTGACGCGGATCCCGGCCCAGCGCCAGGTGTTCCAGTTCGCGCAGCGCCGCTTCGGTGGTCTTGATAAAACCGTTCAGCGTGCCTTCGCCGATGCCATACAAACCGCTGTCGGTCACCACCTTGACCAGCAACCAGTTTTTCCATCCGGCGCTGACGGCACAGGTTTCTATGGCGCTGATTTTCACGGCCTGCTTTCTGTCTAGTGTTATGGGCTTAGTATATTATTATAATTTATTACACCCGGCCCTTATTCCGCCATTACGTCGCTACGGCGCAAACACGATCTTGACGCCGCTGGCCTTGAACGCCTTGAGCAGTTTGGCGCCGGACCCTGTTGGCACGACCAGCGCGCAGAGTTCCTGCAGGAGACGATGTGGCATCCCCGGCTCGACGCGGACCCTGCACATCGAGGGTTGCGCGAAACGTTCATGGCTGCGTGCCGGAGCGCCATCGCGTCGTGATCGGGACGCGGTCGGACCATTCTTCATGCAGCCTATCGCTTCCATCAACTTCGACGCCCCCTCGGTCGAAGTGGCGCGCGCACTGATTGGTGTGGTGCTGCTGGTCGGCGGAGTCGGGGGCCGTATTGTGGAGACGGAAGCCTACGACGCAACCGAGCCGGCCTCGCACAGTTATGGCGGCCCGTCCGTGCGCAACGCGGCGCTGTTCGGCCCACCGGGGCACGCCTATGTGTACCGCTCGTACGGCATTCACTGGTGCCTCAACTTCGTCTGCCGCGAGGCCGGCCACGGAGCCGGGGTGTTGATCCGTGCGTTGGAGCCCAGTTATGGGCTTGACCAGATGCGTGCGCGCCGCGGACTGGACGACGAACGGCTGTTGTGTTCCGGCCCGGGACGCCTGGGGCAGGCACTGGCAATCACCAAAACTTACGACGGGCTGCCGCTGGACCGCGCACCGTTCGAACTGCTGCCGCGACCCGTGTCGCCAGAGGTAGTGGTCGGCGTGCGTATCGGCATTTCAAAAGCCAAGGACATGCCCTGGCGCTTCGGTCTGCACGGGTCCCGTTACGTCAGCCGGCGGTTTGCATGAATGGTCATTTGGGAGGTGCCGCTGCCGCGGCGCCAGCGTCGCGGTGGTGCTCTATGCCTTCGACAAAGGTTTGCAGCATGCGCCGGAAACTCGTGTCCTTGTCCACCGACACGAGAAACGACCCCTGGGTCTCCAGCATGCCGAAGCCGTGCACGATGCTGCGGATGCCGCGCAAGGCGTGCACCGCGTCGTCGGACGACAGCCCCAACGATTCCAGCACGCGCTCGAAAGGCGCCAGCCAGGCCCGGCCGGCCGTATACAGCTCGGTGTCCGCGGGGTCCGGGGCCGCGACGATGGCCGAATACAGGCCGGGCGAGTTGCGTATGAAATCCAGATACGCATGGCCGAGCGCCAGCAAAGCGTCGGTTCCGGCCAGCCCCACTGCGGCTTCGTGCATTTGCGCGGTGATGGCGCGGTAGCTCCACAAGGCCAGTTCACGCCGCAACTCGGTCAGCCCGCCAAAGTGCGCATACACCGAGGGCGGCTGTATCCCGAGCGTGTCGGCCAGCTGCTTGATGGACAGGGCATCCACGCCCGACACATCGCAAAGTTGCCGCGCTGCCTCCAGTACCTGGGTCCGGTCGAGCCGGCGGCGGACCGGCGCCTTGGCACGGCCCTGGCTGTCGCCTTGCCGCGTGGATTTACCTATTGACATTAGGTTATGGGCTACTATAGTTAGGCGGAGCATACGGCATGAAAGACGCAAAAGCTTGGGGCCCATGCGACAAGGGAGACAGATCGATGCAAATGGTCCGTTACGCGGATGCGGAACTCAAGACCCGCGGCATCAACCACCGGGTGGGCACTTTCAAGTACAAGGAGCTGGGCGAAGGCTTGCCCGGCGCTGCAGGCAATTTCAACCTGCGCATGGTGTGGTCCGAGACCGACTTTTTTTCGCCGCGCCACATGCACAACTTCGACCAGGTGCGCGTGCAGATCCACGGCACTTTCCATTTTGACAAGGACGGCAGAATGAAGCCGGGCGTAGTGGCGTATTTTCCCGAAGGCACGCCCTACGGCCCGCAAACCTCGCAGGAGGACACCGCCACCCTGGTGATGCAGATCGGAGGCGCCAGCGGCGAAGGGTATCTGTCCGAGGCAGAGCGCATCGCGGCGGTCGAGCAACTGGCCGGTACGGGCCATTTCGACACGGGCCGCTATTTCGCCGCCGGGCACACCAGCGGCACCGACAGCTTTCAGGCCGCGTGGGAGTTGGCACGCGGGCGCAAGATGTCGTACCCGCCGCGGCGCTTCCAGAAGCCGGTGTTCATCCATGCCGATGCCGTCGGTTGGAGCGCCCTGCCCGGGCGCCCAGGCGTTGAACACCGGCGCCTGTGGAATTTCGGCGACCGGACCGTGAACCTGGACCAGTACCGTATTGCCCCGGCTGCACGATGCGACCTTTCCGGCGCCGCTTCCTGTTTTATCGAACAGGGCGGTGGCCTCTTTTCCTGTTTTGCCGACCAGGCGTTCGAGCCCTTCGATACCTTGCACCTCACTGCCGGCGAGCGTGCAAGTTTCACCGCGCTGGCGCAAACCCATCTGCTTGTATTCACGCACCCGGTGTTTTGAGCACCCCAAATCTTTCAACCCATTGCAACGGAGGCAGCATGCGCCTGGCCCATTTCGAAACCACGCCCTGGACGCCCGTGCGCAGCGTACGCGGTGGCACCATCATCTTCAAGACCATGCTGGAGGGGCAGGAGGACAGGCCCGACAACTACCAGTTGCTGATGGCGGAGACCGATGTCAGCTTCAAGTCTCCGCGGCACCGCCACAACTTCGACCAGCTGCGCTTTTCGCTGACCGGTGCGACCAACATCGGCGCCAGAAAAAACCTGGACGAAGGCGACTTGGCCTATTTTCCCGAAGGCACGTATTACGGGCCGCAAGACCAGGAGTCGGTCGGCAATCAAAGCCTGTCCATGGTGGTGCAGTTCGGCGGCCCGTCGGGCAGCGGTTATATGAGCAAGCGCCAGATGGATGCCAGCTTCGACAAGCTGGCCGAGCTCGGCTGCTTCGAGGGCGGCGTGTACAGGCGTAATGCGCCGTCAAGCGACGGGCGTGTCAACCAGGACGCGTACGAAGCGATATGGGAATACCAGAACGGGCGTCCCATCTCCTATTCCAGGCCGCGTTTCATGGAGCCGGTGCATTTTCGCGAACAGAATTTCGAATGGCAGCCGCTGGAGGGCCAGCAGGCCGGCGTGGCAAGCAAGCATATCGGCAGCTTCACCGAAAAAGGCGTGGCCGTATTCTTCGTGCAGCTCGATGCCGGTGCGCGCTACCTGTTGCCGGCCGCGCCGCAAACCCAGTTGTTGTTCTTCAAGCACGGCAGCGGCAAGTTCGGCAACGGTGAGCCATGGTTCCGGCACACCGCCGCGCACCTTGATGCCAGGGAATCCGCCGAGATGCGGGCCGACGCACCTACCGAAGCCGTGGTGCTGCAACTGCCCCGCGTTTAGAAACTGGTCACACCCCGGAGACACTTCATGAACCGCCAAAACATCCTCGCGCGCACGCTTGCCGTGACGCTTGCCGCCACCTCCCTGTGCGTCGTCATGTTCGACGCAACCGCGCAGGCGTTTCCGACCAAACCCATCCGCATCGTCATTCCATCTTCGCCAGGCGGCGGCACCGATGCCATAGCGCGCGTTATGGCCGACGCGCTTTCTGCCTCGTTCAAGCAGCAGGTGGTGGTGGATAACAAGCCCGGCGCCAGTGGCGTCATCGGGTCGGAGGCTATCGTGCACGCGCAGCCGGACGGCTACAACATCATGATCGTGCAGAACGGACACACCATGAATCCGGCCGTGATGAAGAAGCTGCCGTACGACACCGTCAACGACTTCACCCCCATCGCCTCGCTGGCGCGTTCGCCTTTGGTGCTGGTATCGGCTGCGCCGACGGGCGTAAAAACCGTCAAGGACATGGCCGAGCTCGGCAAACGCAATCCCACCAGCATGTCGGTCGCGGTATCGGAAACGTCCACGCGCCTGGCCACGGAAATGATCAGCAACGCGACCGGCGTGCCCATGACCAGCGTCTACTACAAGGGCACTGGCCCGGCCGTCACCGACGTGGTCGGCAACCACATCGGCTTCACGGTCACGACGATGGCCTCCACCCTGCCCCACAAGACCACGGGCAAGATCAACTACGTGGGTGTGCTGGCGCCCGAGCGCTCGCCCTTCCTGCCCGAAGTGCCGACCCTTGCGGAACAGGGCCTGGTGGACGTCGAGATGAGCGGGTGGTGGGGCATCATCGGGCCGGCCAACATGCCCAAGGCTCTGGTGCAGACGCTTAATGCGGCATTCCGCGCCGCGCTGGCCGACCCGGAAGTGAAGAAGCGGCTGAGCACGCTCTCGGCCGAACCCTGGATTGGGAGCCCGGAAGAGTTCGACAAGTTCATCCGCAAGGACGTGGTGCAGACGATCAGGCTCGCCAAGAAGGCCGGCATAGAGCCCGAGTAAGCCGCCCGCGATATCTTCGCATCAGTGGATGTCGTCGGCGTTGATGCCGAGCCGCCCGACCACATGGGCGAAAAGTTCGTGGGACGTGAAGACATGATGCGATTTTGATGCTTTGATGCTAGACTGCCGGCATGCGCACCACCCTTGCACTTGACGACGACGTTTTCGCCTACGCGCGCGCGCATGCGCAACGCCAGCGCATCTCGATCGGCGAGGCGGTGTCGCGCCTGGCGCGCGACGGCATCCGCGCGCAGAACCTGCCCGCGGCACCAGCGGCGCGCCTGAAAAGCAAGTTCTCGCTGCTACCCGCGCGCGGCGAAGTCATCACGACCGAGCATGTGCGTGACCTGATGGACCAAGAGGGTTTGTAGCGCTTGCGCCATCTGCTCGACGTCAATGTGTGGGTGGCGCTGTTGGACGAAGCGCATGTCCACCATGCCCAGGCCCTGAGGCTTGCTCAGCGGCGCAAGCTGCAAATCGCCACCTGCCCATTGGTGGAGAACGGTGTCATCCGCGTGCTCAACATGCCTGGCTACAGCAAACATGGCGCGCCGGGATTCGAGGCGGTGCGCAACAAACTGCGGGAGATTTGCGCGCACCTGGATCACGAGTTCTGGCCGGACAGTGTCTCATTGCGCTCGGATGAAGCCGTCAATTGGTCGCGGGTGCTGGGGCATAACCAGATCACGGATGTTTATTTGCTGGCGCTGGCTGTCGCCCACCACGGCTGCTTGGCCACGCTGGACCACCGCGTCGCGCTCAGCGCGGTGCGGGGCGCGGACGACAAGCACCTGCTGTTGCTTTGACAGGCGTTGCCATGTCATAACGGCGCACTGGCGCCAGGCGTTTCACTCAAGACGACAACAAGGTGGCAGCTCCGCATCACCGCCGTCTGGCCGAGCGCACCCCGCCCAGTCCCGCCACCAGGCCCAGCACCTTCTGCAGCCGCACGGCGTCGGCCACTTCGACGGTAAAGGTCATCCAGGCCGTGTTCCTGATGGACTGGGTCTGGACGCCGATGACGTTCATTTTTTCCTTGGTAAAAACCTCGGATATATCGCGCAGCAGGCCCTGGCGGTCGGCGGCTTCTATGGCCACGTCCACCGGGTAGACGGCGGTATCGGTGGCTTTGGATTCGCCCCATTGCACGTCGATAAGCCGTTCGCCGTTTTTGGCCACCATCTCGCGCAGGTTGGAGCAGTCGACGCGGTGCACACTCACGCCTTTGCCGCGTGTGACAAATCCGCACACGGCGTCCGGCGGGGCCGGTTTGCAGCATTTGGCAAGCTGGGTCATGAGCGAATCCACACCCACTACCAGCACCCCCCCACCGCTGGATTTGCCGGCCTGCGTGGGGCGCTTGAGGATGGGCGTATCGGCCTGCGGCGCCACCGGCTCCACGGGCCGCAGCAGCACCTCGATGTTGCGCAGCGAGAATTCATCCTTGCCCACCACTTCGAACAAGGCGTCGGCTGAATCAAAGCCCAGCCGCGCGGCCAGGTCGAGCAGGTTGACGGAGGTCTTGCCTTCGCGCTGCAGCAGCTTTTCCACCGCCTCGCGGCCGCGCGCCACCGTCTCGTGCGTGGCCAGCGCATTGAACCAGGCCCGCACCTTGGCCTTGGCGCGGTGGCTCACCAGAAAACCCAGCTCGGCATTGAGCCAGTCGCGCGACGGGCCACCTTCCTTGACCGTGCTCACCTCCACCGTCTGGCCGTTCTTGAGCGGTGTGTTGAGCGGCACCATCACGCCGTCGAGCCGCGCACCGCGGCAACGGTGGCCCAGATTGGTATGCACGGCGTAGGCAAAGTCCACCGCGGTCGCGCCCTGGGGCAGCTCCACAATCGCCGCGTCGGGCGTCAGTACATAGATGCGGTCGTCGAAAAAGCCCTGGCCCTGTTCGCCCGACAGGTCGCGTTCCCAGGCCAGCAGCTGGCGCAACACGGCGATCTTGGCGTCGTATTGCCCCCCCGATGACACACCCGCATACCCCTTGGTGCCGGCCTCCTTGTAGACCCAGTGCGCCGCCACACCGTGTTCCGCATGGTCGTGCATGGCCTGGGTGCGTATCTGTATCTCGATCGGCTGCCGGCTGCCGTCGCGCACTATAGTGTGCAGCGACTGGTAGCCATTGGCCTTCGGTTTCGCAATGTAGTCGTCGAACTCATCCGTCACCGGTGCAAAGCGGCTATGGACACCGCTCAAAGCCGCATAACAATCGGACACCGAAGCCACGATGATGCGCAGCGCCCGGATGTCGTAGACCTGCTCGAAGCCGAGCGACTTGCCGCGCATTTTCTTGACGATGCTGTAGATGTGTTTGGGCCGGCCCTGCACCGTGGCCGTTATGCCGTCCGCCTTGAGCTGGGTTTCCAGCAGCGCGCGCAATTGCTGCATGCCGTCTTCGCGCTCGGTGCGTTTCTG
>JANLPN010000509.1:0-2571 GCA_031367285.1 Betaproteobacteria bacterium | reverse complement strand
AACCCGTCGGCACCTTTGCGATAACAATCGGTGGCGCGGGTATCCAGATCGATCAGCAGATACTCTTCCAGGCTTGCAAGCATGCGGTAATGGCCAAATTTCAGCCCGCGATCATAGGCTGCGGTGGCCGGTGACAGTATTTCGGCGATCAACTTGGGCTCGGATTTGACCATCGCGTTGACAAGGTCCAGCTCGCTGCAAGTCACGAGCACGTCGGGATAGAAATAGCTATTGGCGGCGGCAACGTGCAGGCGCATATCGCTCATGTCAGTGCGGCACCCGCTGCCGCCGAGATGCTGGCGCAGGGCAAAGGCCAGATTCATCGCAACGATCACATGCCGATCCTCCGCACCGGCCATGGCAAACACCTCGCCGTCCAGAAATTCATGGCGCTCATGCTGCAAGGCTTCCCAGGCCAGGTACTGGGCGGCGGCAACAACGGGGGTTTGTGCTGCGGGGCCCACTACACAGTCCATTTCAGTGTAGAGGTCACCCATTATGAATGGCGACTGCGCTGTGCAATAGTTGCATCCTTCAACCCCAGAATCCGGCCAGCTAGTCGGTCCAAAACACCCAACTGTCACACTCCTTGGGGTCAATCCGCTTGATCCCTTCAGCGCCCGTTAAGGGAACCGTCACACTCCACCCCTAGACTCAAGCCGGGTCGGAGAAAACATGGTCACACACAAAGCAAAAGAATTCGTCAGGCGGCTCGGGCCGGGCCTTATCACGGGTGCGGCGGACGACGACCCGAGCGGCATCGCCACCTATTCGCAGGCCGGCGCGCAGTTCCGCTTCGGTCTGGTCTGGACGCTGCTGCTCACCACGCCGCTCATGATCGGCATCCAGATGTTGTCGGCGCGTATCGGCTGGGTTACCGGCGAAGGGCTTGCGGCCAATATCCACAAGGTCTGTCCGCGCTGGTTGACCACCGCGCTGGTGGCGCTGCTGGTGGTGGCCAACACCATCAATATCGCGGCCGACGTGGGCGCCATGGGCGAGGCGGTGCGCCTGCTGATTGGCGGGCCGCTGGCGCTGTACGTGATCGGCTTCGGCCTGCTGTGTATCGCCACGCAGATTTTCTTTTCGTACGAGCGCACGGTGCGGGTACTCAAATGGCTGACGCTGGCGCTGTTTGCCTACGTGGCGGTGATCCTCACGGTGTCGGTTCCGTGGCGCCAGGCGATTTCCGAGTCGCTGCACCCCTGGTCGTTTTTCCCGGCAGGTGTATCCAGCAAGGACTACGCGGCCATGGTGGTGGCGGTGCTGGGCACCACCATCAGCCCCTACCTGTTCTTCTGGCAGGCCGCGCAGGAAGTGGAAGACAACCATCGCCGGCCCGAGTCGCGCGAACTGCGCCTGCACCCCGAATACGCGGCCGAGCACTTGTCGCGCATCAAGCAGGACACGTTTGTGGGGATGATTTTCTCCAACGTGATCGCGCTGTGTATCGTGGTCGCCACGGCGGTAACCCTGAACGAACACGGCATCACCAACATCCAGACATCGGCCCAGGCAGCGGAGGCGCTTCGGCCGGTGGCAGGTGAATTCGCGTTTGCCATTTTTGCGCTGGGCATCGTGGGCACCGGCCTGCTGGCCGTGCCGGTGCTGGCCGGCTCCGCCGCCTACGCGGTGAGCGAGCTGTACGGCTGGAAAGCCGGACTCTCGAACGGGTTCAAGGAGGCGCGCGGCTTCTACCTGATCATCGTGGCCGCCACCGGCATCGGCACCGTGATGGGCTATCTTGAGGTGGACCCGATCAAGGCCCTGGTATGGAGCGCGATTGTCAACGGCGTCATCTCGGTGCCCATCATGGCCGCGCTGATGTGGATCGGCCAGTCTGAAAAATTGATGGGCCGATACACCATCAGCTTCCGGCACCGCTTTTTTGGCTGGGCCGCGACCGCCGTGATGGCCGTAGCCGTGGCGTTTATGCTGGCAACCAGTTTTTGATACGCGATGCAAGCCTTTCGCCCAAACAGGCGCTTGTATTGCGCACCCACCGCCCCCATTTTCGGGCTATCTGCTTTTTAGGAGGACACCCACCATGTTCAAGAAATTCCTGTTGATTCTGGCCCTGGCCGCCACCGCGGCCCTGGGCACGCTGCCTGCGGCCGCCGCGCAGGAGCCTTCGATGCACGAGATTTACCTGGCGGCGGAAGGCGGGCGCTTCATCGAAGCGCAGACCATGATGGACCAGGTGCTCAAGGAGCATCCCAACAGCGCCAAGGCCCATTATGTGCAAGCCGAACTGCAGGCCAAGCAGGGGCTGGTGGCCAAAGCCGACGCCGAGTTGCGTACCGCCGAGCGCCTGCAGCCGGGGCTGGCGTTTGCCAAACCCGAGGCGGTTGAAAAACTCCGGGCCGTCATCGCCGCGCCACGCACCTCGCTGCAGTCCACGCCATCCAGCCGATCCGTGCAGCCAGCGATGGTAAACCCGCCGGCTGCTGAAAAAGGCCTGCCCTGGGGCTTGCTGCTGGGCGGCGCCGGCCTGGTAGCTTTTATTGTGTTTGCGACGCGTTTCATGCGCCAGCGTAACCAGGCGGCCATGGTGCCTGCCGGCGCTTATGC
>JANLPN010000494.1:0-2020 GCA_031367285.1 Betaproteobacteria bacterium | reverse complement strand
AGAGAACGAGCCAGGAGCTTGCAACTCATTGGCAACTACTCCGATGTCACGCACTATTTGGGCCAGCTCCACAAACGTCAGTCGATTGACTCGTGTATGCAGTGCTGATCATGGGCACTGCATTACTCCGGCTACGTCGGGGCATACTTTGCCGTCCGGCCGCGTCAACATACCGCCCGCCGCGTTGTAGCGCGTTCCGTCGCTGCCCCAACAGCCGCTGCTGTCGCAGGTGGAGGTGAATGTCGGCGTCGGCGTCGGGCCGAGCTTGATCGTGCCGGGTGGTATCGCCAGGCCGGGTTGTTCCAGACGGGCCGCCGACGGAACCGATATCGGGCTGCGATACGGCGATGGCCTGGCGGTGATCGGCCCTGACGCCGGCACGGCAGCTGGCGGCGCCTCATCAGCACCACCCGCGCCAGCGGCCAAGACGAGTGCCATGGCGATAAGGACGGTTTTCAAATGGGTCTCCCAGGGCTGTTGATCGCCAGCCGGCGTCCACGGTACCGCCGTGAAGGCCACAGGTCAATGCGCATTCTGCGAGCAACTGTTTCCGATTGCATGGCGACCTAGAATCCAAGCCAACTCCCACAGACCCCATGACCCGCTTCAAAGTACTCAGCGCCGAATTCGCCCACGAGACCAATACCTTCAGCACCATCCCGACAAGTTTTGCCCGATTTGTTGCACAGGACTGCTTTCTGGACGCAGAGTCGGCGATTGCCGCGCGCGGCGACTCGAACACCGAACTGGCGGGTTTTCTGGATTCGGCAAAAACCCATGATTGGGAACTGGTGCATGTGCTGAGTGCCATCGCCCAGCCGGCGGGCCGGGTCACGCGGGACGCTTTTGAGCGCCTGACCGGGCGCATCGTGGCAGCCGCCAGACAACAGTTCAACCATCTCGATGGAATCTTGCTGGGCCTGCACGGCGCCATGGTGACAGACGATTTTGAAGATGGTGAGGGCGAGTTGCTGGCGCGCCTGCGTGCCGTGGTGGGCCCTGACCTTCCGATTGCGGTCACGCTGGACCCGCACGCCAATGTGACGCAGGCCATGTGCCAGCACGCCAACATAATCGTCTCTTACCGCACCTACCCGCATGTGGACATGCGCCGCACCGGCCAACACGCGGGCGACATCCTTCACAAAACCATGCGGGATGAAATCAGGCCCGTCACGTTGCGGGTGGGCCTGCCGATGATCGACGAAGTCAACGGCGGCCGTACCGACGTGGGGCCGATGCTGGCACGCGCCGAGCTTGCGCGTGCCTACGAAAATGAAGCCGATGTTTTTGCGGTCAGCATCAACGGCGGTTTTGGCCGGGCCGACATCGCCGAGGTCGGGCCCAGTGTGCTGGTGACCTGCCAGGGCGACATGGCCAGTCATCTGCGGTTCGCCGAAAGTCTGGCCGAAGACATGTGGAAGCGGCGTTTCGAGGTAATCAACACCTTCCTGTCGGTCGAGGCAGCAGCCGCCCAATGTCTGGACTACCACTGCAATGGCCGCCCCATCGTGGTGGCCGACTATGCCGACAACCCTGGCGGTGGCGCTTATGGCGACGCTACCAATCTACTCAAAGCCCTGCTGGCCGCCGGGGTCAAGAATGCCTGCTTCGGGCCGGTGGTGGACCCCGCGACCGTGCGGCAACTGCAGGACACGCCGATTGGCGCGCGCGTGCAGGTGCAACTCGGTGGCAAGACCGATGCCCGTCTGGGTGGCGGCCCGCTGGAACTCAGCGGATTGCTGCAATTGCGCAGCAACGGCCACTACCGGGGCGATGGTCCGATGATGGGCGGCCTGGACAAGACCTGGGGCCCCACTGCGGTTCTGCGGGTGGATGGCATCGATATCCTGGTCGTGACCCAGCCGGCCCAGATGCTGGACCTGCAGCAGTTCAGGGCTTTTGGCATCGACCCGGCGGCAAAAAGCGTGGTGGCGATCAAGTCGATGCAGCATTTTCGGGCCGCGTTCGAGCCGATTGCCGGCAAGGTCATCGTCTGCGACAGCGGTGCCCTGTGCAC
>JANLPN010000043.1:0-2185 GCA_031367285.1 Betaproteobacteria bacterium | reverse complement strand
CCAGTAGAGCGAAATATTGGTGAGCAAGGCGTCCAGTGAAAACGCCTGCTCCACGTTGCCGCCGCAGTCGCTCCAAGCCTGGAATTTTTCCCCTATCCAGGCGGCCAGGCCCACCGGCGAATCGTTGAGGCCAAACGCCAGTGTCTGCGGCTTGGTGCCCTGGATGCGCCCGTAGGCGCCTTCGGCATCGGTCCAGGCGCGCGCCTTCTTGAGGAAGGCTTCCTCTTCGGGCGTATTTGGTGGAACATCGCTTCCGCGCGGTGGCCTGAACGAACCGGGAACAAAGTTGAGATGCAGACCGGCCACACGATCCGGCTGCTGGAATGCCAGCCAGGTGGACACGCTTGCGCCCCAGTCGCCGCCCTGTGCCCCATAACGTCCATAACCCAGGCCTTGCATCAGTCCGGCCCACAGGGCCGCCACCTGGAACGGGCCGGTGCCCGGCGCAAGCGGCGCTGGCGAAAAGCCGTAGCCCGGCAACGACGGCACCACCACGTGAAAGGCATCGCTTGCGTCCCCGCCGTGGCGGCCGGGATCGGCCAGCAAGGGGAGTATGGCCTCCATCTCCACGAACGAGCCGGGCCAGCCGTGGGTGAGCACCAGCGGAAACGGGTCGGGGCCGGTGCCGCGCTGGTGCACAAAGTGGATCTGCTGGCCATCGACGGCGGCGGTAAATTGCGGCAGCGTGTTGAGCCGGGCCTCCTGTGCGCGCCAGTCGAAGCCGTCACGCCAATGCGCCACCAGGCGCTCCAGAAACTCCGCATCCGCGCCCTCGGTCCAACCGGTACCGGCCAGGGTGCGCGGCCACCGGGCGCGGGATAACCGGTCATGCAGGTCGCTCAGTGCATCGTCGCTGATCGCGATGCGGAAGGCTTTAGTATCCATTGGCGGCCTTGAAGTTGATGACAGTTGTAGCCACTGTAGACCGCTTTGCGCAAAAAACATGACCTATCTTCATGAACTATCTTCCGCAGCCTCAAGAGCGAGCCAAAAATGCCCATCAGCCATGTGACCGAGAAGGACGTGCCCTGGACCACGGCGGCCCACTACCCCGAAGCCTTGCAGCAGGTCGTGCGCTGGAACACCTTGATTGGAGCCGGCGCTGCAAGCTGGCCCGGAGTTCCCCAGAAGGACGTGCGCATGGGTGTGCTGGAACTGGATGCCGGCGGCTATTACCCCGGCCATGCCCATCCTGCGCCGGAGATCTACTTTGTGCTGAGCGGAACGGCACAATGGACGGTGGCCAATGAGACCTTTGAGGCCCGGCCCGGCATGGCCATCTACCATGCACCCGATGTGCAACACCGGATGGTCAACACCGGTGCCGACGTGCTGCGAGCAGTCTGGTTCTGGTGGGCGCCGGATGGGCGCAGTGATGTGCTCGAGGGAGAAATAGATTTGCTGGAACCGATGCCGCAGGTACCCAAGGAAGTTGAACCGGCTGCCATTCCAGGTGGCGTCGGACGACAACGCGTGGGGGCCAGCTTTGCGCCAGAACTCGTCTTGGGTCGGCTGCACGCCGGGAACATCAAGCACTACTCCTACCGTGTTACATGGTCACCGGAAGATAACGAGCATGTGGCATCGTGCGCCGAATTCCCGTCGTTGAGCTGGCTGGCGAAAACGCCTGAAGCCGCGCTCAAAGGCATCCAGAAAGTGTTAGCCGACACGGTCGCCGACATGGAGTCCGATGGCGAAGCCATACCAACCAGGCGCTGGCCAAAATAATTCTGGAAGGGTCCCCTTTCACCAGCGGTGAATTGACGGCTGTTTGCCCATAACTGCCTGTGACGATTTGAAGGACCGGTCATTCGTGGCAGTGATCTAGACAGTCGCAGCGGTCACTCAGGTTGCGGGAATAGTTTCTTCTCCCGACCGTCGGGAACGCAGCGGAAGCGGGTATTGCTCGCACGAACCCGGATCGAAAATGGCGCGAGAAAGACACCTTGAACTGGTTTGGGGTAACGCCACGCACCGGCGGACCGAGCGCGACTACCTGGGCGTGATGGTGGCTTCTTCACACAAGCCAAGAGCGGCCGCATACTTGTTGACTGCACCGGCAGCGAATGATTGTTGCCCAGCTTCTCGCGCCGCTGCTGCACCTGCGACTCGCTGGCGTCCCCGCTGGCAGCATGCCGGACCGCAGCGTGAATTCATGGACTCAGGCAAGGCGGTATATCTCAAT
>JANLPN010000460.1:0-38847 GCA_031367285.1 Betaproteobacteria bacterium | reverse complement strand
GTTTTGACCGTGTCAGCCACGAGCTGGGCCAGTTCGGTGGTGGTTGAAATTGGGCCCCGTTCCTGTCGGCGAGCAACAATCGCCTTTGCAATGGCGCCAGCAAACCGTTCCTCACCATAGTCACGAATCACCTCCGCTATTGTCGATACCGGCGCATCGCTCAGCCATTGCGCCACGCTTTGACCGCGTGTCGTGTCCATGCGCATGTCCAGCGGCCCGTTGAAGCGGAAGCTGAATCCACGCGTCGGGTCGTCGATCTGCGGTGAACTCACTCCCAGGTCCATCAAGATGCCGCATACCGCGGCAGAGCCCAGTGCCACCAGTTGGTCGAAGCCCTGGTGCCGGATCGAAAAACGCGGGTCGATGATTTGCGCCGCCTCGGCCACGGCGTCCGGGTCTTTGTCGAACGCCACCAGCCGGTCGCGCGCCGGCAGCCGCGACAGAATCAGCCGCGTGTGCCCACCGCGCCCGAAAGTGGCGTCCACGAAGGTCCGTTGCGGGGCGGCGGCATCCGGCGGCACCTGCGCCTGCTGGCCCAGCAGCGCTTCGACCGCTTCCTCCAGCAGGACGGTGGTATGAATACGCCCGGCGCTCACAGTCGGCCTTCAAAAGGAAAATTCCTTGAACACATCGGGCATACCACCTTGTATGGCTTTCGCCTCGAGGTTGTCGTACAGGGCCTTGTCCCACAGCTCCAGGTAACTGCCCATGCCCAGCAGCATCGTGTCACGCGTGATGCTTGCTGCCTGACGCAGCTCGGGAGACACCAGTACGCGCCCGGTGCCGTCGACCTCCACATCCATCGCGTTCCCGAGGAAAATGCGTCTCCACCATTGGGCTTCCATGGGCAAGGTCGCGACACGGTCACGGAACTTCTCCCATTCGGCGCGCGGGAATACCATCAGGCAGCCATGCGGATGCCGTGTAATCGTGAGTTGTCCGCCCAGCGCGTCGCGGTGCCGGGTCGGCACTGACAGCCGCCCCTTGGCATCCAGACTTAGAGACGAAGCCCCTTGAAACACGACGGCAGACCCTCGATGGATGGAATTGGCAACTAGACAGCGTGGTGATCATCTGAAACACCACTTAATTGCACTTTTTTGCACTGTATCAGCAAAAACCATTGTTGCAACCGGGGTTACAACAAATTTTTCCAATGAAATCAAGGACTTAGAGACGTAAATTGAGGAATATTTTCCACAAAAATCGTTCTAAATTAAGGACTTAGCGCGCCTTCTGAAAGTGATGCTTGAGGCCGCTGCGGAAAGTGGCAGCGTAATGGGCCCGAAATCCGTGCCAGCTGGGCGCAGGGTTTGCATGCAGCCAGCGGCCGCGGTCCATGCCGCAAATCTTAGAGGATGTAGCGCGACAAGTCTTCGTCTTGGCTCAGTTCCGCCAGCCGTCCGTCAACGTAGGCCGCGTCCACCACAACCGTCTGGCCGCGCAGTTTCGCAGCGTCGAAGCTGACCTCATCCAGCAGCCGCTCCATGACCGTGGACTAACGACGTGCTCCTATTTTCTCGGTGCGTTCGTTCACATCGAATGCAATCTGGGCCAATCGTGTAACACCTTCCGGCTGAAACTCCACCGCGACATCTTCCGTCGCCAGCAAGGCCTGGTACTGCTTGACCAGAGAAGCGTGGGTCTGGGTCAGGATGGATTCGAAGTCCTGTACCGACAGCGACTGCAGTTCAACGCGGATCGGAAAGCGGCCCTGCAACTCAGGGATCAGGTCGCTGGGTTTGCTCAGGTGAAACGCGCCGGAGGCAATGAACAGGATGTGGTCGGTCTTGATCATGCCGTATTTTGTCGACACGGTGGTGCCTTCCACCAGAGGCAGCAAATCACGTTGCACACCCTGGCGCGACACCTCGGCCGCATTGCCTTCGGAGCGCGAGGTGACCTTGTCGATTTCATCGATGAACACAATGCCGTTCTGTTCCGCGGCATGCAGGGCCTGCGCCTTGATCTCGTCTTCATTGACCAGTTTTGCGGCTTCCTCATCCTGCGCGAGTTTCAGTGCCTCGCTGACACGCAGCTTGCGGGTCTGGCGCTTTTGCTGGCCCATCTGGCCAAACATGCCGCGCAGCTGTTCCGTCATTTCCTCCATGCCGGCCGGCCCCATGATTTCGAGTTGCGGGTTGGCCTGGGTCACGTCCATCTCGATCTCGCGGTCAGCCAGCTGGCCCTCGCGCAACTTTTTGCGAAATGCCTGACGTGCCGCGTTCTCCGGCGCATCCGCATTGCGCGTGACTCCAAATTCACCACGTGGCTGCGGCACCAGGATGTCCAGGATGCGTTCTTCAGCGGCATTCCGTGCACGCTCATGGACCTGCTGTTTGGCGGCTTCACGTGCCTGCTTCACGGCGATATCGGCCAGATCGCGGATGATGGTGTCCACGTCTTTGCCTACATAACCCACTTCGGTGAACTTGGTAGCCTCGACCTTGATGAAAGGCGCGTCGGCAAGGCGCGCCAGGCGGCGCGCGATCTCGGTCTTGCCTACGCCCGTTGGGCCGATCATCAGGATGTTCTTGGGCGTGATCTCGGAGCGAAGGCCGGGCTCAACCTGCTGGCGCCGCCAACGGTTGCGCAGCGCGATGGCCACCGCGCGCTTGGCCTGCTGCTGCCCGACGATATGCTTGTCGAGTTCGTGCACGATCTCCTGGGGAGTCAAAGACGACATGGTGAGATTCCGGTCACGCGTTATGCACGCTCGAAAAGGGAGTCAAGGCAGTGTCTCAATGGTGTGGTGCATGTTGGTGTAGATGCACAATTCGCCGGCTATCTCCAGCGACTTCTTGACTATCTCCTGCGCCGATAGTTCGGTGTGCGTGAGCAGCGCCACGGCGGCAGCTTGTGCATAGGCACCGCCAGAGCCTATCGTCACAATGCCGTTTTCGGGCTCCAGTACGTCCCCATTACCGGTGATGATCAGGGATGCCTCCTTGTCGGCCACCGCCAGCATGGCTTCCAGGCGCCGCAAAACACGGTCGGTGCGCCAGTCCTTGGTAAGTTCGATAGCCGCCCGGACCAGATGCCCCTGGTGTTTCTCAAGCTTGGCCTCGAAGCGCTCAAACAGGGTGAACGCGTCGGCCGTTGCGCCGGCAAATCCGGCCAGCACCTTGCCGTGGTACAGCTTGCGCACTTTGCGTGCGGTACCCTTGACCACGATGTTGCCCAGAGTTACCTGGCCGTCACCGCCAATCGCTACTTCCGACCCGTCGGCGGTCTTGCGACGCACGCTGATGATGGTGGTTCCGTGAAATTGTTCCATGCTTGTGAGACATCAGGGCATCCCGTGCGATTGCAAGTCCGCTTGCATGGCTCGAACCCGGGATGGGTATGTCAATTGGATCGCAGCACAACCCTGGCATGTTCGTTGATGCCAATTACGTTGAAGAACGCCGCGACCAGGCGGTGCACGTCCCGGAACTGCAAGTGGCATCCTTCCGCCTGGCGCATAGCGACCCAGTTCAGGATGCTGCCTGCAGCGGAAAAATCCACGCGTATCAAATTGGCGCAGGAAACAACCAGGCGGGACCCGCCGGCGCGGGCTTCTTCCAGACGGGAAAGAGCTTCGGTAGCTTCCCCCAGCACCTCGCCCGACAACTCCACCACCGCGGCAGGGATGGACTCAAAACCCATCGGGACCGTGAGGCCCTGGTTATCGTTGATGCCCCGACCAGGCGACATCTCCGCGGCCTGGGACAACTCACTGTCCTGGGCTTGAAGCTCACCGGAATTCGCCGACTCCCGGTAAAAACTGCAGCGCGCGTCCTGCCACGAAGGCGGAGACACTTCAAACGTGACGCAGTATTCCAGCGCGACCAGTTCGAAATCGTCCTGCAGTTGCATCACGCGCAAGGCATCCATGCGCAGTCGCCACGCAGCTTGCCCGAGCGCCCTGTTGCCTGACGGCGTACATGCCCGCAACACACGCTCCAGGCTCTCCATTCCCCTGAACCGCAATTGCACCGAGGTGGCACACCACTCGCCAAACAAATGCGCCAGGGCATCCACGCCATCCGGCTCCAGCGTAACCAGTGCGCTCCAGTCAAGGAACCAGGGCGAAGCCGCATTGGCGACTGCCAGCAGCAACTCGTCCACCGAGGAACGCCCGAAACTCGCCGGGCTGCTCCAGATCGGGTCGTCCATCAATTGCGACGGCACGGTGCGTGCCGTCGACGTGACCGACTTGATGCCAAGCAAATCCGGCATGGAGAACCAGGCCGGCGCGGAGCGGCCAAAGTGCTCTGCATAGTCAATCGCCACACTGTCAAACCGGGCTTGCTGGCCGGTCGCGCGATACAGATCGAACAAGGCCGAAGTCCAGGTTTGTGCCAGGTCGCGCCGCACGTCAAGCCCTTGCAGAGCATTGAGCAGCCCGCTCTCCGCGCCGGCATTGTCCCCGTTGGCAAATCTTATAGCCGCTTCCTCCAGTTCAGGGTCAGTGGCCCCATCGACCAGTTCGACCGCAAATGGCGGCGCGTTGCCAAATCCAAGGTTCTCACTTACGCTGGGTGCGGGCGCCCGGTCTGCGACGGACATCGAGGGAGGTGCCGCCAGCACGGTCTTGCCAAAGGACGAATTCGTCTGCGTTGGCATGAAGTCGGCATGGTCGAGCGGCGCTGCCTCGTGCAGCATGGGTGCCAGTTTGGTCGGCGCATAACCGATATCTTCGGTAACAGGAGGAGCCGGCTTTGCCTCGGCTTTGCCGGCCGGCACTTCCGGGAACGCATCAGCGAATTTTGGAGCAGCAGCACCCGGCGCTTTGCTGCCGTCATTCTTGCCCTGCCACCACTGGTTGGACATCTGGGCTTCAATTTCGTCGATTTTCTTGATCGTCATCGCCCGCTCATCCGGGTTGGACGGCAGGCTGCTCTGGAAATACGAAGGGCGACCGGCGAGGTCAGGATTGCCGGCGCTTGGGTCCCGGCTTCTGAGTTTGCGGAGCTGGTCGAACTCGCGTTTGCGGACAAAATCGTTTTGTCGCTTGCGCTCGATCATTTCCTTGAGCGCCTGCTTGCTGTACCCCGTATCGGGCTCTGGATCCTGCTTGTCCAGATCGGTCCAGTTCGTCGTCGGATTTCGGACGAACTTGGCCACCTTGGACAGCAAGCCGGGATTATTGTCTTTGGTGGACATGGGTCAGGTAAAGCGGCTCGCCAATTCTACGCAAAATGTGCACCAGACCCGCACATTCGACGGGAACGAGCCTCAATCGCCAAACATCTTCTGTTTGAGCTCCCGCCGCTGCTGCGCCTCAAGCGACAGGGTGGCCGTTGGTCTGGCCAGCAAGCGCCCAACGCCAATCGGTTCGCCGGTTTCGTCGCAGTAACCGTAGTCACCGGCATCGATACGCGCAATAGATTGTTCAATCTTTTTCAACAACTTGCGTTCGCGGTCGCGTGTGCGTAATTCCAGTGCGTGTTCTTCCTCGATCGTGGCCCGATCAGCCGGATCGGGCACCACGACCGTGTCTTCACGCAAGTGTTCGGTGGTTTCCCCGGCGCTATTGAGTATTTCCTGCTTCAACAGGGCCAGCTTCAGGCGGAAAGCGGCCATCTGCTTGTCGTTCATGTACTCGGAATCGGGCATTGCCATCAACTCGGCATCGGTCAACTGTTCAACCGGTTTGGTCTTCCAGTTGTTGGCCAGCTTGGGATCCTTTTTTGCCGCCGAAGGCAAAGGCGGCACGATCAAGGGAGCCGAAGTCACCTGTAAGTAACTGGCTTTGGCGGCGGTGTACGCGACCGACTGCGCCATCGAAGGAACAGTCAGGGACGCAAGGCGCGACGATGGCCGCCCAGGGCGCTGGGCGATGACCGATGTGGGGGCGGTCGCAACTGGCATAGGCACTGGCGCGGGCTCAGATCGGATGGGTATTTTTACTGGCACGTTAATTTCCGTTTTGCCGCCAGCTTTGGTTTTGGCACTGGCGCTGTCAATGCCCACCGGTGATTTCACACCGGTTGGGGTCGCTGGTTTGGAGGCCGGCTTCAGGCCAATGGCCTTTGGCCGTGCAGTCCCGGGTGAAGTCTTGGGGACGGAATGCGCTGTCTTGGTGACAGGTTTCGCGGCTGATTTTGCCGCTGCCTTGGCAGCAGGCTTGGGCGCAGGTTTCGCCGTTGACGCTTTTTTTACCACTGCCTTGGCCGGCTGGGTCTTGGCAGCGGCGTTGTTGAGCGTTTGCTTCGTCTTGCTTGGTGGAACGGCCGCTTGTTTGGCCTTGGCTGGCGTTGCTTTCACTTATTGACTCCTCGCAGGATTCGCCCGCGCATGATTTTGGCGGTACTGGTCTTCGGCGCGCGAGTGTACAGGCTTATCGGCGCGAAAACGCATGAATCGCCAAATCAGCGCGATCAACCGGCGCCCGATCCGGCCAATCGGGCCGCTGTTTGCAACGAATTACACAAGGCACTGCTCCATTCCCTGCAGAAAAATGTCTCTGGGCAGGTCGATGCCAATAAACACCATTTTGCTGGACCGTTTTTCGTCCGCCTGCCATTGTGGCCCCAGATCACTGCCCATGAGCTGATGTACACCCTGGAAAATCACCTTGCGGTCTGTACCTTTCATGTGCAGAACGCCTTTGTAGCGCAGCATGCGCGGACCGTAGATATTGACGATGGCTCCCAGAAAGTCTTCCAGCTTGGCGGCGTCGAAGGCCCGGTCAGACCTGAACACGAAACTCTTTACGTCGTCATCGTGGTGGTGGTGGTGCCCGCCCTCATGCTGGTGGGACGGGTGGTCGCAGTTTTCCCCGTGATCGTGGTCATGACTGTGCGCGTGGTCGTGTTGATCTTCCTTGAGAAAGTCCGGGTCGATTTCCAGTTTGGTGTTGAGGTTGAACCCGCGCAGATCGAATACATCGGACAACGCCACCTCGCCAAAATGCACCGACTGTTGCGGTGCACGCGGGTTCATGTGTTTTATGCGGTGCATCAAGGCCTCGACCTCGTCCTTGGCTACCAGATCAGTCTTGCTGATGAATATCTGGTCCGCAAAACCGATCTGGCGGCGCGCTTCCTGGCGGTCATTGAGTTGGCCAACCGCATGTTTGGCGTCGACCAGCGTCAGGATCGAATCGAGCAGGTAACTCTCGGCAATCTCGTCGTCCATAAAGAAAGTCTGCGCCACCGGACCCGGGTCGGCCAGGCCGGTGGTTTCAATCACCACCCGGTCAAAATCAAGTTCACCGCGCCGCTTCTTGCTGGCGAGATCCTGCAAAGTGCTGCGCAAGTCTTCACGGATGGTGCAGCAGATGCAACCGTTGTTCATCTGGATGATTTGCTCCTTGACGTCCGAAACCAGAATGTCGCTGTCGATGTTTTCCTCGCCAAATTCGTTTTCGATCACCGCGATTTTTTGTCCATGGGCCTCGGAGAGCACGCGCTTGAGCAGCGTGGTTTTGCCTGAACCAAGGAAGCCGGTCAGTATGGTGGCGGGAATGAGGCTCATAACAGGTCCTGTCAGTTGGGGCCGGCCGCGCCGTGCCGGGAACAGCCGGCGCGCCGGAAAAAAATACAGGGGTCGAGTGTACCGGCCACTGCCGAAAGGGTTATTTGCGCATCACGACCAGACCCTTCAAGTACTCGCCTTCGGGAAAATTGATGGTCATCGGGTGGTCCGGCGCGCCACCCATGCGTTCGATGATGAATCCATCGACTCCGGCGTCCATGCCCGCCGAGGCAACAATTTTGTGGAACAAGTCCACGCTGATGCCGCCCGAGCATGAATAGGTAAACAGCATGCCGCCCGGTTTCAGTATTTTCAGTGCCAGGCGATTGATGTCTTTGTAGGCCCTTGCCGCCCGTTCCGCATGCGCGACAGTTGGCGCAAATTTGGGCGGGTCCAGCACGATGGCATCAAAACTCTGGCCGTACTCATGAAACTGCCGCAGTGACGCGTTGACGTCGGCGTCGGCAAAAGTGGCCCGGCCGGCATCAAAGCCGTTGCGCTCGACATTCGCCCGGGCCATTGCCAGCGCCGGTGCGGATGAATCGATCGAAGTGACGTGGCCGGCGCCCGCCGCCAACGCGGCCACGGTAAACCCACCGGTGTAGCAGTAGCAATTCAGCACATTCCCAAAGCCCAGACGGCGGGTGGCATCAGCAAACTTGCGCCGGCTGTCGCGCTGGTCCAGGTAAAAGCCGGTCTTGTGGCCCTGGGCGATATCCAGACCGAGTTGCCACCCGTGTTCGTGCAGAACCAGATCGGTAGCACCGCCGCCGCGCAGCCATCCTGTTTCTTCCGCCAGCCCCTCCAGCGAGCGGCTGCTGGTGTCGGAGCGCTCAAACAACTTTTCCAGCCCGGTGTGCGCCAGCAAAGCGTCGGCCAGCACGGCTTTCCAGCGTTGCGCCCCGGCAGAAAGAAACTGTGCCACCAGCGTGTCGCCGTAACGGTCCACCACCAGGCCGGGCAAGCCGTCCGACTCGCCGTGGACCAGGCGCATCGCATCGCTTTGCAGGTCGAAACGCGCGCGGGCCTTGATAGCATTTGCGCAGGCCATGGAAAAGAAGGCGGCATCAATGCGTTGCGAGGCATCAAAGCTCCACACGCGGGCACGGATTTTGGAGGCCGGGCTGAAAGCGGCCCAGGCCAGGAACTCACCGGTGTCCGAATCGACACGCACTGTTTCACCGCTGTCAGCGGCGCCCTTTGCAATCGCGGACTCGAATATCCAGGGATGGCGGCGCAGCAAAGAGCGTTCCTTGCCGGGCCGAAGGCGAATCGTTTTCATGGGCAGCATTGTGGGGCCTGCACGACGCCGTGACGCGGCGGCCCCGTCCCTGGGCGCAGGCTCAAGCTGACGCGGCTACCTATTGCCCGCCGGTCCGCTTGATCCTGGCACGCGGATGCGCCGCATCGTAGGCCTTGGCCAGATGCTGAAAATCGAGCCGGGTGTAGACCTGCGTGGTGGTGATGTTGGCGTGCCCCAGCAACTCCTGAACCGCGCGCAGGTCGCCGCTGGACTGCAGCAGGTGGCTGGCAAACGAGTGCCGCAGCATATGCGGGTGCACGGGTGTCGCCAGGCTCGCCTGCTGGCTGCGTCGGCGCAGGCGCTGCCAGACCGATTGCGCCGTCAGCCGTGTGCCGTGCCGGCCGATGAAAAGCGCGGCTTGCGCTTGTAGCAGCGGGGCTTGCCGCACGGCCGGTGCCTGCGCACGTACCACCAGCCAGGACTGCACTGCCGCCAGGGCCTTGCTGCCAATCGGCACGCTGCGACGCTTTGACCCCTTGCCAAGCACATGGGCTTCACCACTGTGCAGGTCAATCCAGCCACTCGCGCTTGGGCCGGCCACGGTGTCCAGGCCGGTCAGTTCACCCACGCGCAATCCGCCTCCGTACAACAGCTCCACCATCGCCGCGTCGCGCGCTTCGAGCCATGGATCATTGGCGTCGCCCTGGAAACTGGCAAGCTGCACCGCGTCGTCAACGCTCAGGGCCTTGGGCAGCGGCTTGGCCGCCTTGGGTGCACGCACATCCTGTACCGGGTTGCTGGCCACCAGGCCTTGGCGGCCCAGCCAGCTATAGAACCCACGCCAGCCAGAAAGAATCAAGGCAATACCGCGCCCGCCGCGCCCTCTGGAATGCATCTGCGCCACCCAGCGGCGGATGTGGGCGTTTTGTACGGCCGGCAGTTCCACATCGGCCTGCACGGCGAAGTCCGCGAGTTTCGCGAGATCCAGCGCATACAACTCCACGGTGCGAAGTGCGAGGCGCTTTTCAACGCGCACGTGTTCGAGGTAGCGCTCGGTCAGGCTGCTAGCCACCGAGGCCTGCGCCGCACGGTTTTGGTCGGGGACGGATTCGGTTCGCATTACGCTCCTTGTCCGCAAATGGGGTAGTCAACGCAGCCTGCAAAGCGCGGCGCTGGCGACTTCGGCCACGTGTTGCAGGAAGTCGGTGCCCATGCCGCTGTTGAATCGTTGCGCATCGGGAGACGACAACACCAGCAAGCCGAATGCGGGTGCAACGCTACCGGCCCCTGCCGTGCGCAGGGGCAACAGCGCAATGGACGCCGCCGCGGCCGGGTCGTCAAGCCAAGTAACGGCCTCGAACCCGGTATTCACGCCGCAGAAGGGTTCCGTCAACGAGGACGCAAACAGCTTTGCGTCCTCACTGACACCCTGGGCAAAACTTGCGCTCGCGAAAGGCCACGCCACCCCCCAGATCTTGATGCCCACTTGCGGCACCGAAAACTGTTCCTGAATCTGGATTGCGATCTGGGTTGGCATAGCGACTGGGTCGATGATCGTGAACAACGAGCCGGCCCAGCGCAGCAGGCGGTCCGACAACAGTGCGTTTTCGTTGCCGTGGCGGATCATGTCCATCAGCCGGTGTTCCAGCAGTTTGATTTTGTCGCGCAGCATTTCAGCCTGGCGTTCCTGCAGGCTCACCGTGCGTTTGCTGTGCGGGCTGCTCAGATGTACGGATGCCAGCAGTTCGGCGTGGCGCTCAAAAAAATCCGGTGTGTTGGCCAGGTAGTTGGCGATATCGTCTTCGGTGATCGGATTGGTGAATTGGTTGGTCATTGGAACAAGGTCTCAAGTTTCGGGTAAGTCGATTTCGCCTTCGAAAACGGTGGTCGCCGGCCCAGTCATCAACACGGGTGAGCCGGGGCCGCCCCAGGCAATGGTCAAGTGTCCGCCGCGGGTGGAGACATCCACCCGGTCATCGAGCATCCCCATGCGACGGCCGGCGACAACCGCCGCGCAGGCACCGGTGCCGCAGCTCAGGGTTTCACCCGCGCCGCGTTCATGGACCCGCAGGCGTATGTGGGTGCGGTCCAGCACCTGCATGAAACCGGCGTTGACGCGTTGCGGGAAAGCAGGGTGGCGTTCAACGAGCGGGCCCAGGTCTGCGACCGGGGCGGTGTCCACGTTGTCCACCAGCGCGACCGCGTGCGGGTTGCCCATGGACAGGACGGTGACTGCCGTTGTCCGGTCCGGCTGATCCGCGAACTCCAGCAGCCATGTTTGCCATGCACCGGATGCCATTACCTGCAAGCCGGCCGTATCGAAGGGCACCGCCGGCGAGTCAAACACCGGCACACCCATGTCCACGGTCACCCGGTCGTCCGCGTCGCGTCGCAACTCAAGGATGCGGTTCATGGTTTTCACGGTGACCACGTCCTTGCCGCTGAGGCCGCGCTGGCGAACGAAGTTCAGGAAACAGCGCGCGCCATTGCCGCAGTGCTCAACTTCCTGCCCGTCGGCGTTGTGGATCACGTATTCGAAATCGATGCCGTTACCGGGCGGCGGCCGCACCGTGAGTATCTGGTCGGCGCCAACGCCGAAATGCCGGTCCCCGAGAAAACGGTAGTGCTCCGCGGACAGCCCAAGCCGCATCCGGGTCTCATCAAGCACGACAAAATCGTTGCCCGCACCCTGCATCTTGGTAAAGCGGATTCGCATGGCGGGATTATCCCCTGAAGATCTGACCAGTCGGCCCTTTGCTTTTGACGGCAAAATAGCAGCTATGGTCAGACCCAGCCAACTCCTTTTCCTCCAGCGTGATCCGGCCCCGACGCGTGAAGCAGCCACGGTCTTGCTGCTGCGCGACACGCCCGCAGGCGTCGAAGTACTGATGACGCGTCGTTCGATGACCGCAAGTTTTGCGCCGGGTGCCTATGTGTTCCCCGGCGGTGGCGTCGATGCGTCGGACGCCACTGCGCATGCGCAGGCCAGGCGGCGGCCCGGTCAAAGCGACTTGCACCTGACACAGGCTATCGCGGCAATCCGTGAAAGTTTTGAAGAGCTGGGCGTATTGATGGCGCGCAGGGCGGACGCCAGCGCGCCGACGCCGCAGGACATCGCGGCGCTGGACCGCAAGGCGCCGTTTGCCGCCCAGTGTGCTGCGCGGGGCCTGGTGCTGGCCGCCGACGAGGTATTTGTGTTGGCCCACTGGATTACTGATCGCGATCTGCCGCGCCGTTTTGATGTGCCTTTCCTGGTGGCCCGGATGCCTGACAACCAGCACCCGGTGGCCGACGAGGCAGAACAGTTTGAACCGGTCTGGGTGCGTCCGGCGGATGCCTTGCAGCGGCACGAGGCCGGCGGCTTTTTCATAATTTTCCCCACCATCCGGACCTTGCAGCGCCTGCAGGCCTTTGCCACGGTAGACGCCGTGCTGCAGGCCTGCGCGGTCACCGAACAGCCCTTGTGGACAAGTTGTCCCCGCGCTGGTTTCCTTGCCGGCAAGGAAGCGCGTTACATGGAGCACGAGTACCCCTTCGGTGAACTGCAACTGGTCTCGCCCGATGGGCAGATCGTGCACCACCTGGACTGGCAAAACGAGCGGCCGGTGTTGTTGCTCAAGAACGTGATGCGCCTGACCGCTCCCAACCCGGGTGCGATGACGGGACCGGGCACCAACAGCTATCTGGTGGGTGACCCGTCCACCGGGTTTGTGGCCATTGACCCAGGCCCGGCAAATGCGCAACATATCGAGCGCCTGTGGCGGGCTGCCGGTGGTGACATCCGCATGATCGTGTGCACCCATTCACACGCGGACCACTCCCCCGGGGCCAAGCCGCTGCAGGCCCTGTGTGTCGTGCCGCCTCCCATACTGGGACTTGCCAGCGCACCCACCGCCCGTGCCGCAAGCGCGTTCACCCCGGACCGGCCGCTCGCTGACGGGCAACTGCTGGTGGTGTCCGCGCCGACATCGCCGGGTGGCGTTGCGCATACCTTGCAAGTGATCCATACCCCAGGGCACGCGGCCAACCATCTGTGTCTGGTACTGCTCGAAGATGGCCTGTTGTTCAGCGGCGACCACATACTCAATGGCAGCACCACCGTGGTTGATCCGCCCGACGGCGACATGACAGCGTACCTGGATTCGCTCGACCGACTGGCTGTGGCTTGCGCGGAGAACCAGCTCGAATTTATCCTGCCGGCGCACGGCTACGTGCTGGGTAATGCCGCAGGTGCCATTGCCGATCTGAAAGCCCACCGTTTGCGGCGTGAGGCCAAAATCATCCAGGTGATGCAAAAGCGGCCCGGGGGCACGCTGGACGACTGGGTGGTACATGCCTACGACGACGTGCCGCCGCGCATGTGGCCGGTTGCCAAACGTTCACTGCTGGCGCATGTGCAAAGGATAGAAGCGCTTGCCAGCGGGGTTTGAGCCGGCATATTGCGAGAGGCGGAGCGTCCCGCACCCAGGCAGCTTGCCAGTTGCCACGCGTCACAGATCGTACTCCCCCGGCCCTTCACCGAGCATGCCGAGGTTCAGCGGGCGCACTGCGCCCATCCATAGAGCCCGATCGCGGTGATCTATCAGGTCGTTGTCACTGATCGGGTGGATAAACACTACCAGACCGTTGCGGCGCATGGCAAGCCATGGAATGACCTCCCCGAACAATACGGGCTTGAAAGCCAGCTGGCAGCTCCAGTCCGGGTGCGGGCCAACCGGCTTTTGATGCACGCGACCCATCTTCAGCGGAAATTGCGCCGCCGCCGCGTCGCACAACGCGCGGGCCTGCTCCAAGGTGTCGGGTCCGAAGTAGACATGGGCATGGAAGCCGTGGATGGGTGGCGTGGAAGTGATCATGGGTGTTTTCCGGGTCCGATTCCAGTTTCAGCATGCGGCGGCTTGGCAAAAGTGTGAAGCCCACCGATAAGCCGGATTCTGTGCGCTGGAGTTCCCCCCAGCGTGACCGCCATTAATCTGGGCCGCTGGTCACCCAACGGCTCGGTGCTACCTACCCGCACACATCCCGGGGGCCCCGGGCAGGGACTTGCAGCGAACCGCGCCTCCCAGCGTGTGCCTATTTGGTATTGCTGCGCGTAGAGATTGCCCGTTTCACCCGCTACCCGGGTTGCCCCGGCCAGCGACTCGTCTCTGTTGCTCTGATCCTCACCTTATGCCGCGTGCTTGCCCACCTGGTTTTGCCAGGTGTTCGCACACACGGGTTTCAGTGGACAGCCGTTAGCTGCTACGCTGCCCTGTGCAGTCCGGACGTTCCTCCAGTGCGGTGTTTCCACCCGACGCGAACGTCGGCCTTGCGGCTTGCACCAGCGGCAGTCTGGCGGGCTTCACACCGCAGATTATCCACTCCTGAGACAATGCGTCGCAAACAAACGCCCAACCCCATTTTAGGAGCCGCGACCATGAAAGCCGACAACGTCCTGCAGACCATTGGCAACACGCCCCACATTCGCATCAACCGCCTGTTCGGCAGCAGCCACCAGGTGTGGATCAAGTCCGAACGCAGCAACCCGGGTGGATCGATCAAGGACCGCATCGCCCTTTCGATGGTGGAGGCGGCGGAAAAAAGCGGCGCCCTGAAGCCCGGTGGCACCATCATCGAGCCGACCTCCGGTAACACCGGTATTGGCCTGGCCATGGTGGCGGCGGTCAAAGGCTACAAACTGGTTCTGGTGATGCCGGACAGCATGTCCATCGAGCGGCGCCGGCTCATGCTGGCCTATGGCGCCGCGTTCGAGCTGACGCCGCGCGAGAAGGGCATGAAGGGCTGTATCGCGCGCGCCATGGAGCTGATGGCTGAAACACCCGGCGCATGGATGCCGCAGCAGTTCGAAAACCCGAGCAATATCGATGCCCACGTGCGTACCACCGCGCTCGAAATCCTGGCGGACTTTCCCGAAGGGCTGGATGCGCTGATTACCGGCGTGGGCACCGGCGGGCACCTGACCGGCTGCGCCCAGGTGCTCAAGGCCAAATGGCCGCAACTCAAGGTTTATGCGGTGGAGCCGGCGGCCTCGCCAGTGATTTCGGGTGGAGCTCCGTCACCGCACCCGATCCAGGGTATTGGTGCCGGCTTTATCCCCACGAATCTGCAGACTGCGCTGCTCGACGGGGTGATCCAGGTGGACGCCGAACCTGCGCGCGAGATGGCACGCCGGTGCGCGTGCGAAGAAGGCCTATTGGTGGGTATTTCGTCGGGCGCCACCCTGGCGGCCATCGCGCAAAAGCTGCCCGACCTTCCGGTCGGCGCGAAGGTGCTGGGATTTAACTACGACACCGGCGAGCGTTACCTGTCGATTGAAGGTTTCCTGCCCACCTGACGGGTGGGTTCGCCTCTTCATGATTCGCCTGACCGAACTCAAGCTGGCGCTTGACCACACGCCGGGTGACCTGGACGCGCTGCTACTGAAGACGCTGTCGCTGGGTGCGCAGGACGTGTTGCGCTCACAGGTGTTCAAGCGCAGTGTCGATGCGCGCAAGGCGGTACTGGTGCTGGTCTACATCGTGGATGTTGAGCTTGCCGACCCGGCGCTGGAGCAGTCGCTGCTACAGCGCTGCGCGGTTAATCCGCATATCTTCGCAACTCCCGATACAGCCTATGTGCCACCGCACGTTGCTTCATCCGGCTGGCCCCCTGCCACGGGTCTGCGTCCGGTGGTTGTTGGCTTCGGCCCCTGTGGAATTTTTGCGGCACTGCTGCTGGCGCAAATGGGCTTCAAGCCGATTGTTCTTGAGCGCGGCAAGACCGTGCGGGAGCGCACCAGGGACACCTGGGGCTTGTGGCGCAAAGGTGTGCTGCACCCCGAGTCCAACGTACAGTTCGGAGAAGGCGGCGCGGGCACCTTCTCGGACGGCAAGTTGTGGAGCCAAATCAAGGACCCGCGTTACCTGGGGCGCAAGGTGATGGGTGAGTTCGTGCTGGCAGGGGCGCCTGAGGATATTCTGGTCGAAGCCCACCCGCATATCGGCACCTTCAAGCTAGTCAAGGTGGTGGAAAACATGCGCGCGCGAATCATTGCCCTGGGTGGCGAGGTCCGTTTCAAGCAACGGGTGACGGATGTGCTGGTTGAAGACCGCCCCATGGATGGCCAGGGCCGCTCAAGGCAGGTGCGTGCATTGACCGTGCTTGACCTTGCCACCGGTGCCAGCCACGAACTGCGTACTGAGCACGTGGTGCTGGCGTTGGGGCACAGTTCGCGCGACACGTTTGCGGTGCTGTTTGAACGTGGAGTGGCCATGGAGGCCAAGCCGTTTTCAATCGGCTTTCGTATCGAGCATCCGCAAGGTCTGATAGACCGTGCGCGGTGGGGGCGGTATGCGGGCCACCCGCTGCTAGGTGCCGCTGAATACAAACTGGTGCACCACGCGTCCAATGGGCGTTCGGTCTACAGCTTTTGCATGTGCCCGGGTGGCACGGTGGTGGCTGCCACGTCGGAGCCCGGCCGGGTGGTTACCAACGGCATGAGCCAGTATTCGCGCAATGAGCGCAATGCGAATGCAGGTATTGTGGTCGGTATCGATCCTGGCGATTATCCGGTGGACGATGCGAGGTTCCGGGCCGATCTGGGGCTCGACAGCGATGTGCAAGAGCAGTCGCGCATTACCGTCGGGGTCCAGCATCCCCTGGCGGGCATTGTGCTGCAGCGCAGGCTGGAATCCAATGCGTACTTGTTGGGAGGCCAGACGTATGAGGCACCGGGCCAATTGGTGGGAGACTTCCTGGCCGCTCGTCCTTCGACCCAATGGGGTAGTGTGGCGCCATCCTATAAACCTGGTGTGAAGCTGGGCGACCTGTCGGGCGCCTTGCCGGCTTATGCGACGGACGCTATCCGCGAGGCCCTGCCGGTGTTTGGTCGCAGGATCAAGGATTTTGATATGGCTGACGCTGTTTTGACGGGTGTCGAGACACGCACCTCGGCGCCCTTGCGCATAACCCGCGGCGAAGATTTCCAAAGCACCAATGTGCGGGGCCTGTACCCGGCCGGCGAGGGAGCCGGGTACGCGGGCGGCATTCTGTCAGCCGGTGTAGACGGCATCCGGGTTGCCGAGGCGGTGGCCAGAAGTCTGTCGCGATAGCAGGAAGCCCAGACTCAGCCCTGCGCGTTTTGCAGCGCGGCAATACGTTCTTCAATCGGCGGGTGGGTGGAGAACAACTTCCCGATGCCGCCCGTGATACCCATTGCCGCGACACTTTTCGGCAACTCGCCGGGTGTCATTCCACCCAGTCTGGCCAGCGCGTTCATCATCGGTTGGCGGCGCCCCATCAACTGCGCCGAGCCGGCATCGGCGCGGAATTCGCGATGGCGCGAGAACCAGGCCACCACCATGGCCGCCGCAAAGCCCAGCACGATGTCCAGCACGATGGTAGTGATCCAGTAACCGATGCCTGGGCCGGAATTCTGGTCGTTGCCGCGGCGCAGGAAACTATCGACCGCGTAGCCGATCACGCGGCTCAGGAACACGACAAACGTATTCATCACGCCCTGGATAAGTGTCATGGTGACCATGTCGCCATTGGCGATGTGCGCCACCTCGTGGCCGATGACGGCCTCCACTTCCTCACGCGTCATGCCCTGCAGCAAACCCGTGGACACTGCCACCAGCGCCGAGTTCTTGAAGGCCCCGGTCGCAAAGGCGTTTGGTTCGCCGTCGAAGATGCCGACTTCGGGCATGCCGATACCGGCCTTGCTGGCGAAGTTTTGCACGGTCTGCACAATCCAGGCCTCATCGGCGTTCTGCGGCTGTTCGATCACCCGTACACCGGCGCTCCACTTCGCTACCGGTTTGCTGATCAGCAGGGAGATGATGGCACCGCCAAAACCCATGACCAGCGCAAATCCGAGCAGGGCACCCAGGTTGAGCCCGTTGGCGGTGAGGTAACGGTTGACCCCGAGCAGATTGGCAACAATGCCCAGCACCACCACAACCGCGAGGTTGGTCATCACAAACAGCAGGATTCGTTTCATGGGTTCCTTCAAATACAGTCCGCGAACAAGGGACCGCTGGCCCAGATGGTAGGGGCATCAGCGCCGAAATCAAGATTTCGCGGTCGTATGCCCACAAGAACTGCGGTTATTGCGCCGAGCCCCGATGGGTAGCGGACCGCGGCGGGCGGAACACCGCGGTGTCGCCATAAAAGTCCGCCAACTCGTTGCCAGGCCACCACCCCGGCACGCCCAGCACCGGCAATGGAGCGAAGGGTTTGGTAGCAAGTTTTTCCTGGCTCAAGTCCGCAGCCAGCCAGGCATCCATCTCCGGGAGCATCTCCGCGGGCACCATGACCCGATAGACGTGTGCGGTAACCGCCTTCCTCGGAGCCTGCAGTTTCTCAAGTAGAGCGTGACCGAACAACACCAGCCGCGCCTGGCGCCACATTGGCCGGTGGGTCACAAAAAGTTCATGCCATTGTTTGGCCACCAGTGCGTCCCACAGTACATCGGGCGCATGCAGCAGGGCCGAGTTTTCGTCGAACAGCGTCAGCGCGTCGCGGACCGCGCCACGTACCGGCAACACCCCGTTCAATGCAATTTGCGCCGCCTGCAACTGGTTGAGTTTCTGCTTGGTTGCCGGGAAGTTGATCCAGCACAGGCCATTGAAAAAATCATGCAGGCCCGGCCGTGTGGGGCAGGCCCCGGTTTGCGCTATGAACTGCTCATACGCCATGCCTCGCGGCAGGTCGGTGTGTGGCACAAATCGCACGGGTGCCGCGCAGCCTTGATTCAAGGCTTGCCAAAGTAGCTGGCCCGCGGACACCCTGTGTTCAACTTGTTGCCCTACTCCGCGCCAGGGTTCGTACCAGGGCGAAGACCACGAAACCGCGCCCTTGGGATTGCCAGTGATGTCTTGCGCCATTCAACGTCAACGTCGCTGCAGGCAAATGCCGGGCTCACACCAGCTTCCACGGCAATACTTCGCCGCCGCGCAAGGGCTTCAGGGTCGCGTCGCCAAACGCAAAACCTTGCGGCACCTGCCATGGTTCGCGCCGCAAGGTGACACTGCCAGGATTGCGCGGCAGGCCATAAAAGTCCGCACCGTTGAAACTCGCAAAAGCTTCCAGCCGGTCCAGCGCGCCCACGGCGTCAAAAGCCTCGGCGTACATTTCAAGAGCCGCATGTGCCGTGTAGCAACCCGCGCAGCCAAGCGCGTGTTCCTTCAGGTGCGCCGGATGGGGGGCGCTGTCGGTGCCGAGGAAAAACCGGGCGTTGCCGCCGGTTGCCGCTTCCACCAGCGCCAGCCGGTGGCTTTCGCGCTTGAGCACCGGCAGGCAGTAGTAGTGCGGACGGATGCCACCGGCAAACAGGGCGTTGCGGTTGAACAGCAAATGGTGTGCGGTGATGGTGGCGGCGGTGAACGGCCCGGCCGCGCGTACGTACTGCGCCGCCTCCCGGGTGGTGATGTGTTCCAGCACGATCTTGAGCTCCGGGAAGTCGCGGCGCAAGGGAATCAGCTGGGACTCTATAAACACCGCCTCGCGATCGAACAGGTCAATCTCCGGCGAAGTGACCTCGCCGTGCACCAGCAGCAGCAGGCCCGTGCGTTGCATCATTTCCAGCACGCGGTAGATCTTGCGCAAATCAGTGACGCCCGCATCGCTGTTGGTGGTTGCACCGGCCGGATAGAGTTTCGCGGCAAGCACCTGTCCATTGCTGCCGGCGGACTGCGTGTCCTTCGCACGCCTGATTTCATCCGGGTCCAGTTTGTCGGTGAGGTACAGCGTCATCAGTGGCTCAAACGCCGAACCCTCGGGTACCGCAGACCGGACGCGTTGCGCATAAGCCAGCGCCTGGGCGACCGTGGTCACGGGAGGTTTGAGGTTGGGCATGATCACGGCGCGGCCAAACTGGGCCGCCGTGTGCGGCACGACGGTCTTGAGCGCGTCACCGTCACGCACGTGCAGGTGCCAGTCGTCCGGACGGGTAAGGGTAAGCACATTCATGGGTAGGCGGGGCGTGTTGCGCACATGGTTTCAGGGTCTCATATTCGTGGCTGGGCCGCCGCCGGTGTTGCCAGAAAATCCCACAGGGCTTGCGCGCTGCTCTTGGCGGTCTGGGTTCCCGCCTTAGGAGCGGTGGACACCAATTTTTGTCCGCGCGACGGATTTCTGCCGGCATCGGGGTTGACCGGTGTTTCCCGGTAGGCGCGTACGTCCATGGTGATTTGCAGCGCGGGCATGTCAGCGGGCAGGGCGCTTACCAGCCGTTTGGCACGCAGCTCTTTCTTGACGGCGCTAAAGGGCAGGAACGCAATGCCGTGGCCTTCCAGGGCCATTGCCTTGAGGCCTTCGGCCATATCGGTTTCGTAGACCCGGTCAAAATGGATTGCCGTGGCGGATTGTTTAAGTATCAGATCGACCATCTGGCCCAGGTAAGCACCGGGCGCGTAACCAAGGTAAGGCAGCAGATAACCGGCGCGCCCCGGCAGGCTGAACAGGGGCGCACCGTCGGCATCGGGTTTCACATAAGGCGCAATGGTCTCTTCTCCCAGGCTGACCATTTCGTACCGCTGCGGGTCGAGCTGGAACGGCTGTGAGCTGTGGTGGTAGGCGATCAGCAAATCGCAACTGCCCTCGACCAGGCGCAATACGGCGTCGTGTACGTTGAGAGCGATCAGGCGGCTCTTGATCGGCCCGAACTTCTCGCGCAGGCCCGAGACCCAGGCCGGGAAAAAGGTAAACGCCAGGGTGTGCGGCACGGCGAACTCGATCACGTCCTGCGCCGCCGAAGTGTGACCGCGCAACATGGCGCGTGTGCTTTGCAGCGCCTGTAACATTTCCAGCGACTGGTCGTACAGCGTTTCGCCCGCCGGGGTAAGCCGGGTCGGGTACGAGCTGCGGTCCACCAGGTCCGTGCCGGCCCAGGCTTCCAGCGACTGGATACGCCGTGAAAACGCCGGCTGCGTCACATGCCGCAGTTGCGCCGAACGGCTGAAACTGCGGGTTTCAGCGAGGCTGACAAAGTCTTCAAGCCACTTGGTTTCCATTTATGAGCTCTGACCAACATGCCGCGCAAATCCAAGTCTGCGCCAAAACTGCGTTACCAATTATGCGGGGTAAGCAAAGCCTGCCGCGCCACGTGGCCGGTCTGCGGCGGCTGCCGACCTACCAGCTGAACCCGCCGGGAAAGACCCACAGCAGCGAGGCGGTCATGAGGACGTAGCGTGCAAACTTGCCAATGGCCATATACAACACGCAGGGCCAGAATGCCAGCTTCAACCAGCCGGCCACGGCACACAGCGGGTCGCCGACTCCGGGTAACCAGGCCAGCAGGCAGGCCTTGGGACCCAGCCGTTCCAGCCAGAGCAATGCCCGCACATGGGATGCCGAGTGGCCGTATTTGTCCACCACCGTATGTGCGCCGTAACCCATGGCCCATGTCACTGCGCCGCCCAGTGTGTTGCCAGCCGTGGCAACAAGAATGGCCGGCCAGAACAGGCTTGGGTTGATTTTGACCAGACCAAACACCACCGGCTCCGATGCCAGGGGCAGCAGGGTTGCGGATACAAACGACACCACAAATACAGTACTGAGGCCAATCTTCGGCAGAGCCAGCAGGGTGATGAGATGTTCTATCCAGGCTTCCATGGGCTTGGCCAGTATAGGCAGGTCACCGGTGCGGCAGTTTTCTGCACGGGGATGCCCGCCAACGCGGGATTTCAATTGCTGAAATTTTGGGCAGCTAGAATCAAAGCAGGTTTTACCCGCCTGCTGTTTTCCCCAACTTTTCTCCAGCCTTCTTCTGTTTTCCCGAGCGCATGAACATCGGTCATTTTGTGCTTTCCAATCGTTTCATGGTCGCCCCGATGGCGGGCGTGACGGACCGGCCGTTTCGCCAGCTTTGCCGGCGCCTTGGCGCCGGCTACGCCGTCAGCGAGATGGTCACCTCGCGCCCCGATCTGTGGAAGTCGCTAAAGACCTCGCGGCGCGCGAACCACGACGGGGAGCCGGGCCCGATTGCCGTACAGATTGCCGGTACCGAACCCGCCATGATGGGGCAGGCGGCGGCCTACAACGTGGAGCGGGGCGCGCAGATCATCGATATCAACATGGGTTGCCCGGCCAAGAAGGTTTGCAATAAATGGGCCGGTTCCGCGCTGATGCAGGACGAAGCGCTGGCGTTGGCCATTGTGGAGGCGGTGGTGCGGGCATGTGAACCGCATGGCGTTCCCGTAACGCTGAAGATGCGTACCGGCTGGTGCCAGTCGCATAAAAATGCGGTGCGCATCGCCCTGGCCGCCGAGGGTGCAGGAGTACAGATGGTTGCCGTACACGGGCGCACGCGCGAGCAGGGTTATGGTGGCCAGGCAGAATACGAAACGGTGGCGGCGGTCAAGGCGGCGCTGCGCATACCTGTTGTCGCGAACGGCGACATCACCACGCCCGAAAAAGCACGTCACGTGCTTGCGGCAACCCGGGCCGATGCTGTGATGGTGGGTCGCGCTGCCCAGGGCCGGCCATGGATTTTCCGGAACATGGCCCATTTTCTGGCCACCGGAACACATCTGGCACAGCCGCTGGTGGCGGAGGTCAAACATCTGCTGCTGGACCATCTCGAAGACCACTACCGTCTGTATGGAGAGTTCACGGGCATGCTTACGGCGCGTAAACATATAGGCTGGTATGTCAGGGCCTTGCCGCGGGGTGAGTTTTTCCGCAGCCGTATGAATATGCTGGATGACTGCGCGGCGCAGGTCACGGCGGTGGAACATTATTTCGACGAACTGGCTTTGGACATGGACCGGCTGCCGGACCCGGCGGCCCAGGCATGTGCGGGCTCGGATGCAGAACAATGGGAGACAGCGGCATGAGCAAGAAGCACATCGAAGAATGCGTGCGCACCAGTCTGGAGGGGTACTTCAGGGACCTGCGCGGCACCGAGCCGGACGGCATGTACGACATGATGGTTCGCGTGGTCGAGAAACCCCTGCTGGAAGTGGTGATGCAACAAGCCGACAACAACCAGTCCCGGGCTGCCCAGTGGTTGGGCTTGAATCGCAACACCTTGCGCAAGAAACTGGTCGAACACAAGCTTCTCAATTGACCGTTACGCCCCATCCATGAACGCACTCCTCTCTGTTTCCGACAAGTCCGGCGTAGTCGAATTCGCCAAGGCATTGCAAGCCCTGGGCGTGAAGTTGATTTCGACCGGCGGTACAGCCAGCCTGCTGGCCGCAAACGACCTGGCGGTCACCGAGGTTGCCGAGTTGACCAATTTCCCCGAGATGCTTGATGGCCGGGTCAAGACCCTGCACCCCAAGGTACATGGCGGGCTGCTTGCGCGGCGCGACGTGCCGGCCCACATGGACGCGCTGAAGGCGCATGCGATTGACCTGATCGATCTGCTGGTGGTCAACCTCTACCCCTTTGAGGCCACGGTCGCCAAACCTGGCTGTACGCTGGAGGAAGCGATCGAGAATATCGATATTGGCGGCCCGGCCATGGTCCGCAGCGCGGCCAAGAACTGGAAGGATGTGGCGGTGCTGACCGACACGTCGCAATACGCGACGGTGCTGGCCGAGCTGCAAGCCGGTGGGGAGGTTTCGCGCAAGACGCGTTTTGCACTTGCCGTGGCGGCGTTCAACCGTATCAGCCAATACGATGCTGCCATCAGTGACTACCTGTCGGGCATCCACGACGATGGCAGCCATGCCCTGTTTCCAGGCCAGTCCAACGGGCGTTTCGTAAAATTGCAGGATCTGCGTTACGGCGAGAACCCGCACCAGCAGGCCGCCTATTACCGTGACCTCTACCCGGCTCCGGGGTCGCTGGTCAGCGCGGTGCAGGTACAGGGGAAGGAGCTCAGCTACAACAACATCGCCGACGCCGACGCCGCTTGGGAATGTGTAAAAAGTTTTGACGTTCCGGCCTGCGTCATCGTCAAACACGCCAATCCCTGTGGCGTGGCGGTGGCGGGCAACGCGCTGGACGCCTACGGCAAGGCATTCAAGACCGACCCTACGTCGGCTTTTGGCGGCATCATCGCATTCAACTGTCCGGTGGACGGCCCCGCCGCGGCGGCCATTGCCAGGCAGTTCGTCGAGGTGCTGATGGCGCCCGACTTCTTCGACGAGGCGTTGGCGGTGTTCAAGTCCAAGGCCAATGTGCGCCTGCTCAAGATTGCGCTGCCTCCTGGTGGCAAAACTGCCTGGGAACAGGGCCGCAACGCGGTCGATGCAAAACGCGTGGGTTCGGGGCTGTTGTTGCAGACTGCTGACAACCATGAACTTGCGCTCACCGACCTGAAGGTGGTGACCAGGTTGCAACCCTCGGCTGCCCAGCTTCAGGATCTGCTGTTTGCCTGGAAAGTCACCAAGTACGTCAAGTCAAATGCCATCGTGTTTTGTGCCGGCGGTATGACGGTTGGTGTCGGCGCAGGACAAATGAGCCGTCTGGATTCGGCGCGTATTGCCAGTATCAAGGCGCAACACGCCGGTCTTTCGTTGTCGGGCAGCGTGGTGGCCAGCGACGCCTTTTTCCCATTCCGGGATGGCCTGGACGTGGTGGTGGACGCGGGCGCAAGCTGCGTCATCCAGCCCGGTGGCAGCATGCGTGACGACGAGGTCATCGCGGCTGCCGATGAGCGTCAGGTGGCCATGGTGTTTACCGGGGTACGGCACTTCAGGCACTGACAAAGCCGCGTGCCGACGCAACCACGAACGGGTTGCCGCAAAAGGGCCGTCAACCGGCGTGCTGCCTGGGCTCAGCGCCAATGGCCGTAGTGGCCACCACCGTAACCAAACTGCAGGTTCACCCCGACCGGCGGATAGTACGGGCGCACGTAGTAGCCGGGATAGACGGGTTGCGCATAAACCGGTTGTACATACACCGGCTGCGCATACACGGTTTGCGGATCGGGCTGGGTATAAGCAATGGGCGCTGCCGGAGCAGGCGCCGGTGCCGCGTCGACCGGAGTCACCTGAAGCCGCACCTGCGAACCCGGGTCATTGGGTAGCTGGGTCGTGTATTGCCTGCCGGCATATTCGTACACCACCGAATAGTAGGCGACGCGGTTCTCCAGCGAATTTTGTGTCGTGCAGCGCTGCACGTTCTGGTACTGGGTCGTGCCCTGGCCCTCGATCCGGTCACCCAGCACAGCGCCGCCGAACAGCCCCAGCACGGTGGCGGCCGCGCGACCGGAGCCTTGCCCTATCGCGTTGCCGAGTGCACCTCCGGCAATCGCGCCAAGGGCCGCCCCGCCGCCGGACTTTTGGCCAGGTATCGCAATGGATTCCGTGCCGCAGACCTGGCGCGGCACAGCCACTTGCTGCACGACCGGCGTACTTGATATGACGCGCCCTACCTCCTGCGCGGCACACAGGCCACTGGCCGTTGCCACAACGGCCAGAACAATGCTGCTTTTCATGCTGCTCTCCTTGAACGTAAAACCCACGGCACCAGTTTAGCCCCGGCACACCCAAATACAAGCGCTTGCACGGTAAAGAGGTGGTAACAAGTCGATACGCTCCGACCCCCGCACAGGGTCCACCGGGCCAGGTGTTCAGAGGGTCTTGAATACCTCGCGCGCCGCTTCTATGGTTGCCGCAATATCCGCGTCGGTATGGGCGGCGCTGACGAAGCCGGCTTCATACAAGGCGGGCGCAAAATAGACCCCGCGATCCAGCATGCCGTGGAACAGGCGGTTGAAACGTGCGCCATCCGAACGCATGACCTGCCCATAATTCCGCGGCAGGCGCTCCAGCAGGAAAAAGCCGAACATGCCGCCCTCGCAGTCCCCGCAAAACGGGACACCGGCCGCATCGGCTGCCGTTTGCAGGCCGTCCACCAGAGCGCGCGATTTGCGTGCAAGGTCTTCAAAAAATCCTGGTTTTGCGATCTCTGCCAAGGTTGCCAGGCCACATGCCGTGGCAACCGGGTTGCCGGAAAGCGTGCCGGCCTGGTAGACCGGGCCCAGTGGCGCGAGTTGTTCCATCACGGCCCGTTTGGCGCCAAACGCGGCCAGCGGCATGCCGCCGCCGATGACTTTGCCCATGATGGTCATATCCGGCTCGAACCCGGGCAGAGCCCTGGCATAGACACTCTGCGCGCTGCCGATGGCAACGCGGCAGCCGGTCATCACTTCGTCGAACACCAGCAGGGCGCCGTATTCGGTGCACAACTCCCGACAGCGTTGCATGAAGGGCAGGCTGGCACGCACAAAGTTCATGTTGCCGGCAATCGGTTCGATCACCAGGCAGGCCAGTTCGTTGCCATGTGCCGCGAAAGCCTGTTCGAGTTGTTCCAGGTTGTTGTACTCGAGCACTACCGTATGCCGTACTACTTCAGGCGGTACGCCGGCACTGGTCGGGTTGCCAAAGGTTGCGAGGCCCGAGCCGGCCTTGACCAGCAGCGCGTCGGCGTGGCCGTGGTAACAGCCTTCGAACTTGATGAGCTTGTGGCGCCCGGTGGCACCGCGGGCCAGGCGGATGGCACTCATCGCCGCCTCGGTGCCGGAGCTGACCAGCCGCACCATGTCCATCGACGGAACCAGATGCAGCAGGGCTTCGGCCAGTTCTACTTCGCGCAGTGTCGGCGCTCCGTAAGAAAATCCCTCCAGCACGGCGGCCTGCACGGCCTGCAGCACGGCGGGATGCCCGTGGCCGAGAATCATTGGCCCCCAGGAACCGATGTAGTCGATGTGGCGTTTGCCTTCCACGTCCCAGAAATAGGCGCCCTCGGCGCGCTGGACAAAACGGGGTGTTCCGCCCACTGCGCGAAACGCCCGTACCGGCGAATTGACGCCGCCCGGAATGACACGTTGGGCGCGTGCGAAAAGTTGATCGTTGGTTTCAGTGCTTGGTGTCATGTGCTGGCAGGTCAAAAATCGGCGAAGGCTCGACGTCATCCGGCTCGGCCTCTTCAGCGTCGTCGGATTGGGCCCAGAACAGCCGGTCCGGAACGACGTGGCCCATTCCGGGTCTGAAGCCGGCGTCGAGGCAGCGGTCCAGATAGCCCAGGGCTTCCTTCACCGCCTCGGCCAAGTCACTGCCGGTCGCAAGCAAGGCTGCCAGCGCCGCTGAAAGGGTGTCTCCGGCACCCGAGAAGGCCGCTTCAAAGCGTTCAAAACGCCCGCTGTAAAGCACTGAATGCGGGGACGCAAGCACGTTTTCTATCAATTGCTCGGGCAGAGGGATGCCCGTCACAAGCGTGTACGGCACACCCAGCGCGTTGGCCGCACGCGCGATGTCGCGTGGGCTTGGATTTTTGGCCGAACTCCAGTCGGGAAGCAGCCAGCGCCACAGCGTACTGTGGTTTCCTACCAACACGGTGGTCTGCGGCAAAACCAATTCCCGGAATGCGTCCAGGTACAGGTCGATCTGCACTTCGCTCCACCAGGACAGGTCCGGCATATAGGCGACCAGCGGGACGCTGGCATAGTCGGACGCAATTTCAGCGATGGCACTCAGATTCTCCGCCGAGCCTACAAAACCGACCTTGATCACCTGTGCGGAAACATCTTCCAGTACGGTGCGTGCCTGTTCGGTCACTGCTTCTTCGTCGAAGGCATGGTGGTCCAGAATCTCGGCCGTATCGCGCGTATAGGCACCGGTGACAACAGGCAACGCATGGGCGCCCACCGAAGCGATGGCGCCAACGTCGGCGGCCAAGCCGCCCGCGCCGCTGGGATCGTTGGCATTGAAGGTCAGAACACAGGCTGTGTGTTCCGATTCCAGATCGTCTCCGGGATCAGTGGGAGCAGGCAGCAGAGACATGGTCGAGCCTGAAGTGGTCATCAGGCAAAATATTGTTGGTTCTGGCGCGACACCTGCTTCTTAAGGCGCATATCGCGCCTAAGCGCTGGAGCCGTCTCTATACAATGATTGCATTCTATTCGAAGGCCCCTTAAGCTGTGAGCGAATCTAAAACCTGGATGTGTCTGATTTGTGGCTGGATTTACGACGAGGACGCCGGTGCGCCCGACGACGGCCTTGCAGCTGGAACCAAGTGGGCCGATGTGCCCATGAACTGGACCTGCCCCGAATGCGGCGCGCGCAAGGAAGACTTCGAAATGGTCCAGATCTGAATCAATCCGGTGCGGGTGCCAACGACCAGCTTTGAAAAATTACAGTTCAGGAGCGCAGTCTTGTGAATACAACCGGATCGACTTTCAAAGTCCTGGTGATTGACGACAGCAACACCATCCGGCGCAGCGCCGAGATATTCCTGAAGCAGGGCGGCCATGAAGTGTTGCTGGCCGAAGACGGTTTTGACGCCTTGGCCAAGGTCAACGACTATCAGCCGCATGTGATTTTCTGCGACATCCTGATGCCACGGCTGGATGGCTACCAGACCTGTGCCATCATCAAGCGCAACCCCAAATTTACCCAGGTTCCGGTGGTGATGCTGTCGTCCAAGGACGGCGTTTTCGACAAAGCCCGCGGGCGCATGGTGGGGGCCCAGGACTACCTCACCAAGCCCTTTACCAAGGACCAGTTGTTGCAGGCAGTAGGGCAAATTGGTGCCGCTGCGCTGGGAGCCACCTGATGCCGATTCACAAAGTCCTGATCGTTGACGACTCGAAGACGGAACTGATGTTCCTGACCGATTTGCTGCAGAAGAACGACATGACCGTCAAAACGGCCCCGAGCGCCGACGAGGCCTTCAAGCGGCTGGCGGAGGACAAGCCCGATCTCATACTGATGGACGTGGTGATGCCCGGGCAAAACGGTTACCAGCTGACCCGATCCATCAGCCGCTCGCCCGACTACTCTGGTATCCCCATCATCATGTGCACCAGCAAAAGCCTGGAAACCGACCGGGTGTGGGGCATGCGCCAGGGCGCGCGCGACTACATTACCAAGCCCGTCGATCCGGTGGAATTGCTTGCCAAGATCAAGGCCCTTGGCTAACTACCAATGGCCAACCGCGAAGCCATCCGGGAACTCCAGGCGCGCCTAGCGAGCCGCTTGCAGGCGGCCCGCAATGAAGGATTGTCGGTGTCGTGGCTGGCAGTCAAATCGGGCGGGTCAAGTTACCTGTTCCCGCTGGCCCAGTCGGGCGAGATTTTTCCGATTGCCAGTTTGCAGCCGGTGCCCTACGCACGGCCGTGGTTTCGCGGCGTTGTCAATCTGCGGGGCGGGTTGTATGGCGTGGTGGATGTGGCGCGTTTTGTCGCCAGCAGCGGTGACGGCTCTGCGGCGGGTGCAGTTGCCCTGGAGGCCCCGGCCGCTGGTGAAGCGATCGTGGTGACCCTGAACGCGGCGTTGGACGTGAATTGCGCCTTGATGGTCGATGCCCTGGCGGGTTTGCGCAACCCGGAAGGATTTGCCTCGGCGCAAGCCCCGGCTGCGGGCGCGCCGGCTTACTTCGGAAACCGGTTCACCGATGCCAGCGGTGAGCATTGGCAGGAGATCAATCTTCAGACCTTGTCGCGGCTTCCCGGCTTTTTGAATATTACTGCTTAAGTTCTTTACCAAGGCCCCATCATGTCCGTAGACCGGCTCAAGCGTTTTTTCTCAAAGACAGTCATGGAGTCCGAGCACAGTTCGAGCATGGGCCCGGCCGACAGTACCGCCGACCCGGAACTGGATGCGACCGTGGTGCAGCCGATTGCGGCAGCAACGTCGGCCCTGGCCCGGGCACCGACGGCCTCCGGGCCCGCCGACCTGGTGACGTTGCCGGTGCTGGGCACGCGGTCCGTGACCGAACACCAGCAAATTCTTTTGATTGGTTTGGCAATCGCGTTGATTTTGCTGGGTGCGGTGGCGGCTTACTCGGTCAGTGTTTCGAGCCGCGTGGGCCAGCAGATGGGCGCCACCGGCCAGGCGCTGACGCAGTCGCAGCGGTTGGCAAAATCGGTTTCCCAGGCGTTGTTGGGCGGCGCGCAGGCATTTCCGGACGTGGCTGACAGCGCCGGTGTGCTGGGCAAGACGGCCAGAGGTTTGAAGTCTGGAGACGCCGAACTGCGGCTGGATGCCGTGGACGCCGGTTACGAGGATGACCTGAACAAGATTACGCCGCTGGTCGAGCGCGCCGAGAAGAACGCCGCGACCGTCATGGCCCAAAAGCAAGTGCTGACGCAGATCGGCACGGCGCTGCGCCAGATCAACAAGCAATCCACCGAGCTGCTGGAAATCGCCGAGGCTGTTTCCGCGCTCAAAGTCCAGCAGAACGCACCAGCGATCGAAATTGCCGCCGCCGGCCAACTGGTGATGCTCACCCAGCGCATTGGTAAGTCATCAACCGAATTTCTGAGCATCGAGGGCGTCAGCTCGGAGGCGGTTTTTCTGCTTGGCAAGGATCTGAACTCGTTCAAGGAAATTGCGCAGGGTTTGCTGCAAGGCAGTGCGGAATTGCGGCTGTCGGGGGCGCGGGACGCCCAGACCCGGCAGCAACTGGATGCCCTGGTCAAGTTGTTCGAGCAGACCCGTGTGCTGGCCGGCTCGGTGCTTGGGAACCTGCAGAGCCTGGTTGCCGCGCGTGAGGCACAAGCCGCCATCGTTGCCGACAGCGAACCCTTGCGGCGTAATTTCGAGGAGCTGCAGCAAAAACTGTCGGTGGGCACCGGTATCGGCACCGGCACCCTGCTGACGCTGGTGGTTGCCGCGCTGCTGGCCTTGTTGTGCGCCTACGGGTTGTCGCAAATACCGTTGCAGGAAGGGCGCAACCGGCAATCGGCGGCCGAAGCGCAGATGCTCGACGCAGAGAGGCTGCAGCTGGACGCCAAACGCGTGAACGATGCCAACCAGGCCGCTATTCTGCGGTTGATGAACGAACTGCAAACCGTGGCCGAGGGCGACCTAACCCAGCAGGCAACGGTCACGGAGGACATCACGGGCGCTATTGCGGACTCGGTGAACTACACCGTGGAGGAGTTGCGCAATCTGGTTGCCAGCGTACAGAACACGGCGTCCAGGGTGGCGCAGACTACCTCCGACGTGGACCTGACCTCGACCGAGTTGCTCGCGGCCTCGAACGAGCAGATGAACGAGATCCAGGCCGCCGGCAAGTCGGTGCTGGATATGGCCACGCGCATCAACCTGGTGTCCAACCAGGCGCAGGAGTCGGCTGCCGTGGCGCGCCAGTCGTTGCTGGCGGCGGAGTCGGGCTTGCAGGCGGTGCAGAACGCGATTGGCGGCATGAACTCGATCCGCAACCAGATCCAGGAAACCTCCAAACGCATCAAGCGCCTGGGTGAGTCTTCGCAGGAGATCGGCGAGATTACCGAGTTGATCTCGGACATTACCGAGCAGACCAACGTGCTTGCACTCAACGCCGCCATCCAGGCCGCATCGGCGGGCGAAGCCGGACGCGGCTTTTCGGTCGTGGCGGAAGAGGTGCAGCGGCTGGCCGAGAGGTCGGCCGATGCGACCCGCCAGATCGCCGCGCTGGTGCGCGCCATTCAGACCGATACCCAGGATGCCGTGGCCGCCATGGAGCGCTCCACCCAGGGCGTGGTGGAAGGCGCCAAGCTGTCGGACAACGCAGGCACCCGGTTGACCGAGATCGACCAGGTCTCGCGACGGCTGTCCGAGTTGATCCAGCAGATTTCGGATTCCACCTCGCGCGAGGCCAACCTGGCGAACTCCGTAGCTGACAGCATCCAGAACATTTTCGCGGTGACCGAGCAGACCAGCGAGGGCACGCGGGCCACGGCGGGCCAGGTGCGTGAACTGTCTCGCATGGCCGAGGAACTGCGTCAGTCAGTGGCCCGGTTCAAGATCGCGTGATGGCGGGCGGCCCGGTTTTCCAGGAGTGGACAACTTGATGCAAACAAACCCCAACACGCCTGGTGAAGCGGAACTGGCGGTCAATGATCTGGGTCCGCTGGCCTGGGTTCTGGACGAGTTGCGCAAATCGCTTGACGGCGCCACCAAAGCGTTGCGTCGTTTCGTGCGTGATGCCGAATTGGCGCGTGGTTCCGACCTGGCGGAGGTTGACGCCAGCCAGCTGCGTATTGCGCGCCAGCAATTGCACCAGGCCGTGGGAGCGCTGGAAATGGTGGGCCTCGGTGCACCGGCCAAAGTACTGCGGGCCATGGAGTCGTTGGCGCAGAAGTTTGTACAACGCCCGGAGTTGTGCAGTGACGACGCGGCAGCCAAGGTCGAGCGCGCCAGTTTTGCCTTGACGGAGTACCTAGAGGGTGTGCTAAAGGGCAAAACCGCATCGCCGGTCGCCCTGTTTCCGCAGTACCGTGATGTGCTTGATCTGGTGGGCGGCGACCGCGTGCACCCGGCCGACCTGTGGCCATTGGAATGGCGCTGGGTTGACGTGCCGATGGCAACATCCTCCACCGCACTGGCCTATGGCCCTGGAGTGCGTGCGCGGGTCGACCAGGCGGTGCTTAAGGTCGTGCGTTCGGGCGACGCCGAGGCGGCCAGCGCGATGACCGGCGTCAGCCTTGGTTTGGCCGCGGCTTCCAGCCAGCTTGAGGCCCGTGTGTTCTGGAAGATCAGCGCTGCCTTCTTCGAGGCACTCGGCCATGGCTTGTGCCCGTCGGACGTGTTCGTCAAACGCACTGCGTCGCGCATCATCGCGCAGTACACCACGCTGGCCCGCGGTGAGCCGGGTGTGATTGACCGGTTGGCGCAGGACCTGCTGTTTTATTGTGCCCAGGCCGTCCCGAACCCCCACGTGCCGACCCCGACACTGGTTGCGGTACGCCACGCCTACGGCCTTACCCGCACCAAGCCGTTCGACTATGCGACGCCGCAGTTCGGGCGCTTTGATCCGGCCGTGCTGGTGCAGGCACGCAAGCGTATTGCGTCGGGCACCGAAACCTGGGCCGCGCTGGCAGGTGGCGACACCAACCGCATCAAGGCCGCCGCCGACCAGTTCGGCGCGATTGCCGAGTCGATGCTGAAGCTGCACCCGGAGAGCGGTGAGTTGGCGCGCGCGCTGACACGCGCCGTGGATGCGACCGTGCGGTCCGGCGAACCGCCGGCGGCTGCGGTGGCGATGGAGGTGGCTACCTCGGTCCTGTACCTGGAAGCTGCCTACGACGATCTGGATCCGACCGAGTCCAGGATGGCGGAGCGCAGTGCGCGCCTGGCGCAGCGACTGGACCATGTGGTGGGCGGCGCGCAGCCGCAACCGCTGGAGGGATGGATGGAGGAGCTGTACCGCCGGGTCAGTGATCGCCAGACCATGGGCAGCGTGGTGGATGAATTGCGCACCACGCTGGGACAGGTGGAAAAATCGCTCGACCAGTTTTTCCGCGACCCGCAGGACCGCGGACCTTTGCATGAAGTGCCCAGCCAGCTGGCGCAGATGCGCGGCGTATTCTCGGTGCTCGGCCTGGACCAGGCTTCGCTGGCGGCACTGCGTATGCGCGACAGCGTGGAGAATTTCCTGGTCGACCAGGTCGATGTACGCAAGGGCGGCGCCAGCGTGTTCGAGAAGCTGGGCAGCAGCCTGGGCGCCATGGGCTTCCTGATCGACATGCTCAGTTACCAGCGCGCGTTGGCCAAGAAGCTGTTTGTTTATGACGAGCAGCTGGCCGAGTTCAGGCCGGTCATGGGCCGCGACAAGTTGGCCATGGAGGAGTCGGCCGCGCTCAAGGCAGATACCCATGGGTTGGCGCAGCAAGCCGCGTCTGCTGCGCAGGATGTGGCCGAGCCGCTGGCCCCCGAGATGGCAGTGGCGCCTGTGCCGGCTGCGCAACCGGCGGCCGCAATACCAGCGCCAGCGGTGCCCGCCGCCCCGGCCCCGGTGGCCGCACTGGACGATGACGACGCGGAGATGCGCGAGATCTTCCTGGAAGAGGCCCGTGAAGTGGTTCAGACCGGATCGCAAGCGGTTGCGGCTTTGACCATGACTCCCGCCGATCTGGGCGAACAAACCACCTTGCGCCGCGCCTTTCACACACTCAAGGGCAGCTCCCGCATGGTTGGTCTGCTGGAGTTCGGTGAAGCCGCCTGGGCACTGGAGCAACTGGTCAACACCTGGCTGGCCGAGCAGAAGCCGGCTAGCGATGACCTGCTGGCGGTGTGCGGCGCCGCGATGCAGCAGTTTGCCCGCTGGGTCGAGGACATTGCATCCGGAGCCCCCACTGCCTGGCTGGCCCAGCCGTTTCGCAAGGCGGCCGATGGCTTGCGGCTGAATAACCAACGGGTGGAACTGGAAGCACCCGGCGCGCCGGGTGCACAGGCAATACCTGCCCCCGAGGCGGCGCCGGTCGCTGAGGTGGCGCCGGCTGCCACGCCAGCATCCGCAGTGCCCGAAGTGGCGCCCGTCGCTGAGATTGCGCCGGTAATTGAGCCAGCACCCGCAGTGCCCGAGGCGGCGCCGGTAGTTGAGCCAGAACCCGTAGTCCCCGAAGCGGCGCCCGTGGCAGAGGCTGCGCCGGCAATTGATGCCGCGCCTGTTCCTGCGGCGCCTGAGCCGCTCCCTGCAACAGAGCCCGACGCGCCGTTTGAGCTTGATTTCGATTCGTCCGAAATGTTTGCCATCGACGTGGCTCCGCCGCCGCCTGCACTGGCTGAGCCGGTCGCCCCCGTTGAACAGAAGCCGACTGAGTTTGAGGCGACCCAGATGTTTGTTCCCGGTGCGTTGGCCCCCGAGCCAGCGGCCGGATTTGAGGCAACGCAGTTCGCCGACGTGCCAGCGGAGCCGGCGCGGCGTGATTTCGAGCCTACGCAAACTCTCGATAACGGGCCGTCGCCACGCGCGGAGCCGGTCGAGGGCGCGGTGTCAGCCGGCCTGGATCTGGACGACTTTGATTTTGGAGACCTTGTTGCCGAAGAGCCTGCGCAGTTGGCCCAGGGACCTGGCGCGGAAAGTGACGACGAGTCCGTCACGGTGATGCCGGTGGATGCCTTGCCGTACATTGAAGGTAGCCGTGCAATGGTGCCTGCGCCGCTAGACGAACCGGACGTGCCGGAGCCGGAGGTGATCGATGACCAGACCAGGGTTATTGGCAGCTTGCGCATCGGTATCCCGCTGTACAACGTTTACCTGAACGAGGCCGATGAGTGGTCGCGCCGCCTGATTACGGAGTTGAGCGAGTGGGAACTCGAGCTGCACCGGCCACTTCAGGATTCAACGGTAGGCCTGGCCCATTCACTGGGCGGCAGTTCGGCCACGGTCGGCTTCCTGGCCCTGTCCGATGTCGCCCGCTTGCTGGAGCAGGCCTTGCAGCATGTGCAGCTGCACGGCCAGGGATTGCCCGAGCACGCGCGGGTATTCAATCTTGCGGCAGAAGAAATCAGGCGTTTGCTGCACCAGTTTGCGGCCGGATTTCTCAAGGAGCCCGACCCATCGGTGGCGCGTGCACTGCAGACCATTCTGGAGACGCAGTTCCCCAGCGCGGAGCTTGACCTGCCCAAACCGGATCTGCCCCAATCGGAGCCGGTCGATCCATGGGAGGAGCCACCGGCACCTGCGGTCGAAGCCGTGCCGCCGGAAACGCCGCCAGTACAGCAGGCCCTGACGGAGCCCGTGCCGGTGGTGCGGCTGGCGCCGCAATTCGAGGCCGGTGCCGCGCCCTTGATTACCGTTGCCGACGACGAAACCGATGTCGTTGACGCACTTGACGCCGACCTGTTTCCGATTTTTGAAGAAGAAGCGCTGGACCTGTTCCCGCAGTTGGGCGGCGCGTTGCGGCAATGGGCCGCCCGGCCCGACAACCTGGGCGCGCGCAACGAGGCCCTGCGTGTGCTGCACACCCTCAAAGGCAGTGCCCGTCTGGCTGGCGCCATGCGTCTGGGCGAGATGGCGCACCGGCTCGAATCAAGCATCGAAGCGCTGGGGTCCGAGTCGTTCCAGAGCAGCCAGGTCGAACCCCTGTTGTCGCGCTTTGACGGCCTGCAGTCCATTCTTGATGGCCTGCGCAACCTGGCCCACCAGCCAGACAGCGCTGCGCCGGCCGCGGATGCCACGCCGCCCGCCGCGGAGCCTTCGGCGGAACTTGCCGTGCCCGCCATCCCGGCTGTCCAGGCGATACCCGACCGCCGTAGCCGCGGCCGTGCCGCGGGCGCGCTGGTGCCCGCGCGCCATGCCGCCAGTCAAAGTGTCCGGGTCCCTGCGCAGTTGCTGGACCGGCTGGTCAACCAGGCCGGTGAAGTCATCATTACGCGCTCCAGGATGGATGGACGGCTGGGCCAGATGCGCTCCTCGCTCAAGGAGTTGTCGGGCAACCTGGACCGGTTGCGGCAGCAGTTGCGCGAGATCGAGGTGCAGTCCGAATCGCAGATGCAGTCGCGCCTGGCGCAGAACAAGGAGCATGCGCAGGACTTCGATCCGCTGGAGTTCGACCGCTTTACCCGGGTGCAGGAGCTTACGCGCATCATGGCCGAGTCGGTCGCCGACGTGGCTACGGTGCAGCGTAATCTGCAGCGCACCATGGAAGGAACGGAAGACGACCTGATCGCACAGGCGCGCCAGGCGCGTGAATTGCAGCGCGACCTGCTGCGCACGCGCATGGTCGAATTTGAAGGCATCTCGGAGCGTCTGTACGGCGTGGTGCGCCAAGCCTCCAAAGACGCCGGCAAACAGGTCAAGCTCGACATCATTGGCGGCTCCATGGACCTGGACCGCAGCGTGCTGGAACGTATGGCGCCGGCCTTCGAGCACATGCTGCGCAACGCCGTCGCGCACGGCATTGAAGACCCGGCGGCACGCGCCAGCGCTGGCAAACCGCCGGTTGGTTCGATCTCGATCGAGTTGCAGCACGAGGGCAACGACGTGTCGGTGCAGTTCAGCGACGACGGCGCCGGTCTGGACCTCAAGCGCATCTACGACAAGGCGATTGCCAGTGGGCTGGTGGGTCCGGGCACGGTGATGGCCAATGGCGAGATAGCCAACCTGATTTTTGCGCCCGGTTTTTCCACCGCCGACAAGGTGACCGAGCTGGCCGGCCGCGGTATCGGGCTGGACGTGGTGCGCTCCGAAGTCAACGCGTTGGGCGGCCGTATCGAGACCGAGAGCATGTTGGGCGCTGGCACCAGGTTCAAGCTGGTGGTGCCTTTGACCACGGCAGTGACACAGGTGGTGATGTTGCGCCTCGGTGAGCTCGCCATTGGCGTGCCGTCCAACCTGGTGGAGATCGTCAAGCGGGTGCCGCTGGCCGAGGTCAAGCAGGCTTACAAGTCCAACACTTTTGGGCATGGCGGGGAGCAGATTCCGTTCTACTGGTCGGGTGCCTTGTTGCAGGCTTCCGCCGCCAGTGCGGAGCCGGCCACCAAACATTTGCCGGTGGTGGTGTTCCGCAGTGCGGGGCAACGCGTGGCGGCCCATGTGGATGAGGTGCTGGGCAACCAGGAGGTGGTGGTCAAGAACCTCGGGCCACAGCTATCCCGAGTACCGGGGCTGACCGGCATGTCGGTGCTGGCCTCCGGCGCCGTGGTGCTGATTTACAACCCGGTGGCACTGTCCACGGTGTATGGCGAGCAGGCGCTGCAACTGCAGACCTCGGCGCGTACGTCGGCGGCTGCGTCGATGGTCGGCGGCGCCGGCCCGGTCAATACGCCGGCCCTCGGTATCGTCCAGACGCCGCTGGTGATGGTGGTGGACGATTCGATCACGGTGCGCCGGGTCACGCAACGCCTGCTAAAACGCGAGGGGTACCGTGTGGTGCTGGCCAACGATGGCTTGCAGGCGCTGGAACGCCTGCAGGACGAGCGTCCGGCCGTGGTGTTGTCGGATATCGAGATGCCGCGCATGGACGGCTTCGATCTGGCCCGCAATATTCGTGGTGACCTGCGTTTGCGTGATCTTCCCATCATCATGATCACGTCGCGTATCGCGGAGAAACACCGCGAACACGCCAAGGAACTGGGTGTGGACCACTACCTGGGCAAGCCGTATGCCGAGGAAGAATTGCTGGGCATCATCCGGCACTACTGCGCCTTGCCGCTGGACGCAAATTCGGTAGCCTGACCAGACTGGGCAGACTGGGTATTGGCCGTGGTCACGCGGCCTTGCGCACCGCGGCATAACGCGCCAGCGTGTGTGCACGCGCCTCCTCGTGTACGACGATTGGCCGGGGATAGTTGTCGCCCAGCCGGACCTCCGCGGCCAGCAGCTCCATCGGGCTGGCAGCCCAGGGCGCATGGATGGCGGCAGTCGGCAATCTGGCGAGTTGCGGCAGGTAACGGCGGATAAATTTGCCTTGCGGGTCGAACTTTTCGCTCTGGCTGACCGGGTTGAAAATCCTGAAGTAAGGCTGTGCGTCGCAGCCGCTGGAAGCCACCCACTGCCAGCCCCCGTTGTTCGCCGACCGGTCGAAGTCATTGAGGTGCGTCGCAAAATACGCCTCGCCCCAGCGCCAGTCCACGCCGAGGTCCTTGACCAGGAAACTGCCGGCCACCATACGCAGCCGGTTGTGCATGTAACCGGTCTGGTTGATCTGCGCCATGGCCGCATCCACCAGCGGGTAGCCGGTGCGGCCTTCGCACCAGGCCTTGAACAACACCTGAGCGTGTTTGCCCTTTTCCCAGACAATCGCGTCGTAGGCGGGCTTGAAGGCGCCAACGGCTACATGGGGAAAGTTGGCCAGGATCTGGAAATAGAACTCGCGCCACACCAGCTCACTGAGCCATACCGCGGCGCCGGCACTGCCCTGGACCGAGCGCTGCAAAGCGGTGGCCGCAAGCTTGCGCACCGAGGCCGTCCCAAAACGCAGGTGTATGCCCAGGTAACTCGGGCCCTTGACAGCCGGGAAGTCGCGCGTGGCGTGGTAATCGTCCATGCGGTCGAAGAACTCGGAAAAAAGAGCTGTGGCGCCGCTGGAGCCGGTGGGGATGTGCAAGCCGGAGAGGTTGGTGGATTCAAACCCGATCTGTTGCAGCGTCGGCACGGCCATACGCAGCGCGGGCGGACGCTCGGCCAGCGCAGCACAATGCGCTGCGCAGTCCAGCGTGTGCCACGGCACCTGGCTCGCCCGCGCCAGCCAGGCGTTTTTGTACGGCGTGAACACGGAATAAGGCGAGCCGGTTTTGGTGAGCAACTCCCGGCCCTCGACGATGACGTGGTCCCGGGCGGTGTGCAGGGCAATACCCGCCTCGGCCAACGCGCCCAGCACTTTGCGGTCGCGCGTTATCGCCTGCGGCTCGTAGTCGCGCGCGGCAAACACGGCCTGCACGCCGAGCAGCCGGGCCAGCGCCACGATCTCGTCGGCCGCAAAGCCATGGCGCAGCACCAGTCCGGCACCCGGTTTGCCACTGGCCGCGCGCAGGCCGGCATCAAGCTCCACC